>JANQIR010000171.1 GCA_028282065.1 Aestuariivirgaceae bacterium
TCCGGCCACTCCGACTTCTTCGAAATCTTCTCCGTACCGGACCACTTGAACCCCCAACGGCCGACGCCGACGCCGTAACGCTTCGCCTTGCCGTCCCCCAACACATAGTACAGGTAACGCCGCCTTGTATTGATGACAACGGTTCCTGGTTTCTCCGCCGTGCTGTACGGCACGACCTGTGGAAGGAATTTCTTGTCGAGTTTCCAAGGCGCTGCAGAGAAATTGTACTTGACGTTATTGATCACCGTTTCCTTGGCACCGGCGGACTGTGTGACCGCCAGGCCGGCTACTGCGAACAATGCCGCGCATACCACCCGCTTCATTTTGTAATCTCCGAATTCGCTCTTTTGCGGATTGAATTGCCATCCAAAAGCAACCGCTAAAACGCCATGGCGATGCCACAGTGTCAAGACGAAGCCGGGCAGCTGACGGCCCATCAGGCCATTCACGTCGTCAGCGTTGCAACTGTGCAACACGATTCGTTAACCCTGATGGACATTTCAAAAGAACCGCAGATCGTGCCGGACCGATCGACCTGGGGTCATGCCCCGCCAATGTCATGCGCCTCCGCCTCAAACCGCTTTCCGGCAGAAATTCCGGCAACGATTGATAGTTATCACCGGCACACACCTTTTCTCTTTGCGGAATGCAGTCTCTTAGTGTACCAACCGCGCCAATTTGTGCGACTGCGAAGGCGGCTGAAATTCGGCGCGAGAATGCCTAAAAGAACAGATATAAAATCCATACTGATCATTGGTGCTGGCCCGATCGTCATCGGTCAGGCCTGCGAATTCGATTATTCCGGAACCCAGGCCTGCAAAGCCCTCAAGGATGAGGGCTACCGCATCATTCTGGTCAACTCCAATCCGGCGACAATCATGACGGATCCGGATCTGGCCGATGCCACTTATGTGGAACCGATCACCCCGGAAATCGTTGCCCGAATCATAGAAAAGGAGCGCCCCGACGCCATCCTGCCGACCATGGGCGGCCAGACGGCGCTCAACACGGCCCTGTCTTTGAACAAGGCCGGCGTGTTGGAGAAATTCGGCGTTGAGATGATCGGCGCGAAGGCACATGTTATCGACAAGGCAGAAGACCGTGAGCTTTTCCGCGAAGCCATGGGCCATATCGGCATCGAGACGCCGCGCTCAAGGCTCGCTCACAATATCGCCGAGGCTCTTGATGCGCTGGAAGCCATAGGATTGCCCGCCATTATCCGGCCATCGTTCACGCTTGGCGGAACCGGCGGCGGCATCGCGTACAACCGCGAAGAATATCTCGATATCATCGAACGCGGTCTGGATGCATCACCGACCACCGAAGTTCTGGTCGAAGAATCCGTACTTGGCTGGAAGGAATACGAGATGGAAGTCGTCCGCGATACGGACGACAACTGCATCATCATCTGTTCCATCGAGAACGTCGATCCGATGGGTGTGCATACCGGTGATTCAATCACCGTGGCGCCGGCCCTTACGCTGACCGACAAAGAATACCAGATCATGCGCAACGCCTCGATTGCGGTGTTGCGTGAAATCGGCGTCGAGACGGGCGGCTCGAACGTGCAGTTCGCCGTCAATCCGGCTGATGGCCGCCTGGTCGTGATCGAAATGAACCCGCGCGTTTCGCGGTCATCTGCGCTCGCATCCAAGGCAACCGGATTCCCGATCGCCAAGGTCGCGGCTCGCCTGGCTGTAGGCTACACGCTGGATGAACTGGAAAACGACATTACCGGCGGTGCGACCCCGGCCTCGTTCGAGCCTACAATCGACTATGTCGTCACCAAGATCCCTCGCTTTGCTTTCGAGAAGTTTCCCGGTAGCGAGCCGATTCTGACAACCGCCATGAAGTCCGTCGGCGAGGTCATGGCGATCGGCCGTACATTCCAGGAATCCATGCAAAAGGCCCTGCGCGGCCTGGAGACCGGCCTCACCGGCTTCAACGAAATTGAGATCGAAGGCCTCGGCAAGGGCGATGACAAGAACGCCGTGCGCGCCGCATTGGGCCGGCCGGTGCCGGAACGGATCCTCAAGATCGCCCAGGCCCTGCGCTCCGGAGCCACCGAACAGCAGGTCCACGAATCCAGCAAGTACGATCCATGGTTCATTGCCCAGATTGCCGATATCGTGACCATGGAACAGCGGATCCGCCAGCACGGCCTGCCGCGCGATGCCTTCAATCTGCGAAAGATCAAGGCAATGGGCTTTTCAGATGCCCGGCTTGCCGAACTGACCGGTTCGATGGAACAGGATGTGGCCGCCGCACGCCGCGAACTGGGCGTCCGTCCGGTCTTTAAGCGGATAGACACCTGCGCTGCCGAGTTCGCCTCGCCCACCGCATATATGTACTCCACCTACGATGTCGGCCTACCCGGCACCGATGGTGACGAAGCCCACCCGTCCGGGCGCGAAAAGGTCATCATTCTGGGCGGCGGCCCGAACCGGATCGGCCAGGGCATCGAATTCGACTACTGTTGCTGCCATGCGGCTTTCGCGCTGGCGGACGCGGGGTTCGAGTCGATCATGGTCAACTGCAACCCGGAAACCGTCTCGACCGACTACGATACCTCCGACCGCCTGTACTTCGAACCGCTGACAGCCGAAGACGTTCTGGAAATCATCCAAACCGAACGGCAAGAGGGAACGCTCAAAGGTGTCATCGTTCAGTTTGGCGGCCAGACGCCACTGAAGCTTGCCCACGCTTTGGAAGAGGCCGGTGTCCCGATTCTGGGAACGACGCCCGATGCCATCGACCTTGCTGAAGACCGCGACCGCTTCTCCAAACTGCTGAACGAATTGGGCTTGGCGCAACCGGTCAACGGGATCGCCAAATCCGGCGAGGACGCAGTCGAAATCGCCGCCCGGGTCGGATATCCGGTGCTGATCAGGCCATCTTACGTGCTCGGTGGCCGGGCTATGGAAATCGTTCACGACCAGGCGGCACTGGAACGCTACATCACGCAGGCCGTGGTGGTATCCGGTAAGAGCCCGGTGCTGATCGACAGCTATCTGGCCGACGCCATCGAGGTCGATGTCGATGCCCTGTCGGACGGCGAAACCGTATTCATCGCCGGCGTCATGGAGCATATCGAAGAAGCCGGCGTTCATTCCGGCGACTCGGCCTGCGCCCTGCCGCCGTTCTCGCTGGCGCCGCAGATATTGCAAGAGATCGAGCGTCAGACCCGTGAATTGGCCCTGGCCCTCAATGTGGTCGGGCTGATGAACGTGCAATATGCCGTCAAGGACGAACAGGTCTATATATTGGAGGTCAATCCGCGCGCCTCGCGCACGGTTCCATTCGTCGCCAAGGTGATCAGCGAGCCGATCGCCAAGATTGCCGCCCAGGTGATGGCCGGCAAGTCCCTGGCAAGCTTCGGCCTCAAGCAGAAGCAGCTCAAACATGTCGGCGTGAAAGAAGCCGTACACCCTTTCGCCCGCTTCCCCGGCGTCGATACCGTACTGGGCCCGGAAATGCGTTCAACCGGCGAAGTTATGGGACTGGACCTGGACTACCCTGTGGCATTTGCCAAGAGCCAGTTGGGCGCTGGAAATCTTGTGCCGGAAACCGGTACGGCCTTCATCTCGGTCAAGGATTCCGACAAACCCCGCATACTTGAGGCCGTCAAGGAACTGGCCGACAGCGGTTTCACGATCGTGGCAACCGGCGGCACCCAGCGCTATCTGGCTGCTCAGGACATCGCCTGCACCAAGGTCAACAAGGTTCTGGAAGGTCGTCCACACATCGTTGACATGATGAAAAACGGTGAAATTCAGCTGGTTTTCAACACAACTGAAGGCGAAAAGGCCTTGCAGGATTCCAAGTCCATCCGCCGCGCCGCCTTGCTGGCAAAGATTCCATGCTACACCACACTCTCCGGCGCATTGGCCGCCACGCGCGGCATCGCAGCCAAAAAATCCGGAAGTCTTGAAGTACGCCCATTGCAGGACTATGTAAGCGGGTCCTGAGGACGTTGAAATAGGGGAAGCGGCATGGGTTGCAGCCGGCAGTTGTTTTGTCGCATAGTGAGCGGCTGAGGGAAGTCACTTTCGCCAGATGATAGAGATTACTGGACCTGTGCGGTGAGCAAACCGCGCCGGACAGCGAAGAACTGACAGGTAGTTTGGAGCAATGGACAAGGTTCCGATGACATCGGCAGGTCATGCTGCCATGATGGATGAGATAAAGCATCTGAAGTCTGTTGAACGCCCGCGCATCATCAAGGCAATCGCCGAAGCGCGCGCGCACGGCGATTTGTCGGAAAACGCGGAGTATCATGCGGCCAAGGAGCAACAGGGCTGGAACGAAGCCCGCGTTGCCGAGCTTGAGGATAAAATTTCCCGGGCCGAAGTGATCGACGTGTCCAAACTGACCGGTCAGTCGGTGAAGTTCGGCGCCACGGTAAAGCTGGTCGACGAAGACACCGATGAAGAGGTTGCCTACCAGATCGTCGGAGAGTTCGAAGCGGATGTGAAATCCGGCAAGATCTCCATCACATCACCCATCGCACGCGCCCTGATTGGCAAGGAAGCAGGCGATTCGGTGGAGGTCAACACACCCGGTGGCGGCAAGAGCTACGAAATCCTCAACGTCCGATACGCCTGACGGCACGCCTCAAATTGTTTCACCATCGCGAGGCGATGTTCTACCTTCGGTGACATATCACCGGAGGAAGACATGTCACGCAGACTGAACTTTTGCGGCTGGGGATATGAGGGAGACGGACTGACAGCGTCGGAGGAGAGTACGCTGCTGTCAGGACTTGCACAGCTGCTTGGCGCCAGCGGATTCGAACGCCGTCCTGTACCGGATGCCGATTCGGTCGACTTGCCCGCTCCGCGCATCGAGACCCCTGATGCACTGCGCGGTATCTTCAGCGTGAACGCCTATGACCGCCTCACGCACACCTACGGTCAATCCTACCCTGACTTTGTGCGCATGTTTAATGGCGATTTCGAAGTCGCGCCCGATGCCGTCGCCCACCCCACTTGCGAAGAAGATGTTATCCGCATTTTCGATTGGGCAGGACCCAAGGGCATCGCCATCATACCGTTCGGCGGCGGCACCAGTGTGGTCGGTGGCGTCGAGCCGAACATCCCAGACCGTTTCGAAGGCGCCATCTCACTGGATATGGGCGGGTTAAACCAGGTCCTGGAGGTTGATCGCACAAGCCGCGCCGCTCTCATTCAGGGCGGCATCCATGGCCCGGAGATGGAAGTGGAACTCAAAAGAGCCGGCCTGACCATGCGGCACTTTCCACAGAGTTTCGAACGCGCGACGCTTGGCGGCATGATCGCCACCCGTTCCGGCGGGCATTTCGCGACGCTCTACACCCATATTGACGAGTTCGTGGAAAACCTGCGCTGCGTCACACCCGCCGGAGTAACTGAAACCAGGCGGCTGCCCGGCTCAGGTGCCGGTCCCAGCCCTGATCGCCTGATGATCGGGTCAGAGGGCGCGCTCGGTGTCATCACACAAGCCTGGATGCGATTGCAGGACAGGCCGAAACATCGTGCATCCACCGCCGTGTTATTCGGCCGGATGGACGATGCCGTGGAAGCAATCAGGATCATCGCCCAGTCGGGGCTTTATCCCGCAAATATTCGGCTGCTCGACCCGAATGAATGTACGTTGAGCGGGTTTGGGGATGGTTCAAGCACCATCGTTGTGGTGGCGTTCGAAAATGCCGACCACCCCGTCAGCGCCTGGATGGACCGCGCCTTGGAGATATGTTCGGACCATCACGGCGTCCCCGAGCATGAAGATACCGGCGCCAGAGGCGCAAATGAATCCGGAATTGCCGGCGCATGGCGCACAGCCTTTATCCGCATGCCGCATATGCGCCGGCCGGTGGTTTCCGCGGGCATCATCCACGACACGTTCGAAACAGCGATCACGTGGGACCGATTCGCCTCGTTCCATGCTTCCATCGTAGAGGCGACACGATCGGCCGTGGAACGAGTGACGGGTGGACCGGCGCTGGTTAGTTGCCGCTTTACGCATGTCTATCCAGATGGGCCGGCGCCCTACTACACATTCGTCGGCCAAGGCCGCACGGACGCACTCGCGGACCAATGGACGCAAATCAAATCGGCGGTTTCAGATGCGATCATCGCTGAAGGGGGAACCATCACGCACCATCATGCGGTCGGGCGCGATCATATGCCCTGGTACAATCGGCAAAAACCCGCATTGTTTGACAGCGCCCTCAAAGCCGCCAAGGGGATTTTCGATCCCAACGGTATCTTAAACCCTGGAGTGCTGGTCGATGCATAGTCCCGTGGCGGCGATCACCGCAGCCCTTATCTACCTGTCGGTTGCCGGCCCCGCTTTGGCAGGCTTCGCCGGTCCCCACCCGGTACTGCGGTACGGAGGCAACGAGTACGCTTTCGTTGTCACCAAGCGTAACGCGAAGACGGATCTGGTCATCTATCGCGCAGTTGGGTCCTTATGGCAGCGGATCGGCGCAACGAGCCTGAAGGCTGGTCAGCGGACATCCAATGGCACGCCGTTGCAGAACGTATGGTTCAAAGGACGCCGCGTGCGCACAATCAACGCGGATCTGCGCAATCCTTTCTATCGATACTATCCAGGTCGGGGAAACCGCTACAACTGATAAAGGTTCGCAGCAATGTTTTGCACATGTCCGTCACCCGGCAGCCTTGACCCCGGGCGCAAGACCACTACCTTTCCGCCATGACACGACCGCACTGTGCAACGAACAACTAAATTGAGCGAAACATACCGGCATATCCGCCGGCAAAGGCGCTGACTGGGAAAGCTTCAATGACCACCAAACATGCAAAGGTTCTGATTTTGGGGTCCGGCCCGGCCGGATACACCGCTGCCATCTATGCAGCACGCGCAATGCTCAACCCCATGCTCATCCATGGGATCCAGCCGGGCGGACAACTCACCATCACCACTGATGTTGAAAATTACCCAGGTTTCGCGGACGTCATTCAAGGCCCCTGGCTGATGGAGCAGATGAAGGCCCAGGCTGAACATGTCGGCACGGAACTGGTTTCCGACCATATTATCGAGGTCGATCTCAGTTCTCATCCGTTTGCGCTGAAAGGCGATTCGGGAGCTGACTACACCTGCGACAGCCTCATTATCTGCACCGGAGCGCAGGCAAAATGGCTCGGCATGCAATCAGAAGAGGCGTTCAAGGGATTCGGGGTGTCGGCATGCGCCACCTGTGACGGTTTCTTCTACCGCGGCAAGAAAGTGCTGGTCATCGGCGGCGGCAATACCGCGGTCGAAGAAGCACTGTTCCTGACCAATTTCGCCAGTGAAGTTGTCCTGGTTCATCGCCGTGACGAATTGCGCGCAGAGAAGATCCTGCAGCACCGGCTGCTGAACCATCCCAAGATCAAGGTCTTATGGGACACCGTTCTGGAAGACGTCCTGGGCGACGACAATCCCAAGGGCGTGACGGGAGCAAGGCTTAGAAACGTGCACACGGGCGATGTTTCCGAAACCCCATGTGACGGTATTTTCATAGCAATTGGCCACAAGCCTGCCACGGAACTGTTCGAAGGACAGCTTGAAATGAAACAGGGCGGTTATCTCATCACCTGCCCCGACTCGACAGCGACGGACGTTCCTGGAGTTTACGCCGCAGGCGACGTGACGGACGACATATACCGACAGGCGGTTACCGCGGCAGGAATGGGGTGCATGGCTGCGCTTGAAGCGGAGAAATATCTGGCGGCGGCCGAACCGGTGGCGGAGGCAGCCGAATAACCCTAAGGGCGGTGGTGCGATCGCACCCCGGGAAAAGCGATGGACTGGGACAAATTACGGGTGTTTCATGCTGTGGCGGCAGCCGGCAGCTTCACCCATGCCGGAACCGATCTGGGTCTATCGCAGTCTGCGGTCAGCCGGCAGATTTCAGCCCTCGAACAGGAATTGCGCGTACCGCTCTTTCACCGCCATGCTCGTGGTCTCATCCTGACCGAACAGGGTGAAGTACTCTACCGCACGGCGCATGACGTGTTCGCCAAGCTTGCAATTGCCAAAACGCGCCTGATGGATACCCGCGAAAAGCCAACCGGCGAACTGCGTATCACCACCACCGTCGGGCTGGGGACAATCTGGCTTACGCCCCGAATTGCGGAGTTTATCGAGCTTTATCCGCAGATCAATGTTACGATACTGCTTGAAGACCGCGAGCTGGATCTGGCCATGCGTGAGGCAGATGTCGCAATCCGCCTCAGGCGGCCGACACAACCGGACCTTATCCAGCGCAAGCTTTTTACCGTGCACTATCACGTATATGCAGCACCGGACTACCTGCGCAAAAACGGTATGCCGGAGAGCTTTGACGATCTCGACAATCACAAACTCATCACCTTTGGAACCGCGCCGGGCTATCTGACCAACGTCAACTGGCTGGAAACCGTCGGCAAGGAGAACGGCCGCACCAGGCCATCTGCTCTGAAGGTCAACAATGTCTATGGTCAGCGGCGCGCGGTGGAGGCCGGTCTTGGAATAGCGTCAATGCCCGACTACATCGTTGGCGCGGATTCAAAACTGATACAGATCGAATTGCCAGGCGCACAACCGCCTGAGTTCGACACCTACTTCGTCTATCCAGAAGAACTCAAACAGTCGAAACGTGTCGGCGTTTTTCGGGACTTCATCGTCTCCAGAGCCCGTGAGTGGGAATTCTAGAGCACTTTCGCAATACCGCCTTTGCAGCCGCTGAGCCATGCACTAAACGCATAGCTCCCATGTCGAGCACCGGGTTGCCCACGCCTCGATCATGATTAACTATGTTGGGTACCCGCTGATTGGCGGGGTATGCATTGGCGGAAGTTACTCCCTCCCCCCTTGTATCGTTCCGCAAGGCGGCCTTCCTTCCCTCACCAGGGCTGGCTGCCGACTGCCCTGATATCGGGTAGAAAACTCTGAGCCGGGCCCCTCTGGGCCCGGCCCTTTCTTTTGTACCGGCTGCCTATTTGAACAGCAGCTCTCCTTCGAGGCCTTTGTAGAGATCGGCAACAGCCTCGCCATAGCCGTTGTAGAGCACGGTCGGAATCTTCTCTCCGGTACTAAGCATCCGCTCTTCGGCCTGGCTCCAGCGCGGATGATCCACTTCCGGATTCACGTTGGCCCAGAAACCGTATTCGTTCGGCAGGATCTGTTCCCAGAACCCCTTCGGACGTTCGCTTGTAAAGCTGATTTTGACGATCGACTTGATCGACTTAAACCCGTATTTCCACGGCAGATGAAGCCTGATGGGCGCGCCCATGGACTTCGGCACAGGCTTTCCATACGCACCCGTCACCAGGAAGGACAGGTCATTGCGCGCCTCTGCCATCGTAATGCCTTCCACGTAGGGCCATGGCAGGGATGACCCGAAGCCGAACAGCGACGGCTTCTGTCCCGGCGCCATTTCAGGGTCGTTGAACGTTTCGAAACGCACATATTTGGCCGAAGAAAGTGGATTGGCCAGTTCGACGAGCTTTCTCACCGGAAAGCCGGACCAGGGCACGACCATTGACCAGGCTTCTACGCAACGATGCCGGTAGATACGCTCTTCCAACGTCACCTTCTTCAACAAATCATCAAATGAAATGGTGAAGGGCTTTTCAACTTCACCATCGATCCGAATGTCCCAGGGCCGTATTTTCAAAGCTTCTGCCGCCCGGGAAATCCGCTTCGAAGTGCCGAACTCATAGAAGTTGTTGTAGGTCGTGTTGATGTCTTCCGGTGTGACCTTGCGGCCGGCATCGGCAAAGCCGGGGTTCAAAGCCGCCGGATAAAGATGCGCCGAAGGGTCTGTGGCTGCGCGAGCGCGCATCGACCCCAGTGCAAGTGTCGCGGCCCCTGCACCAGCTGCAGCAATGAACTGCCGGCGATTGAAAAAGACATGCTCCGGTGTAACCCGGGATTCGGGAATGTCCCAGCCATGGATGGTCTTGATCAGCATCGTGTGTCGCCCTCACCTAGGGTCAGAACCTAATTAGTATCATCGCCACTTACCTAGGATCACAAACGCGTGTTGCCAAATCACGCATGCGTTAGAAGCCAAATCAACCATCTTAACCCGCACCGCGGACAGCCCCTTGCAACCTCGCGCCAGGCACCCCACAATCTCAAGTGGGGTTGGCCACAAAGCGACAAGGAAAAAGTCGACATGCGCGTATTGTGCGTTCACCCCGGTCCCCTCATGTACACTAAGATTTTCCTTCGCCTGGAACCACTTGGGCTGGAACTGGTCGCCGCGGCTATCCGCAAACAGGGTCATGAAGTCTACCTGATTGATCTGCAGACCGAAGACCATGCAGCCTATCATCGGGTCGTCGCGGACTGGCAGCCGGACGTCATCACCTTCTCGTGCAACTACCTGGCCAACGTTCCTGAGATCATCGACCTCGCCAAAGACACCAAGGCAAAGCAGCCCGGCATCTTCATTCTGGTGGGGGGCCACAGTGCTTCATTCGTGGCACATGAAATGCTGGAGCATGCTGAAGGTGCCATCGATTGCATGTTGAGAGGCGAAGGAGAAGCCGGCATAGGACCGGTGCTCGACATCGTCGAGGCCGGCGGTCAGGGCCTGGCCGAGGCTGCCGGAACCGTCAGCACCGAAGGCGAAGGTCCGAAACCCGGCTTTATCGAATCGCTGGACGATCTCATGCCCGCCCGCGATCTCCTGCGCCACCGCAACCGCTACTTCCTCGGCATGCTTGATCCTTGCGCATCGATAGAATTTTCCCGGGGATGTCCGTGGGATTGCGCTTTTTGCAGTGCCTGGACGTTCTATGGACGCAGCTACCGTCTGGTCAGCCCCGAACGGGCCGTCGAAGACATGGCCTCCATCGGGGAACCCGGCGTCTTCATCGTCGACGATGTCGCCTTCATACAGGAAAAGCACGGTCTCGCCATTGGCGAAGCGATCGCCCGGCGCGGCATCAAGAAGGAATATTATCTGGAAACCCGGGGAGACGTCCTGATCCGCAACAAGGATGTCTTCCGGTTCTGGCGCGATCTGGGCATGAAATACATGTTCCTGGGACTAGAGGCGATCGACGAGGAGGGCCTGAAGAAGTACCGCAAGCGCGCCTCGCTCGGCACCAATTTCGAGGCATTGGAGTTTGCCCGCTCACTTGGCATCCAGGTCGCGGTCAACATCATCGCCGATCCGGACTGGGACGAAGAGCGGTTCCGGGTCATTCGCGAATGGTGCCTGGAGGTACCCGAAATCGTCAACATTTCGGTCAACACACCCTACCCCGGCACCGAAAGCTGGGTCACCGACGGTCGGCGCCTGACCACACGCGACTACCTTCTGTTCGACATACAGCATGCTGTTTTGCCGACAAAGCTGCCCCTGGAGAAATTCTACAAGGAACTCGTCGATACCCAACGGGTGCTGAACCACAAGCATCTTGGCTTCAACACCATGGTCCGCATGGGTGGCATTGTCTCGAAGCTGGCTTTGCGCGGTCAAACCAACTTCCTGAAAATGCTATGGAAGTTCAACAGCGTCTACAATCACGAACTCTTGCTGGCCGATCACCAAAGGGATGTGAAATACCAGATCCCCCTGCCTCCCGAGAGGCCCGTCCAGCCTCAGGCAGGAAACGGCCGGATTAACGCCAAGGACCTCTATATCCACGAGCCGAAATTGCGCAAGCATCGCCAGACGGACAAGGAAACCGAGAAGTTCGTCGAGGCAACGCGCCTGTAGCACACTTTTCGGCTCCAAACGCCGCAATGCGCGGCCGGGTCTATCCTGTGGTGCGGTTCTCGGTCGTCTCGCGCACTAATTTGTCGTTTTCCCGATGAGCGAAACCTTGAGCGATGCGTTATGGTGCGGCCGCAACGGACAGGACTTGGGCGCCGTTTGTTTCTCAACAATCTTTTTATCTGGAGCAGAAATGACTACTAGCTCGCCAAACATTGTGCTGATCATGGCTGATCAGCTTGCACCTCAATTCACCAGCACCTACGGACACCCTGTGGTTAAGACTCCCAATTTGGATGCGCTCGCCCAGCGTGGATTTCGTTTTGACAATGCCTATTGCAACTCACCGCTGTGTGCACCATCCCGCTTCAGCTTCATGTCCGGACAACTGGTCACCCGCATCGCGGCCTATGACAATGCTGCGGAATTCCCAGCGTCGATCCCGACCTTCGCACATTACCTCAGAATGATGGGTTACCGCACCTGCCTGTCCGGCAAAATGCATTTCGTAGGCCCCGACCAGCTGCATGGTTTTGAGGAACGCGTCACAACCGATATTTATCCGTCGGACTATGCATGGACACCGGATTGGGAACTTTCCGACGAACGCATCGACAAATGGTATCACAACATGGATTCGGTGCGTGAAGCCGGCGTCGCCGCAACCACGTTCCAGATCGACTATGATGAGGAAACCGCGTTTTTCGCCAAGCGCAAGATATTCGACTACGCCCGCGAACGCTCCGGGCCGTTCTGCATGGTGGCCAGCTTCATTCACCCGCACGATCCGTATGTTGCGCGCCGTGACTGGTGGGATTTGTACGATCACGACAAAATCGACATGCCCGCCAACGTGCTGGGGCACAACGAGCAGGACCCGTTCTCGCGGCGCCTGATGGACGGCATTGAAGCCAGCGCCATGGACATCAGTGAAGACCAGATTCGCAATGCCCGGCATGCCTACTATGCAAATACATCCTACTTCGACAGCAAGGTCGGTGAACTGGTCGCCACCATCGAGGAAGCAGGTATGCTGGACAACACGATCATCATGGTCACGGCTGACCATGGCGATATGCTCGGCGAGCGCGGCCTTTGGTACAAAATGAACTTCTTCGAACACTCATCCCGTGTGCCACTGGTCATGGCCGGCCCAGGCATCACTCACGGCACGGCACCCAATGCCTGCTCGCTGGTTGATATCCTACCGACCATGATGGATATAGCGGCGACCGGCGGCAGGGCCAAACCGGAACTCGGCCAACCGATTGATGGGCGTTCACTCCTACCACTCGCATCGGGTAACACCGATAAGGCCGATGAAGCAATCGGCGAGTACTGCGCCGAGATGACCACCCACCCAGTCTTCATGATTCGCCGCGGCCCGCACAAATACATCCACTGCGATCCCGATCCCGCGATGTTGTTTGACCTAAGCAAGGACCCGGACGAAACGGTCAACCTAGCTGCGGATCCAGCTTATGCGGATGTGGTGCAGGCCTTTGCCGCCGAAGTGAAAGACCGCTGGGACAGCGGCAAGATACGCGAAGACGTCATCCGGACACAAAAGCAGCGCCGGGCCGTTCATGCCGCCATGGAAGCCGGCCTCCTAACGCCCTGGGACTACAATCCCCCGCGCGATGCCAGCCAGGAATATGTCAGAAATCATATGGACTGGACTGTCGCGGCGGCAAAGACACGCTTCCCGCCTTTGGAAAACAATTAGGCAGCATACCTGGGCAATTCACGGTTCAGTTGAATTGGAACAAAACGCCCACTCAACAGAGGCCGAGACCGCTCCATGGTCTCGGCCAACAAAGTGCTTTAGTCGGCTTTCCTTAAAGCGCGAAACACTATGAGCGTGAACAGCAGGAAAGACGCTGCGTAAACCAGCGCCGAGATAGCCGCCAAAGGCTCATACTCGGGCCTGTCGCCATATAAGAAACCAAGCCCCGCGACCAGACCGGCAAAAGCTGTTTGGGCAGACCAGAAATGGATGCGCGCCAAGAGCGGTGACACCGTTTCCTCGTACAGACCATAAAACAGCCCGAAGACAAAGAAGCTCAGCCATCCGATGACCATGATGTGCGCGTGGGTCGGCATCTGTGCATGGTCGTGCGACATTGCCATGTGCAGCCCCAACAGTATGCCCACAACGCCATAAAACGCTGCCGACAACATGAATCCTTTCACAATTGCTTTCATTTCGCCTTGCCTCGCCACCCCCGGTTCACCTTCGAAGTGAACCACTATCGGGTGATTCGAAGCTGTTGTATCATGAGCTGTCCTACAGCGCTTTGCAGTTTGATTGAGTCAATTCTATTTGCAAAGGAGACCCGAGATGCGAACCTGGATATATCTGCTGACGATCACAACTCTCGTTTGTGTTTCATCGTCCCCGCCTGCAGATGCGGCAGGCCTGTACGGACCACAAACACTGATTCCCAGCATTTCTGACCGGCTGCTTCCCATAGCCGAAGTGTGTGCCTACTGCGCAAAACGCGGCACCGTGAGAAAGACACGGATGTGCGCAGCCACACTCAACAAGCTCAAAGCGAAATGCAACGGAGAACTGACGCAAGTTCGCGGCCAGTAAGACATTACAAAACCTTGAGCAGACAAGCCCACGGCAAGCAGAACGAACGCCGTGGTCACAACCGGAGCAAATCAGCCTCTACGGGGCGTCAACGCCACTCGTTCTCCTTGCCTTGGGAGATGGCCCGGGCAAGATCGCCATATTCGCTGCAGTGTACCCCGCACCGTTCGGCAATCTCCTGAAGCTGAACTTTGGCCAACTCTATCATGCCCGCGGCAACGTATCCTTCACCCAGATACTCCCGGGCAAGCACATAATCGGGGTTCAAGGAAATCGCCCGGCGGTAATAGGAAATACCTTCATCCAGCTTGCCGAGCTTGCGATGGCTGTAGCCGAGACCGTTCAGGACCGCGGGCTGATCTCTCTCAACAACCAGCGAGAACACCTCAATGGCGCCTTCGTACCGGTCGGCATATGCAAGCTGCCAGCCCTGCTCGATCAGGTCAGCATCAGGAATGACCTCCGAGTTCTTCCGAACGCACCGTTTACGCCGTTTCGAATACACATATCCGCGATTGCAGGAACGCAGATTCTTCATGGTGTTCTTTTTGGTGTTTGATTTTCGGTCGAGCTTGAACGAATTACCGCCCGACCCGGCCGCATGAGCCTCTGCCACGGGGACAAAAATCAGCGCGGCCATGGCGCTTGCCATCGTCAGATACTTCAAGGTCATCGTGCCAAATCCTTATACAGTTGAGCCATGCGGATCGAGAGGGGCTCATACCCAGCATATCCCTGTGCCCGTATCCAGGTTAGAAACAGTATATACGATGACCGGACAGACCCGGGCCACATTCACGGCAAAATTGTTCACTTTGATGCGAAAAGGCGGTGAATTCTGCCTTGCCGGTGCGGATGGCAGCCGTTAACCTGTTGCTAACCCGTAACCGGGCTGAAGCTTGGCTGTTCTTACGACCAGGGGGAACCGACGCTGAGATGCATGTGGCACGCGTATTTGGTTCTGTCGGACTTGCCGTAACCGTCTTCGTACTTCAGGGGTGCCAGACGGATGATTTCGTCACGCGTATAGAAGCAGCAAGCTACGATGTCGGCGAGACGCTCAAGCGCAGCGAATTGAAAACCCGCGCCATGCTGGCGGACGCGGCACAGCCGTTCTCCGGTCCCGACACCACCGCCGGAAACCAGTTGCGAACCGGCGACCGGCTGGCTGAACGTGTGTTGAAAAAAGCCAAACGCTCAGGCAACAAACCGCTGGAAGCCAAATTAAACGAGATCGCACTGCGTCTGGCGCAACCCATTGACGGTAACAATTTCGTCTACCAAGTTTATCTTCTCGATGACTTGCGAGCCAACGCCTTCACGACCGGCGGCGGCCACCTGTTCGTGACCACAGGCCTCGTCCGGGTGCTGAAGAGCGAAGGTCAGATGGCAATGGTTCTCGCACATGAAATGGCGCACAACGTTGATGCGCATGTGGTAAAGGGCGAGCACACCCGCGCGATCGCGAACGGTGCAAATGCCACCTCCAAGCAGATTTTCAGCGAAAGTCTGGGGATGCCCTGGGTAGCCAGAAGCTTTGGATTTATGGTCAAGACCGGATTGAACAGCTACACCCGGGATCAGGAAAGTGCCGCGGACGCCCGCGGCCTGAATTTCATGGTAAACGCCGGCTACGACCCCTATGAAGCACCAAGGACATTCGAAAACCTGATGGCGGCCCAGAAGGATCAGCCGGAATTGTTCAATTTTTTCTTTGGTGATCATCCCACCAGTCAGATGCGCGTCTGGCGGCTGAACAACCTGATCAAGGCACACTACAGCAAGATTGAGCTGGCAGGCCGCACCCGCTCGACACCGGGGTATGATCTTCTCGCCGGGCGTTATTGGCACGCTGCGCTGGAACAATAACCCGACAATGGGATGATGGCTGCTGCCACCGCGCCTGCCAAGATGGTGCCCTAAAGTGCGCGTACCCGCAATTTTCGCAGATGTTTATGAAGCAGCGCTCCACCAATCAGGGCGCTGATGGCAACCGATGACATAGCGGCAGCGCCGACACCGGCACTTGATTTTGCGCTGATAGCCTTGGTAGCGGACAAGGTAGCCTCACTGACCGGCATCGAATATGCCGAACCTGCTCCGGCGACCATCGTCAGCACCACCGCCACGGCCACGGCCACGGTCAGAAACAACGCGAACAACGTCAACGCTCGTTTGGTGCGGGTGTCCTCGCAAGGTTCCCAGTCAAACAACTCGCGCGTCTCTTCACTCAACGAGTGCAACTCGCAAAATGCGCCGTGACGTTCCGCCGCCAGCACCTGCATATGGCTCTTGGTGTGAAAGTGCATCCTGCCTGCGTCCCATACAATTCGTTTCATGATGCCAATGTGACCGCTGAACACGGCGAGAGGTTTACAGCAATTTGCGGGCTTGTGGGTTATGTGGCGGCAAAAATGTGGCGCAGCATTAACAGCCGGTTAATCGGCCGGCACCGCTTTTAGAGCGCTTTGCAGGTAGATTGAACCATTCTGACTACAAAAGCTCTGGGTTCTTCGCCGCGATCATATCGCTGGGTCAATGGAATCAGCCATACGCTGGCGCAGACCGGCAATCTCATCGTCTCCGGCACTATCAACATGCCGCAGCGTTAGAACTTCACCCTGAGACACATCATCTTTGAGCGCGATGCCATGCGCCATACCTATAGGCAGGGCGGCGATCTCGGCACTTCGCCTCGCCGGCAAGAGCTTGCCCCAGACACAGAATCCACCCTCGCCATCCAACACCTCACCGCACCTAAGGTCGCGTTTTGCCACGGCAACAACATCGCCACGCCAATCACGTGCCTGCCCCGTCGGTTCACCTCGAATAGCGGCGTTCACCACCGATACACCAAGCTCCAGCCCGATCAAATGATATGGTCTATAAAGGGAGGCATATCGGCCAGTCTTGTCGGTCCGCAAGCCATACTGCGTCAAGCATGCCCTTGAATAATCATTAGGTGCTTCGAAGACAGCATAGACGCCCCAGCGCAGATGCTTGTCAAACTCCTCGTTGGCGCCGCGCTGCGCCGACGCCACGACCTCCACCATGCCCGCGCTGTCCAGTACGCCACCATCAGCCGCCGGAATGAGAACGTTGTGCAAATCGTCATAGGATACCGGCGGAAACTTCAAACCGTCTGCTGGTACGCCCAACCCGCACGCATTGGCGACAGCCGCCATTTCGATGGCTGATTTGGTGCCATCCATGAACGAATTGAACATCTTGGGGTTCATCCCAGCAGCCCGTGCCTGATCCTCCGTCATACCAAACTTTTCCCACACATCGCCCGGCGTGGAAGCGTGGTATTCAGGCTGATACTTGGTGCCCTTACCGGCGGCAATCACGTTGAAGCCACAGATTCGCGCCCAGTCCACCAATTCGCAAATCAGCGCCGGCTGATCGCCATACGCCATGGAGTAGACCACACCCGCGCGGCGCGCTTCCGCCGCCAGCGCAGGTCCCGCCAGCACGTCCGCCTCGACATTCGCCATGACAATATGCATTCCATTGCGAATGGCCGCCCGGGCATGCCGGATGCCGGCAAGCGGATGGCCGGTTGCTTCCAGAACCACCTCAATCGAGGGATCCGCGACAAGGGCCAGGCCGTCTTCGAGGAACCGGATTTCGGAAATCACGTCCTCTGGCATCCCCACCTCGACGCAGGCTTGCTTGGCCCTGTCGACACTAAGGTCGGCAATTGAAACCAGTTTCAAATGAGGAGAGGTGGCAACTTGCGCCAGGAACATGGAACCGAACTTGCCGGCGCCAATCAGGCCGACATGAATCGGGCCGGTCTCAGCCAGACGCTTTTGCACCTGCGCCGGAAGTTGCTGCTGCATGTCGTAGGACATCCCATCCCCCTTTGCCCATTTTTCAGGTGCCGGTTCACTGCGCCAAGAAGACCTGCGCCGGACTTGACTTTAGCAATGCCGCAGCATGCTGCGCTACGTGTCGGCTGTCATATGGCGGGATTAATATCCCAGGCAGGATGGGTGGGAAGTCACTATGCCGCGTCGACGGACCGCGCCGTCTGGCGTCGGGGCTGGGAGCGCCGCTTCGGCGGCCACGCAACGATCGTGCGTTCAGCCGGAAAAGTGACTTTCACCAATGTTCCCTGCCGGTCCGGGCTACTGATTTCCATTTGCCCATCATGCGCCTCCACCACATGGCGCGCCAGGGTCAAACCGAGTCCGACGCCCTCATAGGCACGGGCATGCCCGCCATCGGCCTGGTAAAAGGCCTCAGTAACGCTTTCCAATTCGTCTTCAGGAATGCCTATTCCGGTATCCTTGATCTCTATCACCAGCCGACGCTTGTAATCGCGGCGCAAGATCACGTCGATACGGCCCCCATCCACATTAAACTTGATGGCATTCGACAGGAGAACCTCCATCAGACGCCGGAAGCCACGTTCGTCCGCGTGAAGATGCGTGGTGCGGGATTTCTGTTCCAGATGAATTGTGACCCCATTCCGCTCAGCCGGCGCCATGTGCTTGTTGACGATGTGCTCCAGTGCCGGCCCCGGCGCGAACGTGGTCTCGTCCAGCTCCATTTCATGAGCCTGCATTTTGGACAGCTCAATGATCGAGTTTATGACACCGAGGAGCCCGGTCGCAGAATGTTCGATCATGCCGGCGAAGTCACGGTATTGTTCAGAGCCGAGCGGCCCAAGGGTCTCGCTGGACAACATGTTCGCAAAGCCGATGACCGAATTGAGCGGCGTTCTCAGTTCATGGCTCACCTTGGCTATGAACTCGGTTTTTGCGCGGTCGGACGACTCCGCCTTCAATCGGGCATCGATGAGCTCCTGCTCGCGGATCTTATGATCCGTAATATCGACCCGCACCGCTACAATTCGCTCCACAGCACCATTGCCGTCCACAATCGGACAAAGCGTCAACTGGCAAGTGAATTCGCCGCCATCACGCCGCCTGGAGATCACCTCCCCATGCCAGATTCTGCCTTCGCCTATTGCAGTTTCGACCTCGTCCCAGACTGCAGGAGGCGTACGGTCGGAGCGGATGAGCTGTTCGGGTGTCTTGCCGATCATCTCAAACAGCTGATAACCCGTCATTTCCTGGTAGGCCGGATTGGCATATTCGATAGAGGCCTGCGGTGTGGAGACTTCGATACCGACCGGCGCATACTCCAAGACCTTGCTCAAAACGCGGTTGTGCTTGTCGCTCTTGTCGCGTTCATCGAGCAGGGTGTTCCATTGCGTGCACAGATTGTCGAATTCCTTGATACCGGTTCGCGGCGCCCGGACGTTGTGATGGCCTTGACGCATTTTCCTGAGGACCGAACTTAGTTGATCCAGCGGCTCAGAAACAAAACGCTGAAAGGATCGAAATGACACCAACGTCATCACAAGCAATCCGGCCAGGAGCAGGCCGATCACTCCCACAAAGGCGGCCTGCAATAGATGGACCATCCAGTCTTGCCGCAACTCAACGACGATCACTCCGGAATATCTGCCGCCGTCTACCGTAAACAGCTTCGATTGACGGCCCAGCGCAGCCAGCCAGGTCGCCCGGGCTGCCTGCCAAAATGAATTTGGCACGATACCTACCGTCGAATGCCACACTGGTTCACGTATAGCCGTGTGTCCGGGGCCGGCATCACCCGACAATGAATGCAGGTCAGCCGTGAGCGGCACAATGATAAACCGGCGCTGCGATACCTCCAGCCGGTATGTCCCAAAAATACCATCTCTCATCACACCTTGAACAGCGCGCGACAGCTCTGCATCACTCAGCGCTTCGATCCGGCGGTTGAAGAGGTCCTGTTGATTGGCGGCGATAATCCGGTCATCTGATTTGCGCACCAGCAAAATACTCGCACTCACACCGTTTTCGGCCGATGTGTCTACGACATGCTGCAGGTGCCCGGGCGTTGCCACAAGCAGTGCTATGTGATCAATGGAGCGGGCAACCTCGTAGGCGCGCACCTCAGTGGACAGTTCCACATAGCCGCGGATCAATTGAAGCACGACGACCGCGATTGCCCCAAGGATCACCAAACCGACAATCATCGGACGGCATAAGACTTGATCTCGCAGCGTCTTTGCTGCGGCAGTCTTCATATCGCATTCCCCCCGATAAACTCGCCAGTTTATGGCGGCTAAATCGGGATTATTTCGTTAATACACGCGTTTTTGATACCGAATCGCGGTCAAAGAGTTCCGAATTGCTTATTCGAAGGTTAACGCATCCCCTCACGTCCCCAGTCGTAAAGCCAGGCAAGCTGGGCATAGCCAATACGCGTCGTGGTGTAGCGCAGCATCAGATCGCGGGCCGCGGCCAACGCCCCGCTGAAGTGGTAAACCTTTGCAATCTGCGCCGATTTGGTCACCAGTTTGGCTGTTCTGGCTTGCCGCAAATGCTCATACCGCCTCAGAGTTTCCGGTATCGGCGCGCCGGCCGCCATTTCCTGACCGAGTACTGCCGCGTCTTCCAGAGCCATCGCAGCCCCCTGCGCCAGACACGGCAGGGTCGGATGAGCGGCATCTCCGATCAGCGATACCGGACCAGCACCCCATTGCCTGACAGGCGTACGGTCTGCGGCAGCCCACTTCAGCCAGGATCGCGGCACCTCCAGCACCTGGCGAAGCTCCGGCGCGGCATCCTGAAAGTGACCCAGCAC
>JANQIR010000181.1 GCA_028282065.1 Aestuariivirgaceae bacterium
GCCAATTCCGGCGCAAAGCCCCTCCACCATACTCTCGGTATGCTGTTCGTGCCTTTGCTTGACCTTGTCACAAATTCGCTCCGTCAGAATGGTTCAACCTAACTGCAAAGCGCTCTAGAATAGACCTGACTGATGCGCGCTGCGCAAAGCAGGCCCGCCTTTGAACTGGAAACCAGATTGAGACTGCGGGCACACTCCAGAGCCGCGAACTGGCAGAGAACTGACCTTAGCGCATGTCAGCGCGATCATTGTTTGTGTGCTCAATTGAACCAATTTGACCACTCCGTGCCCCGTTGATCCTGAATGGGTGTTGGCAATGCCTGCAAAGCAGTTCCATGGGCCTTTTCGTGAACGCAATCACAAACCTCTTGAGGACTGATGCCAAATGTGTCCTTGAAAGACCGGCT
Source organism: Aestuariivirgaceae bacterium (assembly GCA_028282065.1). Classification (GTDB taxonomy): domain Bacteria; phylum Pseudomonadota; class Alphaproteobacteria; order Rhizobiales; family Aestuariivirgaceae; genus JANQIR01. Next base: position 408 of record JANQIR010000181.1, read on the forward strand.
GAAGTGGCATGTGGAGCCGAAACCCCACTGTTCCGCGACATCGCCGATGAATCCGCTTTTCGCGCTGCCCGCCGCCAGTTGCGCGAAGGCCTGCGCCAGACGCCGCGATTTGATGAAGTTGGACACGCCACCGACCTTTGCGAAGTCGCGGTAGATCGTGGCCCGCGAAGCGCCGAACGATGTGCACAGCACTTCAGGTCCCAGATCGGGATTGGCCAGATTCTCGTCAATCAGCTGCATCATGGCTAAGTATCGGGCGGCTGAGAAGCTGTCACTTGTAAGCGCATTCAACGGATTCGATTTGATGACCCCCTCTACCATCTGCGCGAGGCAGTCCTCAAAAACTGCTCCCTGCTCCACCGACAAGCCGTCAAGACATTGGAACAGCTCCTGGATGAAACTGCCGAGTACCTTTCCAACGGGACTGTTAGCTTTCAGGAGTAGCTGTCCGGGGTCAACTGACGGATTATAGTTTATTTTGTCGTACGGTATGAAAACAGTCAGCCTTTCGCCATCTGCGTAGCATCCGGCATACTCCTGACGGTAGTCGAAAATGTGAATGTCGCCACAACCGAACTTTGACGTCATCCCACCATAGACACCTTGCCCTCCGTGATTGAGGTAAATCCTGACCCTCACGAATTCAGTATTCGAGCGCCAGCCCTTTCCGGCTGGCCGGCTGAAGCCGTAAGCCGGACAGATACCTTGGCCGGCAATCATGGATCCCAGTCGCCAGTTGCGTTTTAACGCGTAAAAATCCTTCAGCGAATCTGGTGCAAAGAAGAAATCACAGACGTGGAGATTGGTATCCATCCAGGCATCAAATCGACGATAGTGCTCGATGTTTGCCGTATCCATCACCAGAGCAGGCAATAGGTCAGTCTGTCCACCGTCCGCACATGAAGTCACGTCAAATCCATCCTTGCATTCATCTGTACCATTGGAACCAGTCGGTTTCCGGACCGGCCGAAGGTGTCATAGTGGCGTGAGGTGGCATGTCATCTGCTTTTGGCTCGCGCAACTGTCCCAGCAAGTCACTCGGGTTCACTCCGAAGTGGCGCTTGAAGACCTTGCTGAAGTGGCTCTTCGAGCGGAACCCCCACTTCAATGCCACGTGTCCGATGGCGCCGCCGACCGGCCGCCTGCTGGACAAATCCCGATATGCACGTTGCAGCCGGCGATCCTGAATGTACTGCGCCACACCTCCTATCTTTGCGAAGTCTCTGTATAAGGTGGCGCGTGATGCTGTGAACGCCTTACACAGGCTGGTTATGCCAAGATCCGGTTCAGCGAGATGTTCATCGATGTATCGGGCCATGCATGCGAAACGGGCTGCGGCAAAACTGTCTCTGGTATAGGCATCATCAGCCGGAGCCTTGATGACGCTTTCCACCAGACTGAGGAGGCCCTGTTCAAGAACGTAAGCATCGAAAATCGAGACATTGTCCAGATTGCTGAACAATGCTGCGAGATAACTTCCAAGCGTTCTGCCGACATGGTCATTTGCAGGCAGGTAAACCTGCGCCGGGTCTTTTGAGGGATCATATCCGACGGTTTCGTAGGGTATGTAGACGCTCAGCTTTTCGCCCTGATCGTAAAAGCCCACATACTCTCTACCTTTGTCGAGAATATGGATATCACCGGGACAGAATGATTGAGAAACACCGTCATAGACACCGGTTGCGCGGCAATCCGTATACATCCGAACTCGGAGAAATTCGGAGTTTGCGTGCCATTGTGATCCCGGCCCACGGTTGAAACCGTAACCGGACACGATGACCTGACCGAGTATGACGGAGCCCAGTCGCCAATTGCGTTTGACGGCGCAGAAATGTCGCTGTTGCCGTTTGGGCAGAACAATGTGACAAAAATCGCGGTTAGACAGAACCCATGACTCGAACACTTCCTCCGGTTCGAGGCAGGATGTATTCATCTCCATACGGGGAATTTTCTGGGGTTCCCGGCCCTGCGAATCCATCATTTTGCTAGTGTCCAACTGTTCCCGGCAGACAGTCCCGAACAACTGAAACACACAAAGTTGAACTTACAAACGCGAGCCCGCAACAATCTGCTGCATGTAACCTTAACAAATGGCAGCGCTTTCACGAGCGGGAAAGAACCAAGCCATCGTGTTCAACGCTTCCCAGAAGCAAAGACCACACATGGCAAACTCACTCAAAATTCTAAAGTAAGGTACAAATGCGCGCTGCGCAATGAGAGATCGCCCAGGGCTGATGCAACCCGGTCCTGCTGCCATCAGCTCTGAACGATCTGCCCCCGGTCACCGATAGCGCGAAACCATTGAACCGGTGCGCCATTAGCGAAGCAAGTCCATTGCTGCCTTTTACATTTATCAGTACACGTCTCGAAAGTCGTTAGATGAGAATCTCAATGTTTTTGTCTCTGCGTCTCATGTAAGCGCTTTCAGATGCGCAGTATGCCGAACAGGTGGATTTATCCGTGAAATCAGGCCTAATTGAAACGGTTCCATTTCGGGGAAAGATAACATTTCAAGTTAACAGTTTGTTATGAAATGTAAATTCATGCGAGATTACCGTGTCTAACTGTCGAGGTGTCTCACCGGGCTTCAGATGTATAGTGCGTCATCTTTGCTGGTTTGAAGCTTGCGACCGTGCAGAAGTGGCCAGAGTCTCACCGGGCACAATATACTGATGATACGTATTCGCAGGGGTGAGGCTGCGCTGCAGGAGATGTGTTCCGTCTCAGAGCTGAGACATCCGGTGACCACAAATCGGTTGCCGGTCATCCGGCAGGTTTTCGTATCGGAAAACGCTGACAGCCCGGTTCCGTACCGAATTGCGAGTCAACTTACATCAGGAACGAAGGTCTGATCACTCAGGGGTGGGCGCACATAGCTGCCGGATGGTTGGCGCTCGGGCAGCTTGACCGGGTCTGGCGTAAGGTCTTCATAGGGAATGAGAGAGAGCAGGTGGCTGATGCAGTTCAGTCGTGCCCGCTTCTTGACATCCGCGTCGACCACGTACCATGGAGCCTGCTTAATATCGGTGTGTGCAAACATCTCGTCCTTTGCCCTGGAGTATTCCACCCAGCGGCGCCGGGATTCGATGTCCATGGGAGACAGCTTCCAGCGCTTCGTCCGGTCTTTGATACGGCTCTGGAACCGGCGTTCCTGCTCTTCGTCGCTAATGGAGAACCAGTATTTGATGAGGATCAGGCCGGAGCGAACCAGCATGCGTTCGAATTCGGGGCAGGTGCGCAGGAATTCACGGTATTCCTCTTCGGTGCAGTAACCCATGACGTGCTCGACGCCCGCCCGGTTGTACCAGGACCGGTCGAACAGCACCATTTCACCGCCTGCGGGCAGGTGCGGTACATATCTTTGAAAATACCATTGCTTCTTTTCGCGCTCACTGGGCGTTCCAAGTGCGACAACCCGGCAGATGCGCGGATTGAGGCTCTGAATGGTCCTTTTGATCACACCGCCTTTGCCTGCCGCATCCCGGCCTTCAAAAATCACCGCGACTTTCAGTTCCCTCTGCCTGATCCACTCTTGCAGTTTCACAAGCTCCACCTGCAGCTTCTGAAGGTGTTTTTCGTAGGCTTTGTTGCTCAGTTTATCCTTGCGGCCAGGCATGTCCTGCAATGTCGCACGACTGTCGTCTGAGGCGCTTGCAGGCACCGGGCTTGCGCCATTGGCTCCGTGATTCTTGCTCATTCCACTTGCTCCCCGGGGCGGCTTCCCCTGATGTGCTGCCAACGGGTTTGCGTAAAAGTATATCCGCAATTTGCCTGTGGTGGTAGACTTATGCCGCAAATCGCTTTCGGGGAGAATGGCATGAGCGCGGAAGGGATCTGGACTGGAGAGGTTTATGGGCCGTTTGGCTGGGAAAATCGTGGCGTATTCGTATTGGAAAACGGCCGGGTGCTTGGCGGAGACAACCGGCAGTACACGATGGGCACCTACAAGATTGCCGATCAGGACTTTAGTGCGGAGTTGACCATCCACTACTATGGTCCGCCACGTACGGTTTACGGCGAGGTGCGCGAGCAATTTGGCGCCAGACTGGTCGGAACTCTGAAAGATGGCGTTGTGGAGGGCACGATCGGCAGGCCGGACAGGCCGCAATACGATCTGCAGATGCGCTTGACCAAGCGGATGGAACTGCCGGTTTAGCGCATGTTCCAAATATGGTGAATGCGGTTTCAGGCGGCTGTCAATGCCTCATTAACCAGCCGGGGAAACGGAAAATTATGGCATGCGCGTTAGACCTTTGCATTCCATAACCGGGGGCGGTTGCGGAGTTTGCAAGATTGACAGGGCTGACCGGGACTCCAGTAGAACAGAATGTTTTTTGGCCGAAACTGCCGAAAATTTTCGACCCTGACCGGTTCCGGGGGGCCTTGGTTGGGCGCGAAACGAGCCGTATCTGGCATATGGCGCGGCGTCATTCATTGACTGGTGCCGGAGCGGCCAGACCATGACACCGGCAGGGAAAATACTGCTTGTCGAACCCCGCAAGGGCGATCAGGTCATCTTGAAGGATATCCTGACGCAGATCTACGGTGATACCGCCGATGTCACGGTGATCGCCGATTATGATCTGGGCCAAGCTTATCTTTCCGAGTGTGATGTCGGGGTCTGTCTTGTGGCCCACAAAATCGGCAGGCGCAACGGGTTGAAGTTTATCAAGACCGCGCGCGACAGGAATATCCGTTGTCCGATGATCTTGTTGACCGATGTCGGATTACACGATGTGGATGTTGCTGCGAGCCGGGCCGGAGCTTCGGATTTCCTGGTAAAATCGGAATTGGGCGCAAGTCTGGTGGAGCGTTCCTTGAGATATGCCGCCGCCAATGCTGCGGCGCTCAATGCGCTGGCCGAACAATCCAGCCTGCTGGCCACGACACTCGACCACACCGCCGCGGGTATTGCGGCGCTGGACGCCGACAGCACCTTGACCACATCCAACAAGCACTTCGAAACATTGTTGGAAAAGTTGGCTGCACATGGCGCAGGCGGCGAGGTTATCACCAGGCAGGCTGCGCTTGGCCGGGTGATTGCCGAACTTGGCGGTGGATCAGAATGCGAAATTGGGCTGACCAACGAAGATGCGACGGTCTTTCAAATCCGTAGAAACCGCACGCCGCATGGCGGCAGTGTTATCTTTGCGGTCGACATCACCGCACAAAAGGCGTTGCAGGCCAATCTGCTGAAGTCCAAGGAGGAGGTGGAAGCGGCCAATCGTGCGAAGTCGTCCCTGCTGGCCAATCTCACGCATGAACTGAGAACACCGCTTAACAGCATCATCGGATTCTCAGAGCTCATCCAGCGGACCAGCGAATGCGATCGCACAACGGACTTTGCCGATCAAATCCACCAAAGCAGCCTTCATTTGCTTGAGATCATCAACACAATGTTGGCCTATTCAAGACTGGAGGCAGGCGAACATCCCTTTGAGAGCAAGGAACTGCTGGAACTCGACTGCCTCGTTGAATTTTGCATCAAGCAGGTGGCACCGGATGCCTCGGCTCGTGACATTGTTATCTCCTCTCACCAGGCTCCCGGCATTATCGGTCTGCACTGCGATGCAACGTCTTTGCGCCGCATCTTTATCAACCTGTTGTCCAACGCCGTCCGGTTTTCCGAAGACGGTGGCAAGATAGAAGTCGGGTTGGAACTGCGAAAGAACGGCGCTTTGCAGGTATCGGTCCGCGACTATGGTATCGGTATGGAACCGGATCAGGTGGAGGCTGCATTTCTGCCGTTCCGCCAGCTTGGTGTTGGCTACGACCGCAAGTACTCCGGCACGGGCCTCGGCCTGCCGATGGTCAAGTCACTCGCTGCGTTACATGACGCGGAAATCTCGATTGACACGGCTCCGGGACAGGGAACCTGTGTAAAGCTCGTGTTTCCCGCAAGCAGGGTCATAACAGCAAGCTCACTCCAGATGCCAGCCAGGGTCAAAAAGTCTGCCTGACCGGCTTCCTGCAATACGGCCTGTTTGCAATTAATTTGCAAGCGGTATCAACTCTGGCAGGAAAACCACTACCTGTGACCCGGTTTCACGTTGGAAAGCGGCAAGGATGACCGAAACTGAGCTTTGCTACATGCCAGCGACGCAGGCGCTTGCGGCATTCAAAGCCAGGAAGCTCTCACCAGTAGAACTCCTGGAAGCCGTTATCGCTCGTGCCGGACAGGTGGAAGACAAAGTCAACGCCTTCACCTATACCCACTACGAAGAAGCCCTGGAAAATGCCCGCCTGGCGGAGGCCAGATATGCCAACGGATGGAAAACCGGGCCGTTGGAAGGTGTGCCTGTCGGCATAAAGGATGAAACCGACATCGCAGGCAAACCGACATCCAGCGGATCGTTGGTTTACAAGGATTACGTGGCGGACACCACGTTCGAGGGCAACAGGCGGCTGCTGGATGCCGGCGGAATCGTCCATGCACGAACCGCAACGCCCGAGTTCAGTTGCGCCGGTTATACGTGGTCCAGACTCTGGGGCGTAACACGCAACCCGTGGAACCTGAACTACACGCCCGGCGGCTCGTCGGGAGGGGCCGGTGCATCGCTTGCCGCAGGGACCTCGACGCTTTGCACAGGATCCGACATTGGCGGTTCGATCCGTATTCCGGCCTCCTGCAGCGGTATCGTGGGTTACAAACCCCCATACGGGCGCAACCCGGAAGATCCGCCATTCAACCTTGACTTCTACTGCCATACCGGCCCGATGGCCCGCACGGTCAAAGATGCAATTCTCCTGCAAAACGTCATGTGTGGCCCCTATGACAAGGATATCGCCTCGCTCAGACCAAAGCTGACGCTTCCTTTCGAATACGGCCCGATCAAGGATTGGAAAATCGCCTATTCCCGCGACTTGGGCTTTTTTGAAGTGGATGGTGAGGTGGAAAAGAACCTCATCGCATCATTGGATGTGTTCCGGTCCCTGGGTGCCAAAGTTGACGAGGTCGACCTCGGTTGGGGCCATTGGGCGCTGGAGGCCGGCATCATCTACCTGGAACATCGCTTCGGTGGTCACATATCGAAGTTGCTCGACCAGGCGGATTTGATGACAACCTATGGCCGCCATTTCGCGCAGACAGCAATGAAGTCGACCTCGCGCGATTTTGTGGATTCGCTGGAGGCGGCAGGCCGGATGTATGCCACCCTTGGCCCTATCCTGGAGAGCTACAATGTTCTGATCTGCCCGACCACCGCCTTGCCGGCGGTCCCGGCGGATTTCGATCAGTCAAAGGACACCGTTACGATCAACGGCAAAGAGGTAAATCCGTTTCTCGGGTGGGTGATGACCACGCCGTTCAATACCTTAAGCCGCTGCCCGGTCCTGTCAGTGCCCTCAGGTCACGCCGCGAATGGAGTTCCAACAGGACTGCAGATCGTTGGCCGAACCTATTGCGATGAAGATGTTTTTCAGGCCGGCCTTGCCTATGAGACCGCCCTGGGAGGATGGTATCGGACCACCGGGGACTGCCCGGCGCTTTGAGGCCCGCGACCTCGGTCTTCAGCTGCTATTCCGGTATGCAGGAACGCATTATGCGGGCTTACGCTTGCGTAAACATCCGTCATGGTGGATCGTTACAAGCTATCCAGTTTTGTGTGATCGCGAAGCTCACAGCTGTTTTCGAATGCATGTGTGGGCGTGTGACGGCGCCGCGCAGGCAAGCATCAATGACCCAGCAAGCAAGAGGTGCCAGATGACCTACTACGATCTTGGAGATTACACCCGGTCCGTAACGACAAGCTCCGCCGAGGCGCAAACCTGGTTCGATCGTGGTCTCAACTGGCTATATGGCTACAACCACGGCGAGGCCATCGCCTGTTTCAAGCGTGCGCTTGAACAAGATCCTGAATGCGCGATGGCGCATTGGGGCATTTCATACGCGGCAGGACCCAACTACAATTTACCGTGGCACCTGTATGATCCCGCTGGCAAGGCCAATTCGCTGGAAAGTGCCTATGACGCCATGCAGGACGCTCTCAAGCATGCGCCGAACGCGTCTGCCATCGAGCAGGCGCTGATAAATGCCCTTCCGTCGAGATATCCCCAGCGCGAGCCCATTGAAGATATGGCGCCCTGGGATCAGGCCTATTGCGATGCCATGCGCGAGGTTTTCAAGACCCATCGTGATGACCTGGAGGTGCGCACGGTGTTTGTCGAGGCAATCATGAATTTAACGCCGTGGAAGATGTGGGACCTGCAAACCGGCGGCATTGCCGAGGGCGCGGGCACCGAGGAAGCGGTCAATGTGCTTGAAGATGCCATGGACAACATTCCGCAGACCTGGGATCACCCGGGACTTTTGCATCTGTATGTCCATCTCATGGAGATGTCGCCATTTCCGCAGCGCGCGCTTCGTGCCGGGGACAGGCTGCGCGATCTTTGTCCGGATTCCGGCCATCTGATCCACATGCCGACACATATCGATGTGCTGTGTGGGTTTTACCGCGACGTAATGGTGTACAATCAGAAAGCCATCGTTGCCGACCGCAAGTTCCTGGAACGCGAAGGGCCGCTGAACGTTTATGCGCTCTACCGGACACACAATCATCACTTCGCAATCTATGGTGCCATGTTCCTTGGCCAGTTTACCCCCGCGCTTGAGGCGGCCCAGGAACTGATAGACACGACGCCTGAAGACCTGCTGCGCATTCCCTCGCCTCCAATGGCTGATTTTCTGGAAGGATATCTGCCGATGAAGCAGCACGTTCTGGTGCGCTTTGGCAAATGGCATGACATCATCGCACAGGACCTTCCCGAAGATCGCGAGCTGTACTGTGCGACCACGGCGATGATGCTCTATGCCCGTGCGGTGGCCCACTCGGCGTTGGGCAATGTTGCTAAGGCCGAGAAGGCGCGTGAAGACTTTCTAGAGGCTAAGAAGAACGTTCCGGACAGCCGGAGGGTCCATAACAACACGGTCGTGGATCTCCTGGATGTGGCAGAGGAAATGCTCAATGGAGAGCTTGAGTACCGCAAGGGTAACTACGACGTGGCGTTCGACCATCTGCGCAAGTCTGTTGAGTTGGATGATGCCCTGCCATACGACGAGCCGTGGGGCTGGATGCAGCCGACGCGCCATGCGCTCGGCGCTCTCTTGCTGGAACAGGATCGCACTGAAGAGGCTGAAGCCGTCTATAGGGCTGACCTTGGATTGGATGACTCGCTCGCCCGTGCCTGTCAGCATCCGGAAAATGTCTGGAGTCTGCATGGCCTGCATGAATGCCTGAGCCGCCGGGGAGAGACCGTCGAAGCAGCGCTGATCAAGCAAAGGCTTGATCTAGCGGTGGCCAGGGCGGAGGTGGCGGTGAAGGCTTCGTGCTATTGCCGTCAGGCGGCCATGGCGGCCTGATTACGCTGGAGCCGGTTCTGACCCTAAAGCGCTTTCAATAGGTTGTTCGTCTGGATCGACGTTCAAGCGTGGCGCGACCTGAGCCGCACGGCTTGCCGCATCGCCTGCGTCTTTTTCACGGCAGCAGACTTGACGTGAGCGAGTGCACGTTTGGTGTTCCGCAGCAGTGTTCGCAGCGGTCCGCACGACGCTATGTTGCGGCGGTGCCGGGCCTCACGACGCATGCTTTCGTTCCGCGCGTCGAGCGCGTTCATCAGCGCGCCGGCGGGGGTGACATCATATAACGACATGAACTTGTCTCCTGCGTAGGGGTGGTGGGGCCACACTGTTGCGCTTGAGACAAATCGTAGGTTCTCGCCATCAAAATGGTGTTTGGCCAGGCGTCAAAGCACCGTCAATATGCTCGCCTTAAGCGTGAATTCGGTGCAAAAACAAGTGACGGCAGGCGAAAAACACCCAACAATAAGAGCATGACGCTCACGGAGACAAAATCGGAACAAAGGAACATCGTGTTGCGGCTCAACCTCCTGGGTGGCTTCACGGTGAGTGATGGCGATTGTCAGGAAATCCCGATTGCCTCGCGCAAGGCTCAGGCATTACTGGCTGTTCTGGCGGTTGCGGCCGGCACGCCTATAACCCGGGACAAGATCACTGCCTTGTTGTGGAGTGATCGGGCCGATGCGCAGGCCCGCTCCAGTCTTCGCCAGGCCCTTGTTGAATTGCGCAAGGTGTTGCCTGAGCACGAGCCGCCCGTACTCCAGGCAGAGCGCGAGGAGCTTCGGCTCGATGCAGACCTGATCCAGGTTGATCTGTTGACCTTCGAGCATTTGACGTCGGACGGGTCGCCTGATGCCCTTACACTCGCTGTGGAGATCTATGGTGGGGACTTTCTTGATGGTCTGGACGTGCGCGATCAGGCCTTCGAAGAGTGGCGGCGCGAGGAAACAGAGCACTTGCGCCAGCTGGCGGTGAAGGCGCTGGAGACCGTTCTGGAAGGTCGCAGCGGAGAAACCGCTATAGCTACGGCCCAACGCGCGCTGGATCTCGATCCGCTCAACGAGGCGATGCATCGCAAGCTCATGTCGCTGTTTGCCGGCAATGGCGACCGGGCGATGGCGATAAGGCAGTTCGAAAAGTGCAGACGTCTGCTTCGCGAGCATCTCGGCCTTGAGCTTGATGAGGCGACCTTGCGGTTGCGGGATGAAATTCGCGCAACGCAAAAGCCTCCACCGCTGCCGCCATCCGTTAGGGGTGAAAGCGCGTCGCTGCCGCAGGGCACAGCGCGCCCATCTATCGTGGTCGCTCCTTTTGTTCAACTGGCAGAAGGTGGTGAAGGTCAGAGCCTTGCCGCCGCGATTAGCCGCGAATTGGTGACCGAACTGGGCCGTATGCCGACCATCATGGTGGTTACCTCACGCGGGCAATCCGCTGGGGACGAAGATGACGAACCGGAGCCGGGCCAGGTCCCCGCGCAGTACATCGTTGAGGGCAGCGTGCAGCATGCATCTGGCCGGATCAGGATTACCGCACAATTGATCGATGCCAGGGCCGGCGTCCAGATCTGGAGCAACCGGTACGATGGCGATGAAGATGTGAGTTTTCAGTTCCAGGATGAGGTCGTTCGCCAGATAGCCGGGAATCTCTATCATCCGATGATGACTCACGCCGGCCGGCGCGCCAATGAAACAGAACACGAAGAAACGCCCGCGCACGTCTTGTATATGAAGGCCTTCCATCATATCGAACGGCCGACCGCTGCCAGCATGCGCGAAACCCGTGCCCTGTGCAAGAGGGCGCTGCAGATCGATCCGGGCAACGCACTGGTCTATGAACTCCTGGCATGGTTTCACTTTCATTCAAGCTTCAATGGCTGGGTTTCCGATCCGTGGCTGGGATTGCAGGCAGCCAAGCGTGAGGTGGGACGTGGGCTGGTATTCGACGATCAGAACTCGGTCCTGCGCAGCTCGCTGGGTCTGGCGGAGGTGTATACGGGCAATACGGACCGCGGGCTGGACGAACTGCGCAAGGCCGTTGTACTCAGTCCGAGCGATCCGGAACCGCACACATGGCTCGGAACCGGTTTATCGTTTGTCGGTGAAACGGACCTGGCACACGAGAGCTTTGACGAGGCCGAACGCCTGGGGCCGGGCTATCATCCGATATTCCTGTTCAGGGGCGATGCCTTCTTTGCTGCTGGCCACTATGGCGAGGCAATAGCCTGTTACGACCAGTTTTTGACGGTTCTGCCGGAATACAATTGGGCGCTAGCCTGTAAGGCGGCCTGCCATGTCCTGCTGAAGGACATTGAGCCGGCCCGCCAGGCACTAGAACAGATAACCGGACAAAGTGAGTTTATGTCGCGGCACTTTATCCGGCGGCTGCTGAAGGCTCGCAATCCGGCATTCACCGAGAGTTTGACCGGCGCCCTTATGACAGCGGGTCTGCCGGAGCGGGCCACGTCGGGCGAGCCGCGAAAGTCTGTACACACCCCGCTGCCTTCGCAGCCGTCCATTGCCGTGCTGCCGTTCGCCGGGCTGGCGGGAGGTGCGCGCGAAAGCGTGTTCTGCGATGGACTCACAGAGGACATTACGACTGCGCTGTCCAAGGTCCCCGGGGTGTTCGTCGTGGCGCGGGCCTCCACCGCAGGGTACCGCACGCAAACCATCGATCCCATGCAGGTCAGCAGGGAGCAGGGGGTGCGTTACATACTGGAAGGCAGCGTCCAGACCCACAACGGCAATGTACGGGTCAACACCCAGCTGACCGATTCCACCACCGGCAACTGCATCTGGGCGGAACGCTATGATCGCAAGATAGAAGACATCTTCGCGGTTCAAGATGAAATCACCTGGGACGTTGTGGTTGCGCTTGAAGTCCGCTTGAGCTCCGGCGATCAGGCGCGGATATGGTCCAGCGGGACCCGAAACCTCGAAGCCTGGGAGTGTATCCGCCAGGCGAACGATTTCATATGCCGGGGAGGCAGGGATCGATTGTCCAAGGCCCACGGCCTGTGTAAACGCGCTATCGAACTTGACCCATCCTACCCCATGGCCTGGGTGACACTTGGTTATGCACATCATCACGACGTGGATGTCGGGGTTGGCGCGACGCCTGGGCAGGGCGGCGAACTGGTCCTTGAAAAGGCGGTGGAGTGTGCCCGAAAGGCTTGCGAACTGGATCCCTCTTGTGCCGATGCCTATGCGCTGCTCGCCATGTGCCGTCTATCCACAGGTGAGTTCAACCAGGCCATTGCCATGTCTGACAAGGCGGTCGATCTTGCGCCGAGCCATGCAGAAATCATTGCTATTGCCGCCCTCGTTCAGAACAAGGCGGGGCGTGCGGATCGCGGTTTGGTCTTGATCGAAATGGCGATGCGGCTTTGCCCGATCTATCCTGCCTGGTACCTGTGGGTGCTCGGAAGTTCCTATCGTCTGACCGGCGAACCGGAACGGGCTCTGGAAGCGTTCCGCACCTCGGCGGCGCAAGATCCGGATTATCTGGGAGTGCGTGTGTCGCTGGCGTCTCTTCTGGGCGAACTTGACAGAGTTGAAGACGCCAAGGGTGCTGCCCGAGACGTGCTGCGATTGAGCCCGGACTTTTCAATCGCGCTTTATATCAAGGGCCTGAACTACCGGGACAAGGCCGCAAAACAACGCTTTGAGAACGGGCTGCGGGCGGCGGGGCTGCCGGAGTAGGCAAGTCGCTGAGCGTTGCCGCAAGCCTGTCTGGAAACCGGATCAACTGCTTTCAAGCATGTCACTGGTGGCGCACTGCAGTCCGAAAGTTACCGTAACGTCAAATTCGCTCGCAATCTTGTGGTTATGTCATAGAATGCTCAAGTCTGGATGTATGGTGCCAAATCGATCCGTAGGCAGATAATTTGAAAATGCGCGTGGCCGTCGCAGCATGCGGCCGCGTGAGCTCGATCGGAGCTCTGATCACAAGGAGGAGACCAGGCAATGGACTACTATGATCTTGGAAGCTATTCGCGCACTGTGACGACATCTTCCCCGGATGCACAGATGTGGTTCGATCGCGGCTTGGTCTGGACCTATGCATACCATCACGAAGAAGCAATCGTGTGCTTCCGGAATGCTCTGGAAGCGGACCCTGATTGTGCCATGGCGCACTGGGGTGTCGCATACGCCATCGGACCGAACTACAACAAACCGTGGGAAGCCTTTGAAGACGATGAAAAGCCCGATGCGCTGACGACTGCCCGCAACGCTGCAAAGCGGGCTGTGTCGCTGGCGGGCAAGGTGACACCACCCGAACGCGCGCTGATTGAGGCCTTGGCGGTTCGCTATCCCGAAGAGGTCACCAATGACGACTTCGCCCCGTGGAACGATGCGTTCGCTGACGCTATGCGCAAGGTACACGCCGCGCACACGAACGATCTGGATATCTGTTGCCTGTTCGCTGAAGCCATTATGAACCGCACGCCCTGGCAGCTGTGGGACCTGCCGTCAGGTAAACCTGCCGAGGGTGCCGACACGCTGGAAGCGATAGATGTGCTCGAAACGGCGTTCGACAAACTTGACGGAGCCTGGGACCATCCCGGTCTTCTGCACATGTATATCCACCTTATGGAAATGTCGCCGCATCCCGAACGCGCGCTGCGCCACGGCGATCGCCTGAGTACGCTCGTCCCCGATGCCGGCCACCTTCTTCATATGGCAACCCACGTTGATGTGCTGTGCGGTGACTACATGAATGTCGTTTTGCGCAATCACACGGCGATTGTCGCCGACCGCAAGTATCTGGAACGCGATGGTGCGGAAAATTTCTACTCCGTCTACCGGTGCCACAACTATCACTTCAAGATTTATGGGGCGATGTTCCTCGGCCAGCCCAAACCGGCACTCGAGACGGCGGAGGAGTTGATCGCCACCCTCCCGGATGAGACCCTGGCGCCCATGGCGGACTGGTTCGAGGCATTCGTGCCCATGAAGCAGCATGTGCTGATCCGCTTCGGCATGTGGCAGGACATTGTGGATCAGACGTTGCCGGATGATCAGGAACTGTACTGTGTGACGCTGGCGATGATGCGCTACGCGCGAACCGTGGCGATGGCAAATCTCGGTGACATTTCAGGCGCACAAGCCGAACGGGAGCTGTTTGCTGCGGCAGTTGAGAATGTCCCCGAAAGCCGCATGCTGTTCAACAACACCTGCCGCGACATTCTCAAAGTGGCCGAGCAGATGATGCTGGGAGAGCTTGAATATCATCAGGGTAATCACGCGATGGCATTTGATCATTTGCGCAAGGCGGTCGAGCTGGATGACAACCTGCCATACGACGAACCCTGGGGCTGGATGCAGCCGGTGAGACATGCGCTGGGAGCGCTGCTTCTGGATCGTGGCGAGTACGAGGAAGCCGAAGCGGTCTATCGGGCCGACCTGGGGCTTGACGCGACCTTGAGCCGGGCTTGCCAACATCCGGCAAACGTCTGGAGTTTGCATGGATTGCACGAGTGCTTGGTTCATCGCGGTGAAGCTGCCGAGGCCCTGCAGATCAAGTTGCAGCTGGACAAGGCGCTGGCACGCGCCGAGGTTCCGATCCGGGCGTCTTGCTACTGCCGCCAAAGGGCAGCAGCATAGATGCAACGGTAAAGATCAGGTCAGTGCCGGGCGAACAGGAGGTTGAAACAGGCGAGGGAGAAAACTTGCTGGAAACCGGCTTGCGCTCCGGCATCGCCTTCGCCCATGCCTGCGGTGGGCGGGCGAAATGCGCGACCTGCCCGCCTCCTTGAAGGGCACCTCTGGATTTCGCAGGATTGAGCCTGAAGTCGTGACGGACACAACGGAGGACATCGGAAATGAGCGCTGCGAAGAATGCCGAAACCTTGCGGGCGGCCTGGGATGCGCTTGGCCGTGGCGATTGGGATGCGCTGGCGGCTTACTACAGCGCGGACACGAAGTTCATCCTTCCCGGACAGAATGACGCACTTGAAGGCCGCGAGAATTTTCGAGCAGCGTTGGAGAGCATTGGTGACGCGCTGCCCACCGGCTTCGAAATTAAGAGCCTGCGCTACTTTTCCGGCGAAGACGGCAGCGAGATCGTCAATATTGTCGAATGGACCTCCAAAGCCGTGTCCAATGGTTCTCAGTCGGCGATCTTGTGGAAGTTCAACGAGGCAGGCGAGATCACGGAGGAACGCTGGTACGTCGACACGGAACAATGGAAGGCAGCGTTCTAGTTGATTTCCGCCAGTGCACGTTCCAGAGCAATGCCGGCAAATCTGAATCCGGCGTCTTTTGCCTCTGATTGCAGCCGCTGGAGTTCTAAATGAAGGTCAGGTTTGCGGTGGCCTTGTCCAGCGGCGGCGAGCGCCCGGCAACGCCTGATGTGGAAGTTGCTCCACGGAAGGGGCTGCGCTGCCGTGTAGTCTTCCAGCGCTCGCGCATAGTGCAGTGCCTTGTCCCACAGCCCTTCCCTTAGGCACACTTCCATCGCATCCCGATAGAACCAGAAATAGTTGTGACCGGTCGCGCCTGCTTGCAGAAGCGCCTCACCCTCGGCCAGGGCCGAGTCCCGTTCCTGCGCGTTTACCGTGGCGAGGGCCAGACAGCCGAGGTTGCGCGCTCCGTCGAACCGCATGCCGGATTCTGTGTCGCGCAACAAATCCAGCGCATGGCTGATGAGTTCGAACGCCGGTTCGAACTCTCCCTTGTGCATGGCAAAACGGCTGAGAAACTGCAGGCCGGTCTGCTCGAATGTCTTTGATCCCAGCTCTTTGCCGATGTCACGGATTTCTCGGGCCCATGATGCACCTTCCTCGGTGTCATAGGCTTCCAGGACATAGGCGGCGACGGCAGCCGCAACCATCCGTGCCCTGCGCTGCTGGAGGTGGGTCGCCAACTCGGCCGCGGTGCGGCAGTCAGCGATGGCCGCCGCCAACCGGTTCTGATACAGGAAGGTGAAGCCGCGCATGGAAAGATTAGCGGCCAATACGCTGGCGAAACCGCTGTTTTCGCTGAGTTGGACGCAGCGGTCGTAATAATCGTGCGCTGTGAGCATCCAGCCTCTTGCAAATTCGGCGTCTCCGAGGCCGCCTAGCGCTTGCGCCTCGAGGTCAGCTGCGCTTTCATGGCGCGCGTGTTCCAGAGCGCGCGTGTTTGCTGCCAGGCAATCCATGATCTTGCCCTGGGTAAAGTATGCGCTGCCTCTGAGTTGTTCGATCCGGGATCGGGGGCCATGGGCCGGCTCGTCAGACAGGTACTCTTCAGCGTCAACAAGAATATCCAGCAGCCGCGTGTGCTGCCCGGCGATCCGTAGTCCTTCCGCCATAGCGATTTTGGCCCGGCAATGCTCCATGGGTTCGTCCGCGTGTGGAAGTGCCGCTCGGCAGGCATCGATGGATTGACGGATCGACCCGAGGTGGCGCAACAGGTCACCTTCCATCAGGCGCAGTTCGAAAGCCAACTGTGAACCACCAATCTCAAGGCCACGTCTGACGAGGCCAAGTGCGCTGTCATAACGGCTCTTATCCATCTGCACACGGCTTGCGTCCAGATAGGCCTGCACGGCCATTGGCGACTGTGCCCGGTCCAGGTGCTCGGCGTGCAGGACCGGATCCCTTTCGCGGTAGTAGTCTGCGGCGAGGCCGTGCAACTTGCGCCGGGCATCCTGAAGCAGGGAGGTGTATATGCCTTCACGTACGAGCGCATGTGCGAACAGGAAGCCGCTTCCCTCCGGACGGATCAGGCGATGTTCGAGCAATGCCCGGCAATCATAGGCCGGATCGCCCAGCACATGGCGCAGGATGCCGGACGAGAACCGTTGCCCTAACGCGCTCGCTGCCCGTATTGCGTCACGGTCTGCGCGGTTAAGCCGGTCAATGCGCGCCAATACCAGTCCTTGCAGGTTGTCCGGCAGATTGCTTGCCGATCCTTCCGCAGCGTTCTGCAGCAGCTGTTCCAGGAACAGCGGGTTTCCCTCCGCCCTGTCAACCAGGGACTCAAGGCCGGGGTGCTGGCTGGCCATCTCATTGGCCAGCGTCATGGCTTCTGCCGGGCGTAATGGCTGCAGCTCCAGTGTCGCGAGCGGACATCCCCTCAAGGACGCGAGCCAGTCCTGACCGAGCGTTGCCCCTTCGACGCGTGTCGTCATGACCAGCAAAACTGGTGACTCCAGGCAGGTTTGCGAGATGCCTGCAAGTTGCAACAGTGTGGAATCGTCGGCCCAGTGGATGTCCTCGACAGCGATGAGCATCGGTGCCGAGGAGGCGGTCGATCCGATCACTTGCCCCAGAGTATCCCGAAAACCTTGCTGCCGGATTTCTGCATCCATCGCATCGAAGGCGCTGCGCCATTCAGCCGGTTGTGGCAGGTCCATAAGGTCGTAGAGGAAAATGACCCGATCGTCGCAGATCATCTTTGCGTCACAGGCGGTTTGCACAGCCCGCCGGCGTTCTGCTTCACCCGATTGTGCACCGACGCCAAGCATATCGCGGACCAGTCCGCGTAGCGCATCTTGCGCCTTGCCGTCACCGAAATCGAGGATCAGGCTCTTGTAAACGGTCAGGCCCTTGCTTGCGGCGGCCTCGCCGAATTGCTCCACCAGCCGGGTTTTGCCGATGCCCGGCTCGCCTCGAACGACAACTGTATGTCCCTTTCCGGTCTGGATTGTTTCGTCCAGCAGCGCTTCAAACTGCCGGCATTCCATGTTGCGTCCAACAAAGTTGGTAAGTCGCGCGTGTGCCGGCGACTGCGACAAATCTTGCACCGCCCACACTTCAAACTGCTGATCGAATCCTTTGACTGAAACTTCACCGCGCGCCGATGCGACGGCGACATGTGATGTTGCACGACGCACGGCGCCGGTAATCAGCGTCTCGCCGGCCTCAGCCATATCGTCGAGGCGCGAGGCAAGGTTCACACTGTCTCCAGTGACCGTGTATTCGCGATGGCTGTCGCTTCCGGTTCCGCTGGCTACGACCTGGCCGCTGGCAATGCCAATGTGAGCTCTCAGATCCCTTCCGAACTCGTTGCTAAGGTCTTGCATTGCATCGTGAATCGTCAAGGCGGCCCGCACGGCGCGTTCGGGATCGTCCGTGTGTGCAACCGGCGCGCCGAATACGGCCATCAGCCCGTCGCCAATATGCTTGTCGATTGTACCGCCATACTGTTCGACGATTGCGTCAGCCCGCTCGAAGTAGCCGTTCAGCAGCGCATGAACTTCTTCGGCATCAAGTTCCCGCGACAAACTGGTGAACCCGGCCAGGTCGGCAAACATTACGGTGACCTGGCGGCGTTCGCCGGTCGGCGGCGGGGCCGGCTGCGCGCTGCTTTCTTCAGGATCATTGCTCGCAACGGGATCTTTGTTCGCATCCGCCAGTTCGGTTATGGCTTTCAACAGCCGTTTCCTGTCGGCCAGCCTGGAGATGCCGAGATCCTTCAGGTCCTCGTTGGTCAGTTCAGGCAACAGGTCCACGTCTACGCCGTTATCGCGGAAAGCATCGGCGAAATCCTGCAGACCAAGCTGCGCCAGCCAGGCGCCAACGTCCATGAGCCGCCTTTCACAGTTGCCCGCCAACCTGTCGTGACGGTCCTGACAGGGATAATCTCCGTTTCTGGCCACATGATGCAATGGCTGAATGCTATGGTCTCACAGATCAGACGATCTGGTGCCACAAGCTCATGGCAGACGGCCTTCTGGCCGAGTTCGCCAGTATCGTGGATGCCGTGGAATGCGATAGTGGCCGCGCGCACCGCTGGCGCTCGACCGGGCCGTTTCGAGCAAGCAAGGGTCAGGAGTGCCTGCATCAGGGTCTGCGCAAGGCGGGCCTGGACTTTTGAGCAGCCAGATGCCCACTTGGCGAATAGAGTTCGTCCGGACTGTTCCGTAAGACTGGAAGTGCACTGACTTCGGTCCTACGGTCGGGTCCGGACGAGTGTCTTGTTGCTGGCTCAATCGCGCGGACTGGTGGTTAAGGTGTCCGCTTGATCAGGTCAGATCGAACCGGTCTGCGTTCATGACCTTGTCCCAGGCAGCCACGAAGTCATGCACGAACTTCTCTTGTGCATCGTCTTGTGCATAAACCTCGGCCAGCGCCCGCAGCTGCGAATTCGATCCGAAGACGAGATCGGCACGGGTGCCGGTCCACTTGACGTTGCCGGTGGCACGGTCACGGCCTTCAAACTCCAACTGATCGTCGCCCGTGGACGTCCATTGTGTCCCCATGTCGAGCAGGTTGACGAAGAAGTCGTTGGTGAGAGAGCCTGGCCGTTCGGTGAGGACGCCATGCTGAGACTGTCCGAAGTTCGCATCGAGCACCCGCATGCCGCCGACAAGGGCTGTCATTTCCGGTGCGGTGAGCGTTAGCAACTGCGCCCTGTCGATCAGCAGCTCCTCGGTCGAAACGGCGTATTTGGCTTTCTGATAGTTGCGGAAACCGTCCGCGTAGGGCTCTAGAACATCGAAGGAGTCGACGTCAGTCTGGTCCTGCGAAGCGTCGGTACGGCCCGGTGTGAACGGCACCTCCACATCATGGCCCGCGGCCTTTGCGGCCTGTTCAATCGCCGCGCAACCGCCCAGCACGATCAGGTCGGCAAGCGATACCATCTTGCCGTTGGCTTGCGCGCTGTTGAAGTTGCTCTGAATGCCTTCAAGCGTTTCGAGGACTATCTCCAACTGGCCCGGCTGGTTCACTTCCCAATCTTTCTGAGGTGCCAGCCGGATACGTGCACCATTGGCTCCACCGCGCTTGTCAGAGCCGCGGAATGTCGACGCCGAAGCCCAGGCGGTTGAAACCAGCTGCGGAACGGTCAGTCCGGATGCGAGAATTTTGGCCTTGAGATCCGCGATGTCGGATGCATCCATCGGATCATGGTTGGCTGCCGGGATCGGATCCTGCCAGATGAGGTCTTCTTCCGGCACTTCCGAACCGAGATAACGGGACTTCGGCCCCATGTCGCGATGCGTCAGCTTGAACCAGGCCCGTGCGAAGGCATCGGCGAACGCGTCCGGGTTTTCGTGGAACCGCCGCGAAATCGGCTCGTAGATCGGGTCCATGCGCATCGCCATGTCCGCTGTGGTCATGATGATCGGCACCCGCTTTGACGGATCTTCGGGGTCCGGCGCCATGTCCTCTTCCTTGAGATCCTTCGGCGTCCACTGCCAGGCGCCTGCCGGGCTCTTCACGAGCTCCCACTCATAGCCGAACAGCACATCGAAATAGCCGTTGTCCCACTTGATGGGGTTGGGGGTCCACGCACCCTCGACACCACTGGTGATGCTGTCGCGGCCCTTGCCGCTGCCATGGCTGCTGATCCAGCCCAGGCCCATGGCTTCCATCGGCGCACCTTCGGGCTCCGGTCCGACATACGCTGCATCGCCCGCGCCGTGCGCCTTTCCGAAGGTGTGGCCGCCTGCAGTCAGAGCAACCGTTTCCTCGTCGTTCATGGCCATACGCGCGAATGTTTCGCGAATGTCGCGCCCCGAGGCGACCGGATCGGGTTCGCCGTTCGGGCCTTCCGGGTTCACATAGATGAGGCCCATCTGAACCGCGGCAAGCGGGTTCTCAAGGTCGCGGTCGCCGCTGTAGCGATTGTCACCAAGCCAGGTATCTTCCGAACCCCAGTAGATGTCCTCTTCCGGTTCCCAGACGTCCTCGCGGCCACCGGCGAAACCAAACGTCTTGCCGCCCATCGACTCGATGGCGCAGTTGCCAGCCAGGATCATCAGATCCGCCCAGGAAATCTTGTTGCCGTACTTCTGCTTGATCGGCCAAAGAAGCCGGCGCGCCTTGTCCAGGTTGCCGTTGTCCGGCCAGCTGTTGAGCGGTGCGAAGCGCTGCGTGCCGGAACCTGCGCCGCCACGGCCGTCGCCGGTGCGGTATGTGCCGGCGCTGTGCCAGGCCATGCGAATGAACAATCCGCCATAGTGACCGTAGTCTGCCGGCCACCAATCTTGCGAGTCGGTCATCAGCGCGTAGAGATCCTGCTTCAGAGCCTTCAGGTCGAGCCTCGCGAACTGTTCGGCATAACTGAAAGCCTTGTCCATGGGATCGGACAGGGCGGAATTCTGATGAAGGATTTTGAGGTTCAGATTGTTCGGCCACCAGTCACGGTTTGACATGACGCCAACGGTGTGCAGGTGGGTAGCGCCCATTACCGGGCACTTGCTCTCGATGTTCATATTTCTCTCCGATCGTGGTTGCATAAAGTGAATTGGTTTGAGGACAAGAACCGCGAATCCATCACAAGGCAACGCGGCTCGCGAACCGGAGCGATGACATAGTGCCGCATGCACCTTTGCTCCACGGGGCGGGAGGCCTCACCGGGGTGTTGCCAAGCTGAAACGATACCTGTGCGTGACGCCACTTTGTTGATGCTTCTGGAATTCTGGGACCGGCCTACTGTGAGTGATGTCGATGCGGGGCGGTCTTGTTACACGATGCTCTTGCTCTCCACTGAGCGAGCTATACCAAACGCAAATCATTAGTTAAAGTTGGATTTTCTGATCGTTATAATAAGATGGGCTTATGATAAATCTCACGCTTAAGCAGCTGCGTTACTTTGAGGCTCTGGCGCGCCATGGCCACTTTGGTCGGGCGGCGGACGCCTGTGCGATTTCCCAGCCGGCTTTGTCCATGCAGATCAAGGAATTGGAAGAGACTTTGGGAGCGGAGTTGTTTGACAGGAGCGCGCGTCATGTCCGGCTCAGCAATCTTGGCGAGGTTTTCTCGCCGCGTGTGCGTGATATCCTGCGCGGTGTGGATGAATTGGGGGATCTGGCGCGCGCCTCCCAGGAGCGGCTTTCAGGACGGCTGCGCATCGGTGTGATCCCGACGATTGCGCCGTATCTGTTGCCGGCCATCGTCGGCAACATCTCCGACAGGTATTTTGGCCTGGAGATACATGTGCGTGAGACGCTCACGGCGAAGCTGGTTCAGGAACTGGAAGCGGGCAGGCTGGACACGGCAATCGTCGCATTGCCGGTATCCGAGCCGTCTTTCGTGGAAGTCGCATTGTTTTCCGAGAACTTTGTTCTGGTGCGTCCAGGTGAAGATGAGGGGCAACCCGTGCCTGACCGAAAGAGGCTTCGCGAGATGAAGCTTCTGCTGCTTGAGGAGGGGCATTGTTTCCGCGATCAGGCTCTGTCCTTCTGCAACATGCGCTCGGCTCTGCCGCGCGAGTTGCTGGACGGCAGTTCCCTGTCTACGCTCGTTCAGATGGTGTCCGCCGGAATGGGTGTGACATTGATCCCGGAGATGGCCGTGGCGGTGGAGACCCGGGCCGCATCGGTCTCCCTGGCGCAGTTCAAGAAGCCCAAACCGTCGCGAACTATTGGCATGATCTGGCGCAAGACCAGCCCGCTCGCTGAACAGCTCTTACAGATTTCAGAAGTCGTCCGGGAGTCTGCGCAGACACTGCGAAATCAGCGCAATCCGGCAGTCTTGTAATCCGCGATGGGTCCAACAGCAGGTGAATTGATGATGGCTTTACAGAGTTTGAACCAGTGATGCCGGCGGAGTGGTCGGCAAGCAACGATCTTCGCTGCGAGTGACGGCGCTCCAGTCGGCTCAAGGCGCAGGGTGGTACCCGATGAAGCCGCTATACTCCATTGACAGTCTACCGGACGGGTGTCCGCACGGCACTCTTTGCAGACGAAAGATGGGTGGCTACCGGAGGTCTGCAACGTGCCATTTTCTGCCGTCCGCCCGACGGCTGCCAACTTGCATCTCTAAGTGCAGTTTCCCAAAACGGTTATTGAGCCGGTCAGCGTGACCTGATTTCCTCCTCGGAACCACCATGAACCGGGGGCGGATCCAGCATGTCCTCAAAAAACCAGGCGGCAAGCTCGTTGCGGCTGGTCAATCCGGCCTTGCGGTAGACGCTGGAGGCCTGCTGGCGGACGGTCTTTTCGCGGGTCTCCCGCAAATCCGCAATCTCGCGGAAGGACAGCCCCTTCAGCAGCATGATCACTACATTCTGCTCACTCCCGGTGAGGTGCCAAGCATCAAACTGCTCTTGCATCACAGCACGGTACTGGCTCGCGAGCTTCCGCGACTGGGGATAAACTTGTGCCAGCTGGCCGCGTGTGTTTTTCAACTGGCCTTTCAGGTCGGCAAGCGCGCGCTGCTGCGCGACATACTCGAACCCAAACACCGCCAGAACGATTGCGCTAAGGGTGAACCTGGTCACATCATCCGCCATCGTGCCGAGGGTCTCGCCATCTGCAAACTCATCGATGATTTCCGCAGCGCTGGTGCCGAAAACAAACAGCACGAAGACGGCAAACACCGTCCGCCGGTATGGAATTTGTCCTATCGCATCAAACATGAGCGTTTCCTTTAGAGCTCCCCAGCCACTTGGACTATGCGCATTCGCCAACGGGCGGAAATTGACCTTATGCCCGATGGACCGCCCACGAAATCCGGCATATGTCCGATGGACCAACCGGGCCATTATGGGGCAGGCAGTGTCCACAGAATTGATGATATCTTTGACGGGAGGCCTCCCATGCCCTTCACTCTCTCTCGGCGGCACTTTCTCGCCGGTGGTACGGCCCTTGTGAGCGCGGGGCTAGTGGCGCCTGCGTGGGCTAAGACTGCGCCGGTTCGCTTACCGATCCCAGCACTCGTCGATGGCACCAGGGGGGAGCCGCTCGACCTGACGATCCGCTCCGGCGTTTGGTCCTTCGCGCCCGGAATCAAGACGCCGACCTTGGGGATCAGCCAAGAGTATCTGGGCCCTACCATCCGGACCCGGCAGAACAGCGAGCTGAACCTCAACTACCACAACACTTTGTTGGAGGGCGTCTCCATTCACGGGCACGGTTTGCATGTGCCGGGGGCAGTGGATGGCGGCCCCCAGCTGGAAATCGCCCCATCAGACAGATGGCAACCCACATTGTCGATCGTGCAACCGGCAGCCACCTGCTGGTACCACTCCCACACCCACGGCAAGACCGGTGAACAGGTCTATCGAGGCCTTGCCGGTATGATGATCATTGATGATGACCTGAGCGACGACTTGCCGCTCCCGCGCAACTACGGGGTCGATGATCTGCCGGTGATCATTCAGGACCGCACCTTCGATGCGAAGGGCCATCTGGTTTATTCGCTTGAGTATGCCGATGAAGATGGTTGGCTCGGGGAAACGGTTATCATCAATGGGGCCATCTCATCGGTCGCGTATGTTCCGGCCGGAAAGATCCGATTGCGGCTGCTCAATGGGGCGAACGCGCGGTTTTACATTGTGACCTTCGCCGACAAGAGGCCGTTTCACAAAATCGCTTGTGATGGGGGACTTTTGAGGGCGCCAGTGGAGATGACTGCCATGGAAATGGCACCTGGAGAGCGCTGCGAGATTGTCGTGGATCTGGCCGATGGTGCGCCTGCCGGCCTGCTCACCTTGTTCGAGGATGAATTTGATGGCCAGGAGGGTACCTTCAGCAGTTTGCTGGACCGGTTTTTGAGCTCACGTCAAACGGCGCTGCGGCCCTCCTTAACCCTCACGCCCGACAAAGCGCTGCCTGCGCACACCGCGCCGCTATCGAAAAGGATGGCGGAGATTGTCCACCCAAAGCCCTCGGAGATTGTCCGCACACGCGACTTCATGCTGGCCATGAACGGAGGCGATGGCGGCGGGCATGATCAGCACGGAGGGCACGGCGCGATGAACATGACCATCAATGGTGCGGTGATGGACATGAACGTGATCAACGAGGAGGTGAAGCGTGGGGAGTGGGAGCGTTGGCGTATCCGCTCCGATCAGGGCGAACACCCGTTTCATGTGCATGGCTGCTCGTTCCTGATCGAGCAGATGGGAGGTGCTCCGACACCACCCGACCAGCAGGGTTGGAAGGACATGGTGGTTTTGGATAACGACGACTGGTCCGAGATCATCGTGCGCTTCGATCATTTGGCGAGCAAGACGCACCCCTACATGTACCATTGCCACATACTGGAACACGAGGACCACGGCATGATGGGACAGTTCACGGTGAGCTGACGGACCAGATGATCAATTGATCCAGGGTGATCAGCGCAATCTTTGGATTGTTGCGCTATGTCCGAAAGGGGTCATTTCGTGACTCCATAAGCTCGTTCGTTGGACGGTGAAGCTGTCCCGCAAAGTTGGCGTTCTGCCTTGCGCAGGCAGGTATACGAGTGATTTTATTTGAGAGCGCTTTGGGCACGGCTGGCGTCATGCCGGCTGGGTCTTGCCTGCCTCCAATGAGCAGGCAGTTCATATGAACCACTGTCCACTGCGAATAATCCGGCTAAGCCTTTGAGAAATATGGTGGGCGGTACTGGATTTGAACCAGTGACCCCAGCGATGTGAACACTGTGCTCTACCAACTGAGCTAACCGCCCGCACCTAGAGCATTTTTTGTGAAAACCGTGTCACCCAAAATGCTCTATCTCTTTGATATTGAGCATGTTCTTATCCGAAAACCACATACACTTTTCGCGAACATGCTCTGGTGCCGCGGTTGGTTTACACCAGGGTAATCCAATCCGCTTGGCGGGCTTTTACCGGCCACGGCACGATCAAGTCAAGCCGGGCCTCGCCGCCATCATATGGACAAGATGGCACAGGCCCCCTAAACGGGGCTATCTATTTCACAACATCTGAACATGCTCTCGGGAGCGGTGGTTCTTTGCTCGACAGCGTATCGAAAACCAGCTGGCCGCGCATTGCGGTGTTTTTTGCCGCCGGAGTTGCGGTCGCCAGCCTGGTCGGCAAGGCGCCAGCCGTTTTGCCGCTTCTGCAGCAGGAGCTGGACCTGTCGCTGCCGGTCGCTGGTCTTGTCATTTCGATCATGGCGCTGCTGGCGGCGACCGTTGGCATAGCCTTCGGAGCACTGGCGGACCGGGCCGGACCGGCGCGTTTCGGCATCGCAGGCTTGCTGCTTGCTGCCACCGCCAGTGCGCTCGGGGCCATGGCGGACGGTCAGGGATTGCTGTTGGCAACCCGGGTTGCAGAGGGTGTCGGCCTGTTCATGACGTCCGTTTCCATGCCGCCGCTCATGCTCAAGGTGTCCGCACCGGGCGACCGGGCCAAGGCGATGGGGCTTTGGGGCGCGTTCATGCCGGCCGGCAGCGGCATGATGCTGCTGATCGGTGGCGCAATGGCAACCGTTGCCGGGTGGCAGGGCGTTTGGCTGTTTACATCGGCTCTGTTGGTGGCTGCCGCGCTGGCGGTGTGGCTGGCCGCACCCCGCGTGCCCCCGTACGGCAAGGCCGCTGCGCCGCATCCAATCGCCAATGCGAAAAGGGTTTTGGAAGAACCAGGCGCACGATTGCTCACTTTGACATTCATGGCCTATTCGGCGCAGTTCATGTCGGTAACCGGCTTTGTGCCGCTCATTCTGGTCGATCGTGCCGGCTGGGGTTTGACCGAAGCTGGAATAGCCGCAGCAGCTGTGACGACATCCAATGTCATTGGCAATCTGCTATCCGGCGTGCTGCTCGACAGGGGAACGGGCAGGGGCGCAGTCATAGGGATTGCCTCTGCGGCCATGGCCTTAGGGGCAACGCTCCTGATGACGGATTTCCTGCCGGTCTGGCTCAGGCTCGCCGGCGGTATAGTGTTTTCCGGTATTGGCGGTTTGATTCCCGGCGCCTTGTTCGCCGGAACCGCTATTCACGCGCCGCAGGCCAACATGGTATCCACGGTAAACGGCATGATGTTCCAGGGCTCGTCCATCGGCCAACTGCTCGGACCGGTTATCGTTACATGGATCGTCGCGGTGACCGGAACCTGGACGGCGGCTTTGGCGTTCACGCTACCAGCGGCAGTTGTCTGCGCTTGGGCCGGCGCCAAACTTGGACGGCTGGAGCGGCAGTGAGTCTCCCGGTGCCGCGGACGTGCGGTAACTAAGCTGGTAATCCGAACCGGTCGGCAATCCAGGGCCAAACACTGTCGAAGTGATCAACCACGTGATCTGGATCGAAGGCCGTGACCGGCTGGTCGGTGTAACCGAACGTGACGGCAACCACGGGAATGCTTGCGGCCTGAGCCGTGCGAATATCCGTGCCGCTGTCGCCGATCATCACCGCAAGGTCCTGTCGCCCGCCGGCACATTCCACCGCAGCCTGCAGGGGGCGGGGATCCGGCTTTGCGATGCCAATCGTATCGGGACCCACGATTGCGCCGAAATAGTGTGAGAGTCTCAGCTCCTCCAGCAGCCTGACGGACAGGCTCTCCAGCTTGTTGGTGCACACGGCCATCGGAATGGAGCGTTCTACGCACAAGTCCAGCAAGGCCGTCACGCCGTCAAACGGCCGGGTCAGATCGGCGATATGCGCCGTGTAGTAGTCGATGAACTCGGCATAGAGGGGCTCCAGGCGGGCCGGGTCCAGCGCATCGCCGGTGCGCTCAAATCCTCGGGTTATCAGCTTGCGCGCACCCTGGCCAACCATCTCGCGCACTTCCTCTAAAGAGACCGCGCGGCGGCCGTGCCGCGTCAAGACATGATTGGTGGCAGCCGCAAGGTCCGGTGCGGAGTCGACCAGCGTTCCGTCGAGATCAAAGACAATGGTTGGACGTGCCATGAGGGGCCCTTGAGTGGTTGACTGAAAGTGCTCCAACTGAACGCTGGCATGAATCACCGTGTCAACTTGTCTCCATAAGTGATTCAAACAACACAATGGATGAGGTTTCGCATTCCACCCCGCCCAGGCTGTGTGCTAACACCACTCCATGGAATACTGAAGTGAAGTAAGGTGCATGAGGCCGATGACAAGGCCTCTACGACAGGAGGCATAACCATGGATGTCCGCAAAAGCCAGAGTTTGCGTGATCTCGTTTCCAACAAGGCGCTCGTACGCGAGCAATGCTACATCGACGGTGAATGGGTTTCGGGTGACGCTGAAATTGCGGTGACCAACCCGGCGACCGGAGACGAAATCGCATCGATCCCGAAATTCGGCGCCAAGGAGACCGCCGATGCCATAGCTGCAGCCCAACGTGCCATGCCTGCCTGGGCTGCCAGGCCGGCCAAGGAACGCTGCAACATCATGCGCGCCTGGTACAACCTGATCATGGAACACCAGGAAGACCTGGCCCAGCTTATGACGGCGGAACAGGGAAAACCGCTGGCCGAGTCCCGCGGTGAGGTTGCCTATGGTGCATCCTTCATCGAGTTTTTTGCCGAAGAGGCCAAACGGCTTTATGGCGAGACGGTCCCCAGCCCGTTCCCCAATGCCCGCATTGTTGTCGTGCGTCAGCCCGTGGGCGTTTGTGCGGCGATCACGCCATGGAATTTTCCAAACGCCATGATTACCCGCAAGGCTGGCCCAGCCCTGGCGGCCGGCTGCACGATGGTCATAAAACCGGCGACGGAAACGCCCCTGTCGGCCCTGGCTTTGTGCGAATTGGCCGAACGTGCCGGCATCCCCAAGGGCGTCATCAACGTCATCACAGGTAAGTCGAGCGAGATCGGCGGTGAGATGACATCGAACCCGGCTGTGAAGATGCTGACCTTCACCGGCTCGACTGAGGTGGGTAAGATTTTGATGGAACAGTGCGCCGGAACCGTGAAGAAGGTCGGCATGGAGCTTGGCGGAAATGCGCCGTTCATTGTCTTCGATGACGCGGACCTTGATGATGCCGTGGCAGGTGCCATGGCCTCGAAATACCGCAACGCCGGCCAGACCTGCGTGTGCGCCAACCGGATCCTTGTACAAGACGGCGTCTATGACGCGTTCACGGAAAGGCTCGCTGACGCCGTGGCGCAGATGAAAGTCGGCAACGGCACGGACGATGGCGTGACCACCGGTCCGCTGATCAACCAGGCTGCCATCGACAAGGTGCAGGAGCACATCGACGATGCAGTGGAAAAGGGCGCTTCGATCGTCTCGGGCGGGGAGGGGCTCGGCGGCAACTTTTACCAACCCACCATCCTGCGCGACGTGACCACCGATATGAAGGTCACGCGTGAGGAGACATTCGGACCGGTCGCGCCGCTATTCCGCTTCAGCTCCGAGGCAGAAGCTGTCGAAATGGCCAACGATACCGAGTTTGGTCTTGCCTGTTACTTCTATTCCAGGGATATCGGCCGCATATGGCGGGTCGGCGAGGCATTGGAGTACGGCATTGTCGGTATCAATGAAGGCATCATTTCCTGTGAAGTGGCGCCCTTCGGCGGTGTCAAGGAGTCGGGAATCGGCCGAGAAGGGTCCCACCATGGAATGGACGAGTTCACGGAGTACAAATATATGCTGATGGGTGGTCTTGGACGTTGAGCGCAGACGATCAAAAACAAGCCGCGGCTCTGGCGGCTCTCGAGTATATCGAAGATGGCATGACGCTGGGGCTCGGTACCGGATCAACGGCCGCGAAGTTCGTCGATGCATTGGGCGAAAAGGTTGCCGGTGGCCTGACGGTCACCGGTGTCCCGACATCGAATGCCACGGCAGCTCAGGCTGAATTGCTGGGTATTCCCTTAACGACCCTGAGCGATGTTCCGATGCTCGACATCACCGTTGACGGGGCGGACGAACTGGACAGCCAGCTTCGCCTCATCAAGGGCGGAGGCGGCGCTCTTTTACGCGAAAAGATTGTTGCCACAGCATCAAAAAGCATGATCGTCATCGCCGATGCGTCCAAGAAGGTGGGAGTGCTGGGTGAGTTTCCGCTACCGGTGGAGATCGTCCCGTTCGGCGCCCGGGCCACGTGCATGATGATCGAGGCGGCATCGCGCTGGGCCGGCGCCGAAGGCCCAATGACCATCCGCAAATCCGGCAGCGATCCGTTCCTTACCGACAACGGTAATCTCATCTGCGATTGCGCATTCGGCCGCATCGAAGATCCGGAGAAGCTCATGGCGGCATTGGCAAGCATCGCCGGTGTCGTCGATCACGGCCTGTTTATTGGAATAGCCAAGGTAGCCCTCATAGGTACGCCGGATGGCGTGGAAACGCTGACCGCGTAACTGCCGTCGACCCGCGCGACCTTTCTGTGAACTGCAATCTGGGGACAAACTCGAAATGAGTGAATTTGACTACGATCTCTTTGTGATCGGTGGTGGATCAGGCGGAGTACGCGCCGCGCGCATAGCAGCGGGCCATGGCGCCAAGGTGGCAATAGCGGAGGAGTATCGCTACGGCGGCACCTGTGTAATCCGTGGTTGCGTGCCCAAGAAGCTTTTGGTCTATGCCAGCAAATTCTCCGAAGAGTTTGAGGATGCGGCAGGGTTCGGCTGGACCACGGGAGATGCATCGTTCGACTGGACAAAACTCATTGCCAACAAGGATAGGGAAATCGACCGGCTCAACCAGGTCTACATGACCAACCTGGAAAAGGCCGGTGTGGAGATGTTCCACACACGTGCCGAACTGCGCGATGCGCATTCGGTGAAGCTGTTGAGCGAAGATCGCCATGTCACGGCCCGGTACATATTGATTGCCACCGGTGCCAAGGCCAATGTTGATCCCGGTGTGCCCGGGGTTAAACATGCCATTACATCCAATGAAGCGTTTCATCTCGATGAATTCCCGAAGCGCGTCGTCATTGCCGGCGGCGGTTACATCGCGGTGGAATTCGCCGGGATCTTCAATGGTATGGGCGTTGAGACCACCCAGGTTTACCGTCGAGACATGATCCTGCGCGGTTTCGATCAGGACCTTCGCGAGAGCCTGACGGAGGAGATGACCAAAAAGGGCGTTCGCATCGTCACTGGGCAGGTTTTTACCGACATTGCCAAGGGATCTGATGGTTTGCAGGTAACCCTTTCCGGCGGGGAGGTTCTCAACGCAGATCAGGTCATGTTCGCCATCGGCCGTGACCCCTATACCAGCGGGCTGGGGCTTGAAAATGCCGGGGTCGAACTGGATGGCAAGGGGGCCGTGAAAGTAGATGCCTACTCGAAAACCAATGTCGATCACATTTATGCGGTGGGCGATGTCACCAATCGCATCAACCTGACGCCTGTGGCGATCAGGGAAGGCCACGCTTTCGCCGATACGGTTTTCGGAAACAAGCCCGTCGCCGTCGACCACAGCAATGTCGCGTCAGCCGTGTTCTCTCAACCGGAAATCGGCACGGTCGGACTGACCGAACATCAAGCCCGTGAGAGATTTGAGAACGTCGTTGTCTTCCGGTCCAAGTTCCGCCCGATGAAGCACACCTTGTCCGGCCGGGACGAAAGGATGTTGATGAAAGTCATCGTTGACAGGCAAACGGATAAGGTGCTGGGCTGCCATATCATGGGGCCGGATGCCGGTGAAATGGCGCAGCTTCTGGGAATAGCGATCAAGATGGGAGCCACCAAGGCCGACTTCGATGCGACCATGGCGGTGCACCCGACCGCAGCTGAAGAACTGGTGACCATGCGCGAACCGGTAAGCGGTTAGAGCATGTTCCCGAAAAGTGTGTGCGGTTTTCGGATAAGAACATGCCCAATATCAAAGAGATAGAGCATTTTTAGTGACTCAGGTTCCACAAAAAATGCTGTAGTGCGAGATGCAGCGCGCTTGACGCGCCATATTTACCGGGCCGTTGTCTGCCACGTACTGAAGTGAAATTCCGGAGAAAAGAAGACCCGGCGGGGTATGCCGCCCGCCGGGCCCGCACGGCAGTCACTCGGGACGTGTAGTTTGACCGTCTCGTGCTACTTGGGCGATATTTAAGTGCCATGCGTTAGAGTTGTGAAGTTGTATAAATTGAAATTAAGAAAAATTCAATAAAATTCTTAAAGATCCAAATAAAATAGATAGAAAAACGTTCGTTTTGTCAGGCAAATATCTATACGGCCAAATCTGCGCGATTGTGAAGCTCAGCGTGATTTGGTGTAAATTATTGAAATATATGAAGTGCTCTGCCGCACGTTCAGCCGGCCGCCGTCGGGCGGAATGGGTGAAGGTGACGGATCTCGTCCCTAATTTCTCTGTAATTTCAAGACGGCTTTCGCCTGCGTCCGCCAGAACCACACCAGCCAGGGAACGCTGATCATTCCGCCCAGGGCACCCAGCCACCACGTGGCCTGAAACTGTGCGGCGGTAAGAGAGGTTGGGCCATCCTGAGAGGCGGCACCGGCGGCCATCCACATCACGACGAGCATGTTATTGGCGATGTGGACGATGATTGGGTAAATCAATGAATTGGTGCGCAAATATACCACCGACAAAACGGCGCTGAAAATCATCATTCCCAGCAGGCCGACATGCAGGACCGCAAAAGCGATGGAGGAGTAGATGATTGCTTTCAAAGCGCCGTATTTGACGATCCAGCGGTTCAACAGGAAGCCTCGAAATGCGACCTCTTCGACAATGGGCGCAAGCACGACGAGCGTCAGGACATTGACGGAATTGGACAGCAGCGCCGCCGGGTCGCTTTGCCATACGAAGAACTTTGGCATGTTCAGCGGACCGGTCTCGATCAACTGAGGCCAGGCATGCGAAAGCGGATAAAACAGCACGTAGAGCGTCAGCATCGACGTGGCGATAAGTGGGATGGCGTAGCTCGCATGACGCAAGACAACCTGCCATGGCGGGATCTTTACCGGCGAAACCTTGAACGGCTTGTCCTTCATGAAAGCACACAGCGCCAGCAAACCGGTCAACAGGACATAAGATGCCATGCTCGCCAGTGAGTCCGTCAGGCGGGCGACATCATCACTCGATGCCTGCCAAAAGGCCTTGCTGACAATCGTGGGAAAGAGCAGCGCAATCAGCACTGCGAGAATGATATAGCGGCCTTTGACTGCCCCGAAAGCAGATCGCCCGAATCGCGCCGCATCCATCTCGCTGGCCATGTCACGCCGTCTCCGGCCTAGCGCCGCCTCCGGCGCCTGCGTGTTTCGCCGTCTCCGGAACTGTCCGCCGATGCAACGTCCTTCGGTTCGGGAAGGGTAACGGCTTCGCTCAAGTTTGGATAGGACGCCGTCTTATGCGGAATAGCCATGGCCTCGACGAAATGTTGCTGGAATTTCGGCTCTACAGCTGTTTCGATCTTATCGATCCACTGCACAACTTTCTCGATCTCCCGCCGCGCCTTGTTGTTGAGAAGAGCAATGCGCGCGCCGGTTCCGGCAGCATTTCCTGCCGCATACACCTTGTCGAGCGGGCAATCGGGAATCATGCCAAGCACCATGGCGTACTTGACGTCGATATGGCTGCCGAATGCCCCGGCCAGGGTTATCTTGTCCACCTTGTCGATCTCAAGGTGGTCCATGAGCAGTTTGGCGCCCGCATAAAGTGCCGCCTTGGCCAGTTGGATCTGGCGCACGTCATTCTGGGTAATGCGGATTTCGGGTTCGCCCCTGCTGAGCACATAGGAGAAGGTTCGCCCGTCCGCTTCAACCCTGTCCGAGCGCGCCGCCATGGCGCCATCGACCACGCCGTCCTGATTGAGGATGCCTGCCAGATACATCTCGGCGAGGACCTCGATGATGCCTGATCCACAAATGCCGGTAACGCCGCCAACCGCTTTGGCCTGTTCGGCAAAACCGTCTTCGTCGGACCACTCTTCCACGCCGATGATCCGGTAGCGCGGTTCCAGCGTTTCCGGGTCTATGCGAACGCGCTCGATCGCGCCGGGTGCCGCGCGCTGGCCGCCGGAAATCTGCGCGCCTTCGAAGGCTGGACCGGTCGGCGACGAGCAGGCGAGCAGGCGGTCGCGATTGCCCAGCACGATTTCGGCATTGGTTCCCACATCGACGATCAGCCAGTGCTCGTCCTGCAAGTGCGGGCTTTCCGACAGCACCACAGCGGCCGCATCTGCGCCGACATGTCCGGCAATGCAGGGCAGGACGTAGACACGCGCATCAGGATGCATGGCAAGGTCAATTTCGGTCGCCCAAAGTGTCTTCGCCGCATTGGTAGCAAGTGCGAAGGGCGCTCCGCCCAACTCCACCGGATCGATGCCCAAAACCAGGTGATGCATCACCGGGTTTCCGACGATGACCGCCTCAAGGATGTCGTTTCGGTCGACTGCGGCTTCCTCGGCCACCTGGAAGATAAGGGCATTGAGGCCGGTGCGCACGGCCTGCGTCATCTCTTCATCGCCGCCGGGGTTCATCATGACGTAAGACACCCGGCTCATCAGATCCTCGCCAAACCGGATTTGCGGATTCATGATTCCTGAGGAAGCGACCACCTCGCCTGTCGACATGTTGCACATATGTGCGGCAATCGTGGTGGAGCCGATATCGATGGCCAGCCCGAAAATTCGGTCGTGGAAGCCGGGCCAGACCGCGATGATCCGTTGGCGTGAGCGGATATGTCCGTGATGAACGGCGACCGTAATCCGCCATTCGCCCTTTCGCAGCGCCCTTTGAAGCTGCGTCAGGGTTCTGAGATCCGTATAGACCTCGTCGATGCCCCACTGTTCTTTGAGCGCCTTGTAGACGCGCTCAAGATCGCCCGAAGGGTGATGCATGTCCGGCTCGTCGACAACGATGTAATACAGGCGCGTCACCGGATCGAGTTCGATGTCGCGGGCTTCCGCGCGCTTTCGAACGACCTGCTTGTGCACCTGGCTTTCGGGCGGAACGTCTATGACGGCATCGCCGAGCAATTGGGTCTGGCAGGACAGCCTGCGGCCTGCCTGCAGGCCCCGCTTGGCGTCGTAACGTTCCTCGACCTTGGTGAAACCGTTCAAATGCGAGGCGTGTGAGGAAATGCCATGCTTGGCGAATTCTCCTTCCGACACCGCCACCTGGCAGCGTCCGCAGATCGCCCGGCCTCCACATACCGAATCGATGTCCACGCCAAGAGACCTTGCTGCCTGCAATACCGGCGTGCCGATCGGAAATCGGCCCCGCTTGCCCGATGGTGTGAAAACGATCAAGGCGTCTTGTGGCTCGTTTGTCGTCATATCCGCCAAAATCCCTGTTTATGTCCTCAGCTAAAGGACGCATATTGCCTCTGCGTTCGGCCGCCGCTTCCGCGAGCGACCAATCTGTGCTGCCCAGCGCCGTCCGCACGGAACCCGCCCGCCATCAAATCAACATCTATATGGACCTGCCATCTCGAATTGCCAGGGGGCTGCCGTCTCTTGGCGCACATCCCGGCGAGCCGTCTCTCAAGGATGGCGTCTTGGCGGAATTCACCGGCGTTGCGAACGTGTTCAAATGCGCTCAGGAACGAACGATCGTACCTGGTCAACCTGCCCAATTGCGCATCATGGGCAACCTTGGAGATGTTGTCACCGACGGCAGCGGCCTTTTCTGCGACCGGGACAATCTCGCAGAAAAGATCGAGGCGCTGGTGGGCGCCTCGCTACCTCAAGCTGCAACGAATAGCTGCTTTAATAAGAGCCACCCGCGCCTGTGCGCCTGCGATGCAGATCAAACACCGGCATAAAGGCTAGAGCATGTTCCCGAAAAGTGTGTGCGGTTTTCGGATAAGAACATGCTCAATATCAAAGAGATAGAGCATT
Source organism: Aestuariivirgaceae bacterium (assembly GCA_028282065.1). Classification (GTDB taxonomy): domain Bacteria; phylum Pseudomonadota; class Alphaproteobacteria; order Rhizobiales; family Aestuariivirgaceae; genus JANQIR01. The sequence goes on from JANQIR010000181.1 coordinate 36,105, forward strand.
TTTTGTGAAACCTTGGTCACCAAAAATGCTCTATCTCTTTGATATTGAGCATGTTCTTTTCCGAAAACCGCACACACTTTTCGGGAACATGCTCTAGCCTTTTTGCCGGTGTTTGATCTGCATCGCAGAAGTCGGGAGGCCAAGCGGTCTTAGG
>JANQIR010000182.1 GCA_028282065.1 Aestuariivirgaceae bacterium
TGCATTTTATGCGCGACGATGACGATGTGCCTGAGGTGCCGTTTCATACGGTTTATATTCACGCGCTGGTCCGGGACGAGAAGGGCCAGAAGATGTCCAAGACCAAGGGCAATGTGATCGACCCGCTTGACCTGATCGAAACTTACGGTGCCGACGCCTTGCGGTTTACGCTTGCTGCAATGGCGGCGCAGGGCAGGGACATTAAACTGTCGCCCGCGCGTGTTGAGGGATACCGCAATTTTGGCACCAAGCTGTGGAATGCGGCACGCTTCTGCGAGATGAACGGCTGCGCCAGGGACGGAGATTACGATCCGCTTGGCGCACGCCTTACGCTCAATCGCTGGGTCGCCGGTGAGATTTCGCAGATGCGTGATGCCGTTACCGCCGGCATTGAGGAACATCGATACAACGAAGCCGCCGGCGCGCTTTACACTTTCACCTGGGGTGTGTTCTGCGACTGGTATCTCGAATTGATCAAGCCGGTGCTCAACGGCGAGGACGAGGCGGCGAAGGCGGAAACGCGCGCTACGGCGGCATGGGCGCTGGACCAGATAATGGTTCTGCTGCATCCGTTCATGCCGTTTGTTACTGAAGAGCTGTGGCAAAAGACGGGCGGCGAGGACAGTATCATGGTGCAGGCCTGGCCAGCGTATGATGGCTTGCTGGACAACGACGCTCAAACCGAAATCAACTGGGTGATCGATTTCATTTCAGAAGTACGTTCGGTGCGGGCGGAGATGAATGTTCCCGCCGGTGCAAAGATCGGCTGTGTCATGGCGGGTGCGGATGCCGAAGTTCGCCGCCGCGTTGCGCAATGGGAAACCGAGATGTCACGGCTCGCGCGGCTGGAAAGTCTGACCTTTGCCGAGGACGTGCCGCAGGGCGCGGCCCAGGTTGTGCTCGGAGACACGGTGGTGGCGCTTCCTCTGGCCGGTGTTATCGACTTTGCGGTGGAAAGAGCAAGGCTCGAAAAGGAACTCGGCAAGATCAACAAGGATATTGCCCAGATCGAAAACCGGCTTGGCAACGAGGGATTTGTCGCCAAGGCTCCTGAACATGTGGTCGAGGAAGCCAAGGAACGTCGCGAGCAGTTAAAGTCGCGCAAGGGCAAGGTCAATGCCGCGCTTCAACGGCTAGGTAATGTCGCATGATGGTTGTCCGTAGGGGGGCTCCAACAGGCCCCCTCAAGGAATGCGCAGGAACGCGTGGAGGCATATGCTGATATGCGCATTCTTGCGTATAAGCCCGGGCATGACGGCCATATCGCGCTCCTGGAAGACGGCAAGCTGGCCTTTTCTATCGAGGCTGAAAAGGACTCCGGCCGCCGCTACGGCCGTGTGAAGTATCAGCTCTTATTGCGTGCGCTGGCGCATGCCGGCGGCGTACCGGATGTCATCGCTGCGTCGGGCTGGGCGGGGGAGTTCCGTCCGATCACCGACCTGATCGAAGGCGGCTATTTCGGCGTCGATACCGATCACATCATCGACCGGCCGCAGCCCTTCCTCGGCAAGAATGCGAAGTTCTTTTCATCGTCTCATGAACGCTCGCATCTGCTTGGCAGCTACGCCATGTCTCCGTTCGAGCAGGGCCGTCCGGTCTATGCGTTGGTTTGGGAAGGCATTATCGGCTCGTTCTACAAGATAGACCGGGATCTCAGTATCACCCGTATCGGAACGCCCTTGGAGGGGCCCGGGCACAAATACGCGTTTATCTACGGACTGGCGGATAGAGACTTTCCTGACGATGCGGACCGCCCGCGGCATGAAGATGCAGGCAAGCTCATGGCACTGGCAGGATACGGCGCGGACCGACCTGCCAATGCCCAGGAGCACGCACTGATCGATCGGGTATTTGACTGGCCGTCCAACGAGCGCCCAGTCGGCAAGACCCACTTTCGCGATAGCCCGTTCTTCAATGCCGGCCTGGATTCTGAAATGTTCCATGATTTGGCGGCTCAGCATCAAAGGGCGGTGTTTGAACGGTTCAGAACCTTCGCGGCGGAGCACATGAAAGAAGGCCTGCCCTTGCTGGTATCGGGCGGTTGCGGGCTCAACTGCGACTGGAACAGCGCCTGGAAGGATACCGAACTGTTCGCCGATGTCTTCGTTCCGCCCTGTGCAAATGATTCCGGTTCGGCCATTGGCACTGCGGCCGATGCGCAGTGGTTCTACACGGGAAACGCCAAGATTGAGTGGGACGTCTACGCCGGTGAGGCCTTCGTGCATGACGAGGCAGACCTGTCTGCGTTCGAAGTCAAGCCGCGCGACAATGGCGAAATCGTGCAGCGGTTGAAAGACGGGGCGGTATTCGCCTGGGTGCAGGGTCGGTATGAAATCGGACCGCGCGCCCTCGGCAATCGCTCGCTGATCGCGGCACCGTTTACTGCCGAGACTCACGCAAGGCTCAATGCCATAAAACAGCGCGAAGGCTTCCGACCGATTGCGCCCATCTGCATGGAAGAAGAGATCGACAAGCTCTTCACAGGGCACCACGGGGCGAGCCCGCACATGTTGTATTTCCAGCGGGTCAAGACCGATGCGATCCGGGCGGTAACACATGTTGACGGCACGGCGCGCCTGCAATCGGTGAATGAGACACAAAATCCCGAGATCTATGCCCTGCTGCGGGAATTTCGTATGGCGACAGGCTTTGGTATCCTGTGCAACACCTCCTTGAACTTCAAGGGCAAGGGCTTCATCAACCGCCTAAGCGACCTTGTGGCGTATTGCGTGTCGCACGGGCTCGACGGCTTTGTTGTCGGCGACAGGTTCTATGATCTCAAAAGGTGAGGTGCCCTGGCCACCGGTATGCATTTTTCCACTCTTGAACTCACCGCACACACGCTCTACCAAACACACAATTGAGACTGTTCTGGAACGAAAAGCATGATCGTTGATACTCGCACGCCTGATCCCAAGAAATTCATCAAGGGTGCCACCGGTGATTGGGAAATCATCATCGGTATGGAAGTGCATGCCCAGGTTGTCTCGCAATCCAAGTTGTTTTCCGGTGCATCGACAGAGTTTGGAGGCGAGCCGAACGACCATGTCTCGCTGGTCGACGCGGCAATGCCCGGCATGTTGCCTGTGATCAACAAGTACTGCGTCGAGCAGGCGGTTCGCACCGGGCTTGGACTGAAGTCGGAAATCAACCGGTATTCGGTGTTCGACCGGAAGAACTATTTTTATCCCGATTTGCCGCAGGGCTATCAGATTTCGCAGTTCAAGCAGCCGGTGGTTGGAGAAGGCAAGGTGTTGATCGACGCCGACAGCTGCGAGACGGTCGAGGTCGGTATCGAGCGCCTGCATCTTGAGCAGGATGCCGGCAAGTCGCTGCATGATCAGCATCCCGCAAACTCGCTGGTGGACCTTAACCGGTCCGGTGTTGCGCTGATGGAGATTGTCTCGAAGCCGGACATGCGCTCGGCCGATGAGGCAAAGGCCTATGTGTCGAAGCTGCGTACCATCATGCGGTATCTCGGGACGTGTGACGGCAATATGGAACAGGGCAGTCTGCGCGCAGACATCAACGTGTCGGTGCGGCGCCCGGGCGGAGAGTTCGGAACGCGGTGCGAAATCAAGAACGTAAACTCCATCCGCTTCATGGGGCAGGCGATCGAATACGAGGCCAGGCGCCAGGTCGGCATTCTTGAGGATGGTGGCGAAATCGACCAGGAAACGCGTCTGTTCGATGCCCGAAAAGGTGAAACCCGATCGATGCGTTCCAAGGAGGAAGCGCACGACTATCGGTATTTCCCGGATCCCGATCTTCTGCCGCTTGAGCTGGAAGAGGCCTGGATCGCGGGGATTGAGAGTTCTCTGCCGGAACTGCCGGATGAGAAGAAGTCGAGGCTGATGGAAACGTTTGGTCTGTCTGCGTATGACGCGGATGTCCTCGTCGTTGAGCCGGAGTCTGCGGATTTCTTCGAGCAGGTCGCCAAGGGCCGGGACGGCAAGGCGGCGGCAAACTGGGTGATCAACGAATTGTTCGGCCGGTTGAACAAGGAGGGCCTTGCAATTGACCAAAGCCCGGTGAGCGCCAGTCAGCTGGGATCTATCGTCGATTTGATCGGTGACGGAACGATTTCCGGCAAGATTGCCAAGGATCTGTTCGAGATCGTGTGGGCGCAGGGGGGTGAGCCATCGGAAATCGTCGAGCAGCGTGGCATGAAGCAGGTTACCGACACTGGCGCTATCGAAGCTGCCGTCGATGAGGTGATTGCGGCCAATCCGGACAAGGTGGAGGCCGTCAAAGCCAAGCCGAACATGATTGGCTGGTTCGTTGGTCAGGTAATGAAGGCGACGGGCGGCAAGGCCAATCCTCAAGCCGTCAATCAGCTCCTGCGCGACAAGTTGGGCGTGGAATAGCCGGCAAACGCCATGCTGCAGCCGTTCTGCATCAAACCAACCTTGCGTGGGCGAAATGCGCGGGCCGGTGAAGAGCTGTGAATTATGAACAAGGTTGATCTTTCTGCTCTCGTCTTCCGACAGGCCCAAGAGGAAGATGTTGAAGCAATCCGGACACTTCTGGCCGACGACGCATTGGGACAGACGCGCGAGGATCTCAGTGAAGCGGGACTTGAGCGCTATTTGCGGGCATTTCTCGAAATTGACCGCGATGAACGCAATGTTCTGATGGTTGCGGAACTCAATGGTACTGTCGTTGGTACCTATCAGGTGACATATATCCCGTATCTGTCGCGCGGCGGCAACGAGCGGGTTCTGATCGAAGCGGTTCGTGTGCGCTCGGATTTACGAGGCAACGGAATTGGCCGGCACATGATGCTGCATGCAATACGAGTCGCCAGGGAGCGTGGATGCCTGCTGGCGCAGCTGACAACGGATAAATCGCGGCCGCAAGCGCACCGTTTCTATCAATCGCTTGGATTTGAGGCGACGCATGAAGGCATGAAATGCGCGCTATGACGTGTGAAGTCCAAGTCCGGTGGCCGGTATTGCGACGGAAACCACGGGGCGGCGGCAGGACGCATTGTTCCGGATGTGCCGGATATCGGTTTGGGAAGGATTTCAGCTCTTGAGTGAACAGGGCCCTCAGGCGGAAGCCGCCGAATCGTCTGTCAGGCGGCGCAGAACCCGCAACCGCAAGGGTAAGCTTACCTGTTTGTTGGGATGCCTTGGCTGCCTGTTCGCTATTTCGTCAATGCGGCTGTCGAGCTTGTGGCTGGTTTTCGACGTGTTCAGTCATCTAATTCCGCATTTTGCCATTGGTGCTTTGGCCTTCCTGATCGGATACGCCGTTCCACGCGCCCGGGTTCTGACGGCCATTGTGCTTGTCTTGAGTGGTGTCGCCGCCATCGGCGCATGGCCGCACTATGTCAGTGCACAATCTGTGGCGCTTTCACCCCTGCAGCAGGGTGAGAAGGCTCTGCGTGTCGTCACTTTCAATACTTGGGGCCGCAACGGTGATGCGATGGCCGTTGCGCGCGAGATCCTTCGGCTCGATCCGGATGTTGTGGCCATACAGGAACTCGACAAGAAGAAGCTGCGGATGCTGAACTGGCTTAAGCCTGTGTATCCCTATCGTTCCGACTGTGTGAAACTGCCCTATTGCCACATTGCCGTTCTGTCGAAAGCTCCCATTCTGGACGGAGAGGCGAAGTCGAACTGGGCCGGACCCGCGATGGTGAGGGTCCGTCTCGGCGGTGAGTACTCAGGCGTCAATGTGATTGCCGTGCATACGACACGGCCGCCCTGGTTCAGGTGGCAGGCCAAACAGATTGTTGCGCTCGCGGAGCTTACGGAGACGATATCGGGCCCTCTCATCGTTATGGGCGATTTCAATGCCTCGCCGTTTTCCAGAATGACCCGAGAATTTGTGGCGCTTACCGGGTTGAACCGGCTGACGGTTCTGCCAACCTGGCCCGGGCATGTCGGACTGCTGCCCCAGATTGCGATCGACCATGTGTTCGCATCGAATGATATCCGCAATCGGGGCCTCGCGCGAATTGGCCGTCACGCGGGCTCGGACCATTTTCCGGTTGCTGCCGATCTGGCCGTCACACCGCGCTGAACCTTCAGCACTGTAGGTGGAACAGCGGGGACGTCTGGTATCGGCCTGTCATCCGACCGTCATTGCACTGGCCTACGGCACTTCAGTTAGAGCGTTTTGCAGTTGGGTTGAACCATTCTGACGGAGCGAATTTGTGACAAGGTCAAGCAAAGGCACGAACAGCATACCGAGAGTATGGTGGAGGGGCTTTGCGCCGGAATTGGC
>JANQIR010000190.1 GCA_028282065.1 Aestuariivirgaceae bacterium
TGCAATAGGGCCCACCTGTTGCTGCGATCGTTCCGGCACCGGATGCATCCGCCGGGACGGCAAACAGAATTGATTCAACCTAACTGCAAAGCGCTCTAACCGGCACCTTTTCGGGCTGCCCCGCATTGCCCGGCGCCTTCACGGCGCAGCCTACACATCCAACGAAAAAACTGTCATGGCTGCAAATGACAGGCCCGTCACCATTTGCCGGTGATTTGGGTCAGGGCCCAGCACCCTCGACAGGGGGCCAATGCGGCAATTGTTGCCGGCGGGCATCACTATCGCCAAACATTCCGGATGCCTTTTGCCTGATGTATGCGTAAATATAATGAGCATCACTCAATCACACAGGTCTATAAATCAAATATGGCGATAATATTATGATCGTCAAAATATAATATTTGACAATTTCTTTCACAACAATATTCTCACACCCGACTTGCTGGACGGCATTCAACTGGCAAACATAGTGCCACAAATTCTTATAGGTGATCGATCATGCTCAGAACGCCTGCCAATATCGAAATCATACATACGCTCGGGCCATCAGGAACCAATTGCGAGACTGCCGCCGCTTTCTGGTACAGCGCGAACGGCCTTGAGGGCGAGGTTGTCCTGCACGACACCCTGGAAGACGCCGTGGGCGCAGTTGAAGCGTCACACAAGAAATCCGCCCTGCTTGGCTGCATTGTCTATCCGGAGCTTCATACGCTGGTGTTTTCGAATCTGGACACCCTGTACCTGGATGATGTTTTCGTCATGCCGACACACAATATGGTCCTCGCCAGCCGGGACGGGCAAAATCCTACAACCGTCCTGAGCCACCCCGCACCGAGGAAGCTGGCGCCGGCAGAGGCAAGTGTCCGGCTGGTGAACAGCAACTCCAGAGCCGCCATGGATTGCGCGGGCGGTCTTTCAGACGGCTGCGTGACCACCCTGGTGGCCGCCAAACGGGAGGGTCTTACCGTCATAAAGGACTACGGACCGGTTCCCATGGGCTTTTCCATTCACCGCCGGCTCAAAGACCTGCCTGCGGCGGGATGCGGGGCTCGCAATGTTCCCACCCGTGAGAGCGAACTTACAGATGCTTGACAGAACACAAAGACTGATCGAGATCGCCCGTGGCGTCAGTTCGGCCGCCATTGCCGATGCGTTAGACGCAGAAGGCGTGTGGAGCTGCCTTAGTCCGCAACTACGCAGGCTGAGCCAGACGGACCAGGTCCTTTTCGGCCAGGCCTACACGGTCCACTGGGCTCCAACACGCAAGACGTCCGACATCCGCCAACCCGGACCATCGACATGGTCTGAAGTCGCGGACTTCCTGGCTCCGGCAATCGAGTATGGCGAAGGGCGCATTTATGTCGCCGGCGGCGGCCCCATCATAACCGACATGGCGCTCGCCGGCGGTCTGAGCTGCACATATTTTCAGAAAGCCGGCTTTGCAGGCATCGTGTTGGGCGGCGCGGTTCGCGATGCCGCCGTTGTCGGTCAGTCGGCCATCCCGATCGTTGCGAGCAACTTCATACCCGCCGATACGCAAGGCGCCTACTGCGTCGCCAGCGCCGGTACGCAAACAACCATCGAGTCCGTCACGGTCAGGACCGGTGACTGGATCTTTTCGGACATGTCCGGAACCGTTGCCGTGCCGGACGAAATCGCCGTTCCGGTTCTGGAAAGGGCGAAGATCATCGAACGCCGTGAAAACCAGGTCATGGAACGGATCCAGGCCGGCGAACCACTCCCTCAAATCCTTGCTGACGAGGACACACACATATGAACCGCCCAATACTCGACATCAAGCACGCCGACATCAACGTCACCGCCCTGCGCTCGGCATTGAACCAGACACCGCATGACCACCATTTCGGTGCGGACTTCCGGTTCCGTTCAATGTCACGTTTTGAAATCACTGATGGCGATCCACCTTTCCGGCGGCTCGACAAATATCCGCTTTACCAAAGCAGCGGCATCAATCCGATAGAAAATTACGGTGGAATCTACCGCGACTACGGCGAGTTGCCGGACGCCCTGACCGATTCTCCGGAATTCATAAAGGTCGTACGGCTGTGGATCGAGTCACTGCCGGCAGAACAGAAAACCTTCTCCGTCCATCACATCCGCACTCTGGCGCCCGGCGCGCCGACGCCGGAGGGCCGGCACCGCGACGGCTACGAATATGTCGGCATCGGCGTCATGCAGCGTCGCGGGATCGACGCGGAGAGCGCCGTGACCCGTATCTGGGACCGCGAGAGTAAGGATCTCGTGCTCGAACGCGCCCTGCAGGAAGGTGACCTGGTGGTCTTTGACGACCGCAAACACCTGCACTCGACGTCTGATGTGGAACTGGCCAGGCAATGCGACGACGGTGTCAGGGATGTCCTCATCTTCACGGTGCCCGACCATGCCCAGATAAACGAAAGTTACGAAGTTCAATAGTCCACTGAAGGAAACGGTTCCATGCCCTTTGAAGACATGAAAGCCCTGCCGGGCCGGGAACTCATTCCCGGATATCGGGGACGATTTGCCCATTCGGCGAACATGACCGTTGCCCACTGGACCATCGAAGCGGGCAATACGGTTCCCGAACACATCCACGATCAGGAGATGATCGTCAACGTGATCGAGGGGCGGTTTGAGATGACAATCGGTGGAGAAACGCGCGTTATGGAGGCTGGCGATGTGGCGATTATTCCCTCAAATGTGCCGCATAGCGCCCTGGCGCTGACCGACTGCCGGGCCATCGACGTATTTTCGCCACCGCGGCCGGAATATCAAAACTGAAAGTGCATGGTGACACAGATGCCTTCGCTTTGCTGGCATAACGGCCAAATCGTCGAAACCACAACAGCAGCGCCATCTGTTGCGAGCATGTCGCTGCATATGGGCCTGGCAGTGTTCGATGGGCTGATGGCCTACCGGAACGGCAACGATTACCTGCTGTATCTCGGTGAAGAGCACTTTGACCGGCTGTTGCGCGGCTGCGACCGGATGGGATTTCCGGTGCCATGGCAAAGGCCGGCCTTGTTGAACGCGGCACGTAGCCTGTTGGCAGCCTGCCCTGCAAAACCTGTCTACTATGTCCGTCCCATTGCCTACCGTGGCGCGGAACATCTGTGGCTGACAGGCATTGAAGATGTCCCGGTCGACTTGTCGATCATTGCGCTGCCGGTGGCACGCGATGTGGACACGTCCGTGCGCATGCATGTGTCACCGGTCCGGCGGGTCTCAAGCGCAGCCATCCCGGTTTCATGGAAAGTGTCGGGGACCTATGCCAACAGCTACCTTTGCAAGAAAACCGCAGCGGCCGCCGGGTTCGACGACGGGTTGATGCTGGATACCCAAGGAGACGTCGCCGAGGCCAGCGCGGCAAACATCTTTTTCATCTCAGGTGATCTCATCCGGACACCGGCACTGAGCGGCGACGTGTTTCCCGGCGAAACCCGCCGCAAAGTGATGGAGCTGGCTGGCAAGCTGGGATACCGCGTCGATGAAACAACGATCCGGCCAGAGGATCTTTGCCAGTTTGATGCCGCCTTCATTACGTCCACTCTGCTTGAACTTCGCCCGATCAGCGAAATCCAGGGCCACCGGATGCCGTCACAGGCGAATCCAGTGTTTACAAGTCTCCTGCAGGCATTTCGCGACACGACCCACTGCCGGCAACTGGCCGAGGTGTGATGCAGGCTGTGCCCGGAAACCTTGCTCACTCGGCCTATGCTTCAGGGATCCGCCTGGGCCTTCCGATCGCGCTCAGTTTCTTCATTTTCGGCATGACCTTCGGCGTCGCGATGGCTGGCAGGGACATCGGGCCGTTTTTTGCCGGCCTTGCAAGCACCATTGTATTTTCCGGGTCGTCGCAGTTTCTCATCCTCAATCAGATCGGCGACGTTACCGCACTGGCGACGATCGCCATATCGGTCTTCCTTCTGAACGTCCGCCACATCGTGATGGGCGCGACGCTGCTCGCCAAGACACCGGACCGTCCCTTCGGACTCAAACTGGCGGCATTGCTGTTCATGATCGATGAGACCTGGGCGGTGGCCATGTCGCCTGAGGGCGAACGGGACCGTCTCAAGGTCCTCGTAGGTTGCGGCATCGTCGCCATGCTCGGCTGGGTGTCGGGCAGCGTTGCCGGATCACTGCTCAGCGGTTTCATCATCGATCCGAAGTTCTTCGGAATCGATTTCGTCTATTACTCCGTGTTCTTGTTCATTCTTGCATCTTTTGCCCGGCAGGGTTCAGTCCTGGTGCCATGGTGCGTGGCGGTCGGGCTGGCCCTGCTCGTGCAAGCCGTTCTTCCGGGTAAATGGTACGTTGTTGCAGGTGGCATAGGCGGTGCACTCGCAGGGGGGGCCATGGCATGGAAGCATCGCACGTCTTCTTGACCATCGCCGCAGCCTCGGCGGCCATCATCTCAACGAAACTGCTCAGCCTGGTGCTGCTCGTCAGCAAGCGGGAACCCAACCAATTTGTGCAGGACTGCCTCAGTCACACGCCGGGCACGATGATTTCCGCGCTGATCATCCCGGATCTCATTGCCCTGGGCCCTGTGGGTTGGATGGCCGCGGGCGTTGCAACAGCCACAGCAGCCGTCACACGCAACATGCTGGCCACCGTGCTGGCCGGCGCAGGAGCAGCCTTTATCATCCGTTTCGCCGGCTTCACCGGGTAGTAGCCGCGCCGGTATCGGCGCCTGAAATGAACCGGCCCGCCCACAATCCGATCAACATGCAAGGCACGAAGACAAGTGTTCCGGTGGCGGCCAGCGGCAGTGCTGTCAGCGCCGGACCGGGACAAAAGCCGCCAAGCCCCCAGCCCACGCCGAACAGTGCTGCGCCGGCGACCAGCGGTGCATCTATGTCCGTTGCGGTGGGCATCTGGAAACGGCCGGCAAATACAGGCCCGGTCCGTGACAGGGAGAGCCGGTAGCCAATGAATGTCACCGCCACGGCACCCCCCATGACAAAGGCAAGGCTCGGGTCCCAGGTCCCAGCCAGGTCGAGGAAGTTCAGAACCTTGGCGGGATTGCTCATGCCCGAAACGATCAGCCCCAGGCCAAAGATCAGACCGCATATGAAACCTGCAACCGTGCGCATCTACCCGCCCCCTAACCCGCAATCACATGCCGTGACACAAACACGGTCACGAAGGCACAGGCCATGAATGTGGCGGTCGCCACCAGCGATCTTGGAGAGAGCCGTGACAGGCCGCATACACCATGTCCGGACGTGCAGCCGGACCCGATTGCCGAACCCAGTCCGACCAGGACACCCGCCAGAGCCATCAAGGGCATGTTGGACGATACCTTTTGCGACACGGCGCTTCCGGTTACCAGACCATAGGCAACCGGTGCGGCAAGCAGTCCCACCACGAAAGCCGCCGAAGGCAGGAAGCGCTGACGGTCGACGGGCGGCAGGAGCGATCCGGCAATGCCGCTGACGCCCGCAATCCGGCCATTTGCAAGCATTAGCAGCACGGCGGCACAGCCGATCAAGGCGCCACCCATAAGAGAGGCCAGGGGTGTGAATTCGGTCATTGTGGGGCTCTTTCGACTCCGGGCTGCGCGTCGCGCGGGAAACGTCCTATATAGTGTCTGGCAACATGTTAAGCAGGCACATTTTTGAACCTTGATGAGCGCGGATACCGAACCCCAAACCACCCGGTCGCGCACTGGCGCGGACGTCTTGCACATCATCCGGCAATTGTCGGCGGAGTTGCGGCCTCAATTGCAGGGCGGCAAGGTCATCGAGCTACACAGTGATCTCGATGCAGATGCCGGACTGGACAGCCTTTCGCGCGCCGAACTGCTGCTCCGGCTCGAGAGGGCCTTTCACGTGCGATTGCCGGAGCATCTGATTTCCGATGCGGCTACACCGGACGACTTTGTCGATGCTATCTTGAAGGCTGGCCCGGCAGATGCCGGCGAACGGCGCGACCATCAGCAGATCGAGCCTGCACTGCCGGTGCTAGAAGCACCGGCAACGGCAGCCACTTTGACGGAGGCGCTTGAATTTCACTGCCAAGGTTCACCGGACAGGCCGCATATCTGGCTGCCAAAATCCGACGGGGAAGAAGAGTGCATCACTTACCAGGACCTTTACGAAGGTGCGCGGTCGGTTGCTGGAGGATTGCAGGCAAGAGGTTTGGAGCCCGGCGAACGTGTCGCCATCATGCTGCCGACGGAAGCAGCGTTCTTCCACAGCTTCTTCGGCATCCTGCTGGCGGGCGGCATTCCCGTTCCGATCTACCCACCCTTCCGGCGTGCCCAGATCGAGGACCATCTGAGGCGGCAGGCCGGCATCCTGAACAACTGCCAGGCGGTGATGCTGGTGACGGACCCGGAAATCCATCGCCTTGGCGAGCTGCTACATTCGCTGACCAGTGATCTGCGCAGCGTCGAACTGGCGCAGGATCTGGCCGCATGTGATCGCGCGCCGGCGGTGTTCACGCCCTCCGGCAGTACCACCGCCCTGATCCAGTATACGTCCGGCAGCACGGGCGATCCCAAAGGCGTGGTCCTGAGCCATGCCAACCTGCTGGCGAATGTTCGTTCCATGGGACAGGCCATGAACGCCACATCGCAAGACGTGTTCGTAAGCTGGCTGCCGCTTTATCACGACATGGGCCTGATCGGCGCCTGGCTGGGATGCCTCTACTACGCCGTGCCGACGACGATCATGCCGCCGCTTGCCTTTCTGGCCGATCCGGCCCGCTGGCTGTGGGCCATTCACCGCCACAAGGCGACGCTTTCGGCGGCTCCGAATTTCGCCTACGAGCTCTGCGTCAAAAATATCCGCGACAGTGCCATTGACGGGCTTGACCTCAGTTCGCTCCGAATGGTGGTCAATGGGGCCGAGCCGGTCAGCCCATCTACATTGCAGGCCTTTTCGGAACGGTTTGCGATGTACGGTTTCAGGCCCGAAGCACTCGCTCCGGTCTATGGATTAGCGGAGAATGCCGTAGGCCTGGCCTTCCCGCCACCGAACCGCCTGCCTATTGTCGACCGGATCGATCGCAATGCCCTGTCGCGCGCCGGCGTGGCCCGCGCCGCAACGGCCGGTGACGATACTGCGCTTTCCTTCGTTGCCTGCGGGCAGCCCCTGCCGGGACACCAGATCCGGATCGTCGATACGGTGGGGCGCGAACTGCCGGAGCGCCGTGAAGGCATGCTGCACTTCAAAGGGCCATCCTCGACCAGCGGATACTTCCGGAACGACGCGAAAAACCGCGACCTGTTTGCTGGCGACTGGCTCAACAGCGGCGACCGCGCCTATATCGCCAACGGCGATATCTTCCTCACCGGGCGCAACAAGGACCTGATTATACGCGGCGGGCGGAACATCTATCCGCACGAACTGGAACACCGTGTCGGAGATATCGAAGGTGTGCGCAAGGGATGTGTGGCCGCGTTTGCGGGACGGGACAGCGCGACCGGAACCGAGTCGCTGGTCTTGCTGGCCGAAACCCGATGGCGGGACGAAGACAAGCTTGCCGGGTTGCGCGCCGACATCACGGCCGCTTGTGCTGCGGTGGCCGGACTGCCGCCGGATCACATCGTCCTGGCGCCTCCACGAAGTGTACCGAAAACCTCAAGCGGCAAGATCCGCAGATCGGAAGCGCGCAGGCTCTACGAAGAAGGGCTTATCGGCAAACCCGCCAAGGCACTATGGTGGCAACTTGCCAGGCTGTCCGCATCGGCTGCACGGCAACGCATCCTGCATGGCCTCGGAGCGGCGTGGGAGAAAGCCTATGCAGGCTGGTGGTGGCTTTGCCTCATCGGGCTTGCAGTCGTGGTGTGGCCGGCTGTCCTGATTCTGCCGGTGCGGGCCTGGCGGCACAAGGTAGTGAGCGCATGCGCGCGAGTCTGGTTCAAGCTTACAGGCATCGGATTTTCGGTTTGTAAAGACGCGGACACGCCGCCACACAGCGTTATTCTGGTTGCCAATCATGCCAGCTATCTGGACAGCCTGGTGCTCTCAACCGCCATTCCTGGACCGCTCGCCTTCGTTGCAAAGCAGGATCTGGCCGGTCAGAGCGTTGCCGGACCGTTCTTACGACGGCTTGGAACGCTGTTTGCCAGACGAATGGATACGCAGGGCGGCTTACGCGACACCGAGCACATGCGCCAGCGCACACGCGACGGTGAGCGCGCGGTCTTCTTCGCGGAAGGCACGCTGACGCGGATGCCGGGCGTGCTGCAGTTTCACCTGGGAGCCTTCCATATTGCCGTGCAAAACGGTCTCCCGGTGCAGCCGGTTACCATCAAAGGCACACGATCGGTGCTGCGCGGCGAACAGTGGTTTCCCCGCCGGGGAGATCTTTCGGTTCACTTGGGTGAACTGATCGCACCGGATGGAGATGACTTCGATGCCGCCGTCAGGCTGCGCAATAAAGTGCGCGGCGCCATTTTGGAAGAATCCGGCGAACCCGATCTAGCGCACGAGCAGGTGGAAATGCCGTCAAATTAGAGCATTTTTAGTGACTCAGGTTTTCACAAAAAATGCTCTAGGTTGTGGTGAGGATTTAACGATTTGGGATTCCCAAATCAGGTGTTTGCTGATTCATAGCTGACTTTCTAAGGAGACAGCTATGACGATTTCGCAT
>JANQIR010000197.1 GCA_028282065.1 Aestuariivirgaceae bacterium
CAATGTGGCATATGCAGTTTCACTCCAGACACGTTAACGTTGCGTTAAGTAATTCGGTCGAGTTGGCAGTTTATCGCGATTCGCCCTGGAGCGTGTGGGGGGTGAAGACGCGGTCTATGGACAACGGAAGGGTTGCCACGATAAGAACCGGCACATTCTGAACTCCGCAGCTTACAGAGACGTTGAATATGGCTGGCCATTCACAATTCAAGAACATCATGCACCGCAAGGGCAGGCAGGACGCCGCCCGGTCGAAACTGTTCTCCAAACTGTCGAAGGAAATCACTGTTGCCGCCAAGGTGGGCGGACCGGATCCGGACGGAAATCCTCGGCTCAGGCTTGCCATACAGGCGGCCCGGGCGCAGTCGGTGCCGAAGGACAATATCCAGCGTGCCATCAACAAGTCGGAGGCCGGCGATGCGGCCGACTTCGAGGAGATCCGTTACGAGGGGTACGGGCCCGGCGGCGTTGCTATCATGGTCGAGGCGCTAACCGACAACCGCAACCGTACGGCCAGTTCGGTGCGTGCGGCCTTTTCCAAGTTTGGTGGGAATTTGGGCGAGAGTGGCTCGGTGGCGTTCATGTTCGACAGGGTCGGCGAGGTTACCTACAAACCTGAAACAGGCGATCCCGACACGGTCATGATGGCCGCAATCGAAGCGGGCGCGGAGGATGTCCAGTCGAATGACGATGGCCATGTCGTTACGTGTGCCTTCGGTGATCTTGGCGATGTCGCATCGAAGCTGGAAGAGGAATTGGGTGAACCGGATGGCGTTACCATCGTGTGGAAACCGCAAACCTCTACCCAGTTGGAAGAAGACAAGGCCGAAACGCTGATGAAGCTCATCGCCACCCTTGAGGATGACGACGATGTGCAAAATGTGTTCTCCAACTTCGAAGTTTCCGAGGAAGTGTTGGCCAGACTGACAGCTGCGTGAGCTATGCGGCGTATTGGGAGGCCATGAAGACCGTGATATCAAACGCACATGGCGCTTGAGGCGATTCGCATCATCGGTATCGATCCCGGCTTACGGCACACCGGTTGGGGGGTTGTTGCCTGTCAGGGTAGCAGGCTGAGTTATGTCGCAGACGGAACGGCGCGGTCCTCAGCCGATGCCTCCCTAAGCCACCGGCTTGTGGAACTTCACGACCAGCTGGCGGCGGTGCTTGAGGCGTGGCGACCGGACGAAGCGGCTGTTGAGGAAACCTTCGTCAACAAGGACGCGCGGGCGACATTGAAGCTCGGTCAGGCGAGGGGCATTGCGCTGCTGGTGCCGTCGCTTCGGGGACTGACGGTTTCGGAATATGCGCCTAACATGGTCAAAAAAACAGTCGTAGGCGCCGGACATGCGCAAAAACACCAGGTGCAGGCCATGCTGAAGCTGCTGCTGCCGGGCTGCAAGCCAAGCTCGGCGGATGCCGCCGATGCGTTGGCGGTCGCGATCTGTCATGCGCACCACCGCAGCGTAAAAAGCCTCCGTCCGGCGGCGGGAGCGTTGGCATGATCGGCAAGCTCAAGGGTCTTGTCGAGGACTACGGCGACGATTGGGTCATGATCGATGCGGCCGGGGTGTGTTATGTCGTCTCCTGCTCGGCCAAGACATTGCTGGCTCTGCCGCCGAAGGGCGAGTTCTCGGAAGTCTTCACGGAGATGCTGGTCAGCGAGAATGCTATCCGGCTGGTGGGGTTTGCCTCACGTCCGGAGCAGGACTGGTTCCGGCTCTTGGAGAGCGTTCAGGGCGGGGGGACAAAGGTAGCCCTGGCAATCCTGTCAACACTCACAACCGCGGAGCTGACCAACGCAATCGCCCTGCAGGACAAGGCGATGGTCGGCCGCGCCAGCGGTGTCGGTCCAAAGCTTGCCCAGCGCATCGTCAGCGAACTAAAGGACAAGACGCCGAAACTTACGGGCGCGGATCCGGCCCTGGCGACCCTTCAGGCCGAGATGGAGGCCCCGCGGCCGACCGCTGCGGCCGATGCCGTCTCGGCGCTCGTCAATCTGGGATATGGCCAGGCACAGGCCGGGGCGGCTGTGTCTCAGGCGATGCGTTCGGCCGGTGACGATGCGGGCGCGGAAACGCTGATCCGGGTGGCGCTGAAGGAGCTTAGCCAATGAACGAGCGCATGGTCGACCGCGCCGAGCGCCCGGAAGACGAGGCCGATCAGCATTTCAGACCGCAGAAGCTGGAAGAGTTTATCGGACAGAGCCGGGCCAAGGCGAACCTGCGCGTGTTTATCGACGCGGCGCGTGCGCGCGGGGAGGCACTGGATCATGTGTTGTTTGCCGGTCCTCCCGGTCTTGGCAAGACCACGCTGGCGCAGATCGTTTCGCGGGAGTTGGGGGTGAACTTTCGCGCCACATCCGGTCCGGTCATCGCCAAGGCCGGCGATCTCGCCGCGCTCTTGACCAACCTGGAAGAGCGCGATGTCCTGTTCATCGATGAGATTCACCGGTTGAATCCGGCGGTCGAAGAGATCCTCTATCCGGCGATGGAGGACTTTCAGCTCGACCTGATCATCGGCGAAGGGCCGGCGGCGCGCTCGGTACGCATCGATCTTGCCAAGTTCACGCTTGTGGGCGCGACGACCCGTACCGGGCTTTTGACCACGCCTTTGAGAGACCGGTTTGGCATTCCCGTCAGGCTGGATTTTTACACGGAAGAGGAATTGCTGGAGATCGTTGCGCGTGGCGCACGGGTTCTGGGCATCTCCGTGACGGGTGACGGCGCGTTGGAGATTGCCCGCCGTTCACGCGGCACACCGCGTATTGCCGGCCGGCTCCTGCGCCGGGTGAGGGATTTTGCGGCCGTGGGTGGGGCTGATATGGTGGACCGGCAGGTCGCCGACAGAGCCTTGAGCAATCTGGAGGTCGACAGCCGCGGACTCGATTCGCTTGATCACCGCTATCTCGATTGCGTTGCGGTCAAGTTCGGTGGCGGGCCGGTGGGAATCGAAACCATTGCGGCGTCACTGTCGGAGGCCCGTGATGCAATCGAAGAAATTATCGAGCCGTTTTTGATCCAACAGGGTTTCGTGAACCGTACGCCACGCGGGCGAATCCTGACGCCGCACGCCTTCAAGCATCTGGGCCTGGCCACGCCGCACACCCTGCCGACCCGTCAGACGGAACTGTTCACCGAGGGTGATGATGAGTGAGGCCGACGGGGATTGGCCGGATCTGGCGGGCCGCATGGACGGCCGGATCCACGTTCTGCCGGTGCGCGTCTATTATGAGGACACGGACTTTTCCGGCCTGGTCTATCACGCGAACTATTTGAAATTCTGCGAGCGCGGCCGTTCGGATTTTTTGAGAAAACTGGGCATATTCCACCGGGTGCTGCACGAGAGGGCGCAAGAGGACCGGGCCAGTTTTGTTGTCCGGCGCATGATGTGCGCGTTCCTGAAACCGGCCATGATAGACGATATTGTCGAGGTCGAAACCGCTATAGCGGATGTGCGCGGCGCACGGTTGAACCTTATCCAAACGGTCAAGAGACGCGGGGAGGCCCTGTTCGAGGCTACTGTCGAGGCGGCGCTGATAGACGGAACGGGACGCCCGAAGCGGTTTGCGGGCGACATCAAGACCGTGTTGTGCGAATACATCACCGGCACGCAATGAGTCCGCCGGTTCAGGCGCGGTAACGTCCCGTTAACCATAGATTGTTTGTGTGCGGTTTGCGGCTGGTGTAACAGCCTGCCGCAGTTTGAACATAGTTGGTTTGCTTTGTGCTGGATTTGACGCAAATTCGCGCCGTCATAATGGTTTGGTACATTGACAAAGTGCTCTAGAGGCAGACGACCGGATGGAATTTGAACTCGCACAGGCCGTTACACAGGGCACACCTGTGCCGCCGGTCCCGCCGCAATCTGTAGATGTCACAGCGGTGCCGCAAATTGGTGGCAAGGACTATTCGATCTGGCAATTGTTTCTGCAGGCCACCTTGATGGTCAAGGCGGTGATGATCGGCCTGATCGTGGCGTCGATCGTCTGCTGGGCAATCGTCATCGAAAAGTGGATGCTGATCGCGCGCGCGGGCCGCGCCATTGCCAAGTTCGAACAGTTGTTTTGGTCCGGCCAGTCGCTGGAGGATCTTTATCTGACGCTGTCTACGAAAGGCAATCAGTTCATGGCGTCACTGTTCATGGCGGCGATGCGCGAGTGGAAACGTTCGCAGGAAAGCGCCATGCGGGTGGGTTTTCAGGGCGTGCAGAAGCGCATCGAAATGGTCATGGACGTGCAGATGCAAAAGGAGATGAACCGCCTGGAGACCCGGTTGCTGGTTCTGGCCACCGTGGGTTCGACGGCACCGTTCATCGGGCTGTTTGGAACCGTTTGGGGCATCATGAACTCGTTCAGGGCGATAGCGGTCTCCAAGAACACCAATCTGGCGGTTGTTGCCCCTGGACTGGCCGAAGCTCTGTTTGCCACGGCGCTCGGCCTTCTTGCCGCCATACCTGCAGTTATCTTCTATAACAAGTTTGCCAACGATATCGGCAAGCTGGGGGCCCGCATGGAATCGTTTGCGGACGAGTTTTCCGCCATCATTTCGCGTCAACTGGACGAAAGAAGCTGAACGGATGGGTGCGTCAACAGCAGGACCGGAGGCATCGGGAGGGCGAAGGCGCCGCCGGCGATCATCTTACAAGCCGATGAGCGAAATCAACGTGACACCGTTTGTGGATGTCATGCTCGTGCTGCTGATTGTTTTCATGGTGGCGGCACCGCTTCTGACAGTGGGTGTCCCTATCGAGTTGCCGGAGACGCAGGCCAAGGCACTGCAGGGCGACAATGAACCTTTGACCGTTTCCGTAACACCTGACGGCAAGATATATTTGCAGAACACGGAGATCGAACTTGAGACCTTGACGCCGAAATTGCTTGCGATTGCCAAAAACGGCTACAAAGAGCGGATATTCGTGCGCGGAGACAGGCTGGTCGACTATGGCAACGTGATGAAGGTCATGGGTGTTTTGAACCGGGCCGGGTTCAACCGGATCGGCCTTGTGACCGATTCAGAAGAGCCCGCACCAAAGTAGGTGAGAGATGCGTTGGAGTTTGCCGATATCGCTTCTCATCCATGCCGCAATCCTGTTGTCGGCAATCGTGGTGCTGCCATCGCCGGATCACTACAAGGTGGCCCAGCAGGAATCGATCCCGGTGGAGTTGATCTCGGTCAGCGATTTGTCAAAACGCAAGGCGGCGCAAAAGGAACCGGTCAAAAAAGAACCCAAAAAGAAGCCGAAGAAAATAAAGGTCGAGAAGAAGATCGACAAGGTGAAGCCAACACCGAAGAAGGAGGTCAAGCAGGCCGTTTCGAAGCCAGAGCCGAAGCCTGCCCCAGCCCCCAAGCCGGAGCCCAAATCCGCGGAGCCGTCGATCGAAGATATCCTGAAGGAAACCGTCAATCTGTCGCCGGATCCCAAGCCGGAGCCGAAACCGGATGCCAAGAAGAAGGCCCAGTCCAAACCGGTTCCCAAGCCGCGGGTCAAACCGAAGCCACCGGCCCGTATCGCCAGGAAGACGAAAAAGAAGAAGAACGAGCTGAATGTGGATGATGTGGCGGCCCTGTTGAACAAGATCGAGGGCAGTACGGCGCCTGCACCTTCGCAAGAGGCGCCTGCCGACAAGAGGGCCTCGGCGGGCTCCGATGATAGTATTTCGGCCAATGAGCTTGACTGGCTCAGGCAGCGTATCGGGCTTTGCTGGAATATTCCGGCCGGTGTGCGGGATGCTGAGAGCCTCGTCGTCATAATCGACTTTCAGCTCGACCAATCCGGCCAGGTCATCGGCGCGCCCGCTGTGAAGAACCAGATCAATCACCCGGCCTTTCCGGCTGCTGCGCGCAGTGCCCTGGCGGCTATCGTCGGATGCCAGCCTTATGATCAACTGCCGCCGGAGAAGTACGATTCGTGGAAGGTCATAAGGATGAATTTCGACCCGAGCCAGATGCTGGCTATCAATTAACAGGAAAATGGCGGCGAAATGAGTGAGCGGAATGTGCGAATGCCTGTTGGCGGTTTGAAGCTATTTTTCCTGACAGCTGTGTGCATGGTTGTGCTGGCGGTACAGGCACAGGCTAGGCTGGAGGTCGACATCACCAAGGGGCGCGTCGATCCGATGCCGATCGCGCTGCCGGATTTTATTGGCACCACACCGGAGGAATCCAAGGTTGGACATGATCTGACCGGCGTCATTGGTGCTAATCTGGAACGTTCCGGCCTGTTTCGGCCGTTGCCTCAGTCATCCTACATCGAGCAGATTACGAATTTTGGTCAGGCGCCGCGCTTTGGTGACTGGCGCAGCATTCAGGCGCAGGCACTGGTTACCGGCCGGGCCATTCTGCAGCCGGACGGCAGGCTGAGGGCTGAGATCCGTCTGTGGGACATTTTCGCCCAACAGCAGGTGTTGGGGTTGCAGTTTGTCTCAACCCCGCAGAACTGGCGCAGGATCGGACACCAGATCTCCGATGTGATCTACAAGGCGGTAACCGGCGAAAGCGGATATTTCGATTCCCGCGTCGTGTTCATTGAAGAGCAGGGGCCGAAGAACAAACGGGTCAAGCGCCTGGCGATCATGGACCAGGATGGCCATAACCTCAGACGTCTGACCAATGGTAACGATCTGGTGCTGACACCGCGTTTCAGTCCGACCTCGCAGGAAATAACCTACATGTCCTATGCGGGCGGACAGCCGCGGGTTTACCTCTACAATATCGAAACCCGGCAGCGCGAGATTGTCGGCGTGTTTCCGAACATGAGCTTTGCGCCGCGTTTTTCTCCTGACGGACAGAGAATCGTCATGAGTTTGCAGCAGGGTGGGAATTCGAACATCTATGTGCTGGATCTCAGGTCGAAGATGATCCGGCAACTGACCAAGATGGCGGCGATCGACACGGCACCGTCATTTTCGCCCACCGGGCAGCAGATCGTGTTCGAATCGGACCGGGACGGCTCCCAGCAGATCTACGTCATGAACGTCGATGGTACCGCTCAAAAACGCATCAGCTTCGGCGAAGGCCGGTATTCCACGCCGGTGTGGTCGCCACGTGGAGACCACATTGCTTTTACTAAATTGTTGCGTGGCCGATTTTCCATCGGCGTGATGCGGCCGGACGGTTCTGGTGAGAGAATATTAACCGAAGGTTATCACAATGAAGGACCGACATGGTCACCAAACGGGCGGGTGATTATGTTCTTTCGTGAGACCCGTGGGGAAAATGGTGGACCTGCACTCTATTCGGTGGATCTGACGGGATACAACGAACGCAAAGTCGAAACGCCGGGATTTGCGTCGGACCCTGCCTGGTCACCCTTGCTGAAGTAGAGTGTTTGAGAGTATGGAGGACGCGCGCAACCGGCGCCAGTGACGGTTGCGGATGCGGCAAACAGCCAGCGCGGCGAGTGATCCTGTAGAGGCCGCGCGGCGGGATGCGGGGCATTGATGCCCCAAGACAGTCCGGCATAGGAGTGGGACTAGATGTTGCGTGAGATCGCGAATCTGAAGGTGATTGTTGCCTTTCTTGCAGCCTTGGCGGTGGCCGGCTGCTCATCGACGAACAAACCCAATCTGGAGACCGCCGAGCAGTCGGCCGTGCCCGGGTCGGAGCGCGATTTTATCGTGAATGTAGGCGACCGGATCTATTTCCTGGTCGATCAATCAACGTTGACGCCGGAAGCTCAGGATATTCTGCGCCGCCAGGCCGCCTGGCTGAAGCAGTATCCTAATGTCACCATTCAGGTGGAAGGCCACGCGGATGAGCGTGGTACCCGGGAGTACAATATCGCCCTTTCGGCGCGACGGTCGACGGCGAGCCGGAATTTCCTCGTCGCCCAGGGGGTTCCGGCTGCCCGGGTTTCGACGATTGCCTATGGCAAGGAACGTCCCGTGGCTTTGTGCGATGCGGAGTCCTGCTGGTCGCAGAACCGCCGATCCGTCACCATTGTCACCGGCGGTGCGGTGTCAGGTTAGTTTGCTGTCAGTGCTTCTGCGTACCTCTATTCGAACCGTTGACGGCAGGGATTGAGCGCAAGCCCGCCAGACGGTACTTTGCAGGAATTCAGCCGGCATGTGCCGGCCGTGGCGAGAAGGCACGTTCTTATGATCTCAAACCGATACGACGCGCGGCGTGTCCTTCTGGCTGCCGGGGCCGGGTTTTTGTTCTGCCTGTCCGTTGCCGGACCCGCGGCGGCCCAGAGTTCGCAGTGGAACGCGCTTTACGACAGGATTATCCGGCTTGAGCATCAACTGCGGGCCATGCAGGGGCAAAAGCAGGGGGCTGGCGCAGGTCAGCAGCAACCCAGTGGCAACACGGCTTACCGCCTCGGCGAGCTGGAAGAGCGCTTGCGGGTGCTATCCGGACGTGTGGTTGCACTCACATATCAGGTTGAGCAAATGCGCAAGGAACTGCAAAAGCGTTCCGGCAAGCTACAGCGTCCGACACAGCCGCAGGCACCGAAGACGCGTCAACAGGCCCGGACCCAGACGCCGCCAAGTCTGCAGCCGCCGGTATTTCAGGACCAAAGCGCCATTTCAGGTTTCGATATGTCCACGCTGCCCAGCAACGATCCAAACCTGCCGCAGGAGGTCGTGGACGGGACAGAACCGCTGATCCAGTTCAACAATATCGATCAGAATGGGCGGGATACCCGTCAAATCCCGCCAGATCCGTTGCCAAGCACATCATCGGCCCAAGGCGCACAGGGCCCGCAGGTGCTCGGCCAGCTTCGGATCCCGCAATCGGGGCAGGGGCCGACGGTTCTTGTCGAACCGCAACGCGATCCGAGCCTTGTGCCGGACCGGGTGGAGACGGCGACGCTCAGCAGTCCGTCCGGTGCGGTTCAATCTGCGGAAGCATTGTACAAGAGTTCCTACCAGCATCTGCTGGGCAGGCGTTTCGGTCTGGCTGAAGCGGGCTTCAAATCTTTCGTCGAGCGGTACGGCAAACATGGCCTGGCCAGCAATGCGCACTATTGGCTGGGTGAGACCTACTATACCCAAGGCAGATACACGCCGGCTGCCCAGAGCTTTCTGACCGGATACCGCCGCTATCCACGCGGCAAGAAGGCTCCCGATACACTGTTGAAGCTCGGCATGTCCCTGCAGCGGCTGGGTCAGAAGCCACAAGCCTGCAGTGCCTATTCCACCGTTATCAGCAAATATCCCCGCTCTAAATCCGTTCGCTCGCTTGCCGCCAAGGAGCAAAGGCGTGCCGGCTGCTGACACCGGAAGGTGCTCTGGACCGGCGGCGGTTTCTGACAGCGAGGCAGATCAGCTTTTCGAGTGTCTTCAAGGCTATGGCCATGTGGCTCTGGCCGTGTCCGGCGGTTCGGATTCGGTGGCCCTGCTCTGGCTGGCCGGCCGGTGGGCCAAGCGGGCGCCCAAGGTGCCGCGGCTGAGCGTGCTGACGGTCGATCACGGCTTGCGCGCCGGGTCCGGTGAGGAAGCTGCCAGGGTTGCGGCGTGGGCATCGGGCCTCGGGGTCGCGCACCACATCTTGACCTGGACGGGCAGGAAGCCGCAAACCGCCATACAGGCCGAGGCACGCGCCATGCGGTACAAGCTTATGGCGGAATGGTGCGCTGGTAACGACTGCCAAGCCGTCGTCACGGCTCACACGGCGGACGATCAGGCTGAGACGGTGTTGATGCGGCTCGGGCGCGGCAGCGGCGTGGATGGTCTGGCCGGGATCATGGAGATCAATCCGGACCTCGGGCCGGCCATCAGGCCCTTTCTGCAGGTGACCCGTGACAGTTTGAGAGCAACGCTCAAAGCTGCGGGGCAGGCCTGGCTGGAAGATCCAAGCAACAGCGATGAAGCGTTCGAGCGGGTCAGGCTCAGAAACAGACTGCGCCAAGCCTGTCTTGACGAAGATCTTGCGCCACAGTCTCTTGCCCTCAGTGCCAAGAGAGTGAGAAGGGCGCGGGATGCGTTGTGGCACTACACAGACGTTGCGCTTCGTCAGCTGGTCACGACCGAGCCGGCCGGATACTTCCGCGTTGAGACAGATGCTCTTGCAGACCTGCCTGCGGAAATCCGGTTGAGGGTGCTGGGTCGGCTGATTGTTTTGTCCGGCGGAAGCTGGGATGCCGGCAGTCTGGCCGGCCTTGAGCGGCTTGACAGTTGGCTGCTGGACGGTTCCGGATCGGCCAGGACGTTGGGCGGGTGCCGAATCGTTCGGCGCAAGCGGGAAATACTCGCCGGGCGCGAACCCGGGCGCATTTCACAGCCGGTTATGAACGTCAGCGGCCGTGAGGGCGCGGTTCAAGAAATCTGGGATCGCCGGTTTGTGATTGAACTTCAGGGACTTCAATCGTTTTCGGGGTTGCGAATCCTGACGCTGCAAGAGGTCGCGGATCCTGGCGATGCGCCGGATTTTCGGCGGCCGCGGGAGTTGCCGGCGTTTGTCTGGAACGGGTTACCGGTCCTGGTGCAAGGGGATGTGGTGATCGCTGTACCGGCACTTGGGCAAAAATGTCCCGGATTTCCGGATGGATTGCGGATTCGTACGTCTTTTCCGGCGGCTATGCCAGATCTGGCGAAAGGGCCGGTTGATACGGAGGCCTAACATTGGCTAAACGGTGTTCTTGATATGGTATTCACCATCATCGTTGAACTTGGCAATCGATGCCTGCGTACTTATGTTAGGATCAACGTTTCGGGCCGGCGAGGGTGGACGCCCGTGTGAGCGCAAGCCATCATCCGGAGACTGGCGAGGATATACGTGAACAATTTTCGGAACTTTGCCGTTTGGGTGATCATCGCGTTGCTGCTGTTTGCCCTGTTCAATCTGTTTCAAGGGCCAAGCCAGCGCACGGCGGCCAGCGAGATCAGTTACACGCAGTTTCTTGAGCGCGTCGACAAGGGCGAGGTACGCCTGGTGACGATTTCCGGCGACTCGATTACCGGCCAGCTGAACAATGGCCGCGGGTTCCAGACCTATGCGCCGAGCGATCCCGGCCTGATCACGCAACTTCGCTCAAAGGGTGTGGAGATCAAGGCCAAGCCGGCGACGGAAGAAGGTTTCCTGCCCGGGGTGTTGCTGTCGTGGTTCCCGATCCTGTTGATGATCGGTGTGTGGATCTTCTTCATGCGCCAGATGCAGGCCGGATCCGGCAAGGCCATGGGTTTTGGAAAGTCCAAGGCGAAGCTTTTGACCGAGCGGCACGGCAGGGTGACGTTTGACGATGTCGCGGGGATCGACGAAGCGAAAGAAGATCTGCAGGAAGTGGTCGAGTTTCTGCGTGATCCGCACAAGTTCCAGCGCCTGGGCGGCAAGATTCCAAAGGGTGCCCTTCTGGTTGGGCCTCCCGGTACCGGTAAGACGCTGCTGGCGCGCGCGATTGCCGGCGAAGCGAACGTGCCGTTCTTTACGATTTCCGGTTCCGACTTCGTGGAAATGTTCGTCGGTGTCGGCGCCTCGCGCGTCCGCGATATGTTCGAGCAGGCGAAAAAGAACGCACCGTGCATCATCTTCATCGATGAAATCGATGCCGTCGGCAGGCACCGCGGCGCCGGCCTTGGAGGCGGCAATGATGAGCGCGAGCAGACGCTCAATCAGCTGCTTGTGGAGATGGACGGCTTTGAAGCGAATGAAGGCGTAATCCTGATTGCCGCAACAAACCGTCCCGATGTGCTCGATCCGGCGCTTCTGCGTCCGGGTCGGTTCGACCGGCAGATCGTGGTGCCCAATCCGGATATCACAGGCCGTGAGAAGATCCTGAAGGTCCACATGCGCAATGTGCCCCTGGCGCCGGATGTGGACGCCAAGGTCATTGCGCGCGGAACGCCTGGGTTCTCCGGTGCGGATCTGGCCAATCTGGTAAACGAGGCTGCTCTGCTGGCAGCGCGGCGTTCGCGGCGGCTGGTGACGCAGGCCGACTTCGAAGATGCCAAGGACAAGGTTCTGATGGGTTCGGAGCGCAAGTCCATGGCCATGTCGGAGGAAGAAAAGAAGCTGACGGCGTATCACGAAGGCGGCCATGCGATCGTTGCTCTCAACGTTCCCGAAGCCGATCCGGTGCACAAGGCGACGATCATTCCGCGTGGCCGCGCGCTCGGTATGGTCATGCAACTGCCGGAAGCCGACCGATACTCGATGAAGTACAAACAAATGACATCCAGGCTGGCGATCATGATGGGTGGCCGGGTTGCGGAAGAACTGGTCTTCGGTCCGGACAATGTGACGTCCGGCGCGCAGTCAGATATCGATCAGGCCACCAAGCTTGCACGGGCCATGGTGACCCGTTGGGGGTATTCGAAGGAACTGGGGCTGGTGGCCTATGGCGACAATCAGGAAGAGGTGTTCCTCGGTCACTCCGTTGCGCGTCAGCAGAACGTTTCTGAACAGACTGCCCAGAAGATCGACGAGGAAATCCGCCGTCTGGTCGACGAAGGCTATTCCACCGCCAAACGTATCCTGACGGAGAAGAAGGACCACCTTGAGACACTCGCCCAGGGGCTGCTTGAGTACGAGACGCTGTCTGGAGACGAGATCAAGGACCTTATCGATGGCAAGCCTCCGCAGCGCAATGACGAGGAAGACAACAAGCCCCCGCAGAAGGCGACGTCTGCCGTACCCGTGACCAAGCCCAAGAAGGGCGATGAGGGCAGTGGCGAGATGGAACCGCAACCGCAGGGTTGACTGCCATAATCCTTTCCATCGGCGGATAGGTTCCTCAAGGACCGGTATCTGCAAAATTTGGCATTTGACATGGCGCCGGGGTTCGTGATGATCCCGGCGTCAGATTTTCTTTCGGATCGACCGGTATGAGTGATGGCAAGGCTTACCTGCGGCCTGCGGGTCTCTTGTGGGGCCGGGACGCAAACGAGGCGATAGAGGCCGGTGATGCCGGGCGCATTGCCGGGGCCAACCTGGCTTTCACGCGGGTCGAACTGTCCTTCCGGCACGAGGCCCTGGTCAGCCGTTCCTGGCACAGTTACCCAGATCTGGCGGCATCTTCGGATTGTGAAATCACGGATCGGCTGGAAAAGATCGCCGTGCCGCGTCCTAAGATCGTAGCCGGGGTAAGCGGCGAGCCGTCGCTGATGGGGATTGTCAACGTAACTCCGGACAGCTTTTCGGACGGCGGTGAATACCACGATCCGGACAGTGCAATCCGGCATGGCCGGGAATTGGCGCGCCAGGGCGCGGATATTCTCGACGTTGGCGGCGAGTCGACCAGGCCCGGGTCCGATCCGGTGGCGTTCGACCTTGAGCTGTCACGAGTCCTTCCGGTGATCGAGGCTTTGACGGGCGAAGGTTTTGCTGTTTCGGTTGATACCCGCAAGTCGCAGATCATGAAACAGGCATCTGCGGCGGGTGCGACACTGCTGAATGATGTGTCAGCCCTGACGCATGATCCGCAAAGCGCGCCGATGGCAGCGAGCCTTGATCTGCCGGTTGTGCTGATGCATGCCCAGGGCGATCCAAAGACCATGCAGAAGGCGCCGCATTATGACGATGTCGCTCTGGATGTGTTCGATGCCCTTGAAAATTTCGTGCAAAGGGCGGTGAATGCCGGAATCAATGCGGACCGGATTATCGTCGATCCCGGGATCGGATTTGGCAAGACATTTGCACATAACCTGGATCTTTTGCGCCGATTGAGTTTGTTTCATGGGCTGGGGGCGCCGCTTATGGTCGGGGCATCCAGAAAAGCGTTTATCGGGGCGTTGACCGGAGAAAAGGCGGCTGGCAGGCGTGCGGCGGGTTCGCTGGGCGCTGCGGTGGCGTCGGCCATCCAGGGGGCGCAAATCTTGCGAGTGCACGATGTCGGCGAAACCCGGCACGCGTTGGATGTCTGGCGTGCATCTGCAGGGCTCCGTCAACTGGCTGAATAGCCGAACAGGGAAGGCTATTTTGTGATTAGCGGTAATTGTCCTGGTGGTCATACCATTGTGTGTACGCACCTGGTCGTGACATGTCTGCGGAAATCAATGTGCGGGATCGGTTATGTCTAGAAAGTACTTTGGGACAGATGGGATAAGAGGCAAGGCCAACACGCTGCCGATGACTGCGGAAATGGCGCTCAAGGTCGGCATGGCGGCTGGCAGCATGTATCTCAGGGGCAAACACCAACACCGTGTGGTGATCGGCAAGGATACGCGTCTTTCCGGCTATATGATCGAGCAGGCCCTTTCGGCGGGGTTCCTGTCCGTCGGTATGCACGTTTTCATGCTCGGGCCCCTGCCGACACCGGCGGTGGCCATGCTGACGAGGTCTTTGCGCGCTGATATGGGGGTGATGATCTCTGCATCGCACAACCCTTATCATGACAACGGGATAAAGCTGTTCGGACCGGATGGCTACAAGCTGTCGGACGAACAGGAACTTAAGATCGAAAATCTGATCGACAAAGATACCGGTCCGTTGCTGGCGGCCACCGACCAGCTCGGACGGGCAAAGCGGATCGAAGATGCCCAGGCGCGCTATATCGAGTTTGCCAAGCGAACATTCCCGAAGAACCTGCGGCTGGACGGTTTGAGGATCGTGATCGATTGCGCGAACGGAGCCAGCTACAAGGTTGCGCCGATGGCTCTGTGGGAACTGGGTGCGGAGGTGTTTTCCGTCGGGATCGAGCCGAACGGTTTCAATATCAATGACAAGGTGGGGTCGACTTCGCCGGGCAGGGTGTCCGAACGGGTGCGCGAATTGCGGGCGGATATCGGCATCGCGCTCGATGGCGACGCCGACCGGGTGATCATTGTCGATGAACGCGGCGAGATCATCGATGGCGATCAGCTCATGGCCCTGATCGCCACCTCATGGCACAAGAACGGCAGTTTGCGTGGCGGGGGGCTGGTTGCGACGATCATGTCGAATCTCGGGCTGGAGCGATATCTGTCCTCGCGTGGCCTCAGCCTGCAGCGCACCAAGGTTGGCGATCGGTATGTCGTCGAGCACATGCTGACCAACGACTTCAATGTCGGCGGCGAGCAATCCGGACATATTGTGTTGTCGGACTTCAACTCGACGGGCGACGGGCTTGTGGCGGCGTTGCAGGTTCTGGCGGCGGTCGTTGAAAGCGGAAAGCCGGTGAGTGAGGTGTGCAATCTGTTTTCTCCGGTTCCGCAGGTTCTGAAGAATGTCCGCGTGCGCGCACAAAAGCCGATGGAACTGGCGCCGGTGAAGGCTGCCATCAAGCAGGCGGAGAAGCGTTTGGACGAAACGGGCAGGCTGGTTGTGCGACCCTCTGGCACGGAGCCGTTGATCCGTGTGATGGCGGAAGGGGATGACGAAGACCTGGTGCACGCCGTCGTTGATGATCTGGTCGATGTCATCACCCGGGAGGCGATCTGACGGCGCGCTGCGGCGTTGCGTCGTGAGCGGCTTGAAACACCTGTAAAACGGTTTGTTAGCCTTAAGGGCTTCTTAAGCGGTTTGGTTAATGATGAGTTCCAGCGTGAATCGTCGCTGGCTCTGGACCGGCCGCTTTGATCCGGCTTTCCCGGTCAGTATCCATCGATGATCCATCAGTGAGGTTTTCTTTATTGGCGTGGCCAGGCCGCGCAGACCTGCCGGTCGATCGGGATGGAGTTTGTGGAATGAAGGTTCGTTGCGGTCTGAAAGCTTCGGTTGCCGCCCTCAGCCTGTTTGTCACCGCAGGTGCACACGCTGGCGACTACGGCAATTCCGGAGGATACGCTTCCTGTCTTTATGCGCGTATCGACGGCGGTGGCGCGATCTATGAGACGCCTTCCGTCAGCCGGGACCTTTCAGCGGTGTTTATCGGCTTTGGTGGCGGTGGCGGTACGTCCGCGGTCGATGAAGAGATCGAGAATACCGGGTTCATCGAGGGCGGTCTGGGTTGCCAGGTGACGGAAACCTTCAGGGTTGAAGCGGTTGGCGGGGTTCGCCTGCGCAGTTCCATACGCGACCCTTACAACACGCTTGATGCCGATCTGCAAAGCTATGTCGGGTTCGTGAATGTCTTTTACGACATCACCAATTACGGTGGCTGGACGCCTTATATCGGCGCTGGCGTCGGTGTTGCCTATCATGAGATTACCAATGTTTCGCAGCCGGTTGACTCTGCTTCGGGCGACAACGTCGATATCGCCATCAATCTTCAGGCCGGATTTTCATACGACATCACGCCGAGTTTCAAGCTTGATGCCGCCTACCGGCTGACCGACCTTGGTGAGGCGCGCTCCGGCGGTGCCGTGCCACTGGTTGTCGACGACATTATCGTCCATGAGTTCAAGGTCGGATTGCGATATCACTTCGGATCCTGGTGATCGCCACTCCTGTCGGCATGTTTTGAAACCTGGAGGCGTCCGGTTCCGGCGATGGTCGGCCCGGATTGTCCGCCGGAGGAAAGGCGCGCCGGGTCATGCCGTTGGTGTGCTAGAGCATGTTCCCGAAAAGTGCGCGCGGTTTTCGGATAAGAACATGCTTAATATCAAAGAGATAGAGCATTTTTAGTGACTCAGGTTTCACAAAAAATGCTCTAGGCGCACTTGTCCCGCATGACGCCTTCTATGTTTCATTCCGGAGACTGTTGAATGTGGCAGCGCTGCTAAGACCTTCGTCTATTGTGCGATGCGCCGGCTTGCTGTAGGTACCGCGGTGGGACACCCCTCCCCAACGAGGGGCATGCATCTGGAAGGATGATCATCTATGGCAAATCGTGTCAAACCGGCTGTGCGGCCGGTCAATCCGCATTTTTCATCAGGACCGTGCGCAAAGATTCCCGGCTGGACACCGGCACTGCTGGACAAGGCGCTGCTGGGACGTTCGCACCGCTCGCCTGAGGGCAAGGCCCGGCTCAAACGGGCGATCGATCTTACCCGCGACATTCTCGAAGTTCCCGATAGTCACATCATCGCCATCGTACCGGCCTCCGACACGGGGGCCGTGGAGATGGCGTTGTGGAACCTGCTCGGTGAACGCGGCGTTGATATGCTGGCATGGGAGAGTTTCGGAAAGGGCTGGGTGAGCGATGCCGTCGCGCATCTGCGGCTGCAGGACGTTCGGGCTATCGAGGCGCCTTATGGAGAACTGCCGGATCTTGCGCAGGTGGATTTCTCCCGCGATGTGGTGTTCACATGGAACGGAACGACGTCCGGTGTGCGTGTGCGCAACGGCGAGTGGATCGCCGATGACCGCACCGGTCTGACGATCTGCGATGCGACGTCCGCTGCCTTTGCCCAGCCGCTTGATTTCGGCAAGCTCGATGTTGTGACCTATTCCTGGCAGAAGGTGCTGGGTGGTGAAGCCGCGCATGGCATGCTGATCTTGAGTCCGCGTGCCGTTGAGCGGCTGGAGACCTATACGCCACCATGGCCTTTGCCCAAGATCTTCCGCCTCACCAAGGGTGGAAAGCTGATCGACGGTGTGTTTCGCGGTGAGACTATCAACACGCCGTCCATGCTGTGTGTCGAAGACTACATAGCCGCTCTGGAGTGGGCGGGTGGACTGGGTGGCCTGCCTGCGTTGATCGCCCGGGCAGATGCCAACGCAAAGGTGATCGCCGACTGGGTGGCGAATACCTCTTGGGCGGAGAACCTTGCGGCCGATCCGGCAACGGCATCCAATACGTCGGTTTGCCTTAGCATTCTGCCGGACGCGTCTTACGGATTGAGCGTTGAGGACAAGGCGGGCCTTCCCAAACGTATGGCATCCCTTCTGCAGGAAGAAGGCGTGGCGATGGATATCAACGGGTATCGCGACGCGCCGCCGGGCCTGCGGATCTGGTGTGGTGCGAGCGTGGAGACCAGCGATGTCGTGGCGCTGATGCCGTGGCTTGAATGGGCCTTTGCGGCGCTGACCGCGCCTGTCGCAGCGCCTTGAGGCGAAACAGATTTCCACTTTCCTGACAATGAATTGAGGAGCGACCCATGAGCTCGCGCGTGCTGGTTTCCGACAAACTGTCTCCCACAGCCGTGGAGATCTTCAAGACCCGGGGGCTTGAAGTTGACTACGAACCTGACCTTGGAAAGGACAAGGACGCCTTTTTGGCACGTATCGGCGAATATGATGGCTTGGCGATCCGTTCCGCGACAAAGGTATCGCCCAAAGTTATCGAACGGGCCGGAAATCTGAAAGTGATCGGCCGGGCGGGGATTGGTGTCGACAATGTCGATCTGCCGTCCGCAACCGCAAAAGGGGTCATTGTGATGAACACCCCGTTCGGCAATGCCATCACGACGGCGGAGCATGCCATCGCCATGATGATGGCGCTTGCCCGGCAGATTCCGGCGGCCGATCTGTCCACGCAGGCTGGCAAGTGGGAAAAGAGCCGGTTTGTCGGCGTCGAACTGTTCAACAAGACCCTCGGCATAATTGGATGCGGCAATATTGGATCGATCGTCGCCGACCGGGCACTTGGCTTGAGAATGAAGGTTGTCGCCTTCGATCCCTATTTGTCGCCCGAACGTGCGGTGGAAATCGGGGTGGAAAAGGTGGAGCTTGAAGAGCTGCTGCGGCGGGCGGACTTTGTGTCGCTGCATACGCCGCTCACGGATAAGACGCGCCATATTATCGATGCTCGCGCGTTGGCAACTATGAAACCGGGGGCCCGAGTAATCAATTGTGCGCGTGGCGGGCTGGTGGCGGAGGAGGCGCTGATCGCCGCCTTGGACGCGGGCCACGTCGCGGGTGCGGCGATCGATGTTTTTGAAGAAGAGCCGGCAACCGACAATCCGCTGTTCGGGGCGCTGAATGTAATTTGCACGCCACACCTTGGCGCCTCGACATCGGAGGCACAGGAGAATGTTGCCATTCAGATCGCCGAGCAGATGTCGGACTATCTGCTCAGCGGGGCCGTGACGAATGCGCTGAACATGCCGTCTATAACGGCGGACGAAGCGCCCCGGCTCAAACCCTATGTGGCCTTGTGCGAACAGCTCGGATCGTTCGCGGGCCAGTTGACGGAGAGTGCGATCAAGGGGATCGCTATCGAATATGCCGGCGAGGTTGGCGAGATGAACACCAGGGCGCTGACGTCGGCCCTGCTTGCGGGCCTGCTCACGCCGATGCTAGGGACGGTGAACATGGTCTCGGCGCCGGTCGTGGCGCGCGAGCGTGGGATCCAGGTCGATGAAATCCGGCAATCGAGCCGTGGTGTTTACGACAGCTATGTCCGCTTAACGGTGCGTACCGAAAAACAGCAACGCTCGGTGGCTGGGACGGTGTTTTCGGATGGAAAGCCGCGGGTCATTCAGATCAAGGGAATCAACCTGGAGGCGGAGATGGGCGCGCACATGCTGTATGTGACCAACGAGGACAAACCTGGCTTTATCGGTGCGCTTGGCATGGTACTGGGTGATGCAGGTGTGAATATCGCGACGTTTAGTCTGGGACGGCAATCGCAGGGCGGCAATGCCATCGCTCTTGTTGAGGTCGACGACACAATCGAAACGGCTGTTCTGGAGAAAGTGCGCGCGCTTCCGCATGTCAGGCAGGCCAAAACACTGGTGTTCTGAGCAGATCTGGTGTAGTTCCCCTTAACGGCTCCGGAGGAACCTCTCCGGAGCCGTTTGCTTTGGCTCATTGGACGAGGGTTGGCGCATGGGGAATGTTGTCGTGGTCGGTGCCCAGTGGGGCGACGAGGGCAAGGGCAAGATTGTCGACTGGCTGTCGGAGCGGGCAGATGTGGTGGTCCGGTTTCAGGGTGGTCACAATGCCGGGCACACACTCGTCATAGATGGTGTGACGTACAAACTGTCGCTGCTGCCGTCCGGCATCGTGCGCGAAGGCAAGCTGTCGGTCATCGGCAATGGGGTTGTGGTGGATCCTTGGGCGTTTGCCGATGAGATCGAGCGGTTGTCGGCTCAGGGGGTGTCGATAACAAGGAACAATCTGCGCATCGCGGAGAACGCAACCTTGATCTTGCCGTTGCACCGGGAGCTCGACGGTATTCGCGAGGCAGCGGCCGGCGCCGGCAAGATCGGCACGACGGGGCGTGGTATCGGTCCAGCTTATGAAGACAAAGTCGGGCGCAGGGCGATCAGGGTTTACGACCTGAAGAACCTGTCGACGCTCGGTCCGAAGGTGGATCGCCTGTTGACGCATCACAACGCGCTCAGACGTGGGCTCGGTGTGGAGGAACTGTCAGCTGACGAGCTCTTCGATCAACTCTCTCAGGTGGCGCCGAAAGTACTGCCCTACATGGACACGGTATGGCATCTTCTGGACAGCGCCCGGCGTGAAGGAAAGCGCATTCTGTTTGAAGGGGCGCAAGGCACCATGCTCGATATCGACCATGGCACCTATCCGTTCGTCACATCGTCAAACACAATTGCCGCGCAGGCAGCCACCGGAAGCGGTTTCGGTCCGGGCGGTCTAGGTTACGTATTGGGGATTGCCAAGGCGTATACGACCCGTGTCGGGTCGGGGCCGTTCCCATCGGAGCAGGACAATGAGATCGGCGACACGCTCGGCGAGAGAGGCCGGGAGTTTGGAACGGTCACCGGCCGTAAACGGCGCTGCGGGTGGTTCGATGCGGTGCTGGTGCGTCAGGCGATCAAGACGTCGGGGGTGAGCGGTGTGGCGTTGACAAAACTCGACGTGCTGGACGGCTTTGACGAGATCAAGGTCTGCGTCGGTTACGAACTCGATGGCGAGCGGATCTCGCGTCTGCCCGCCGGGCAGGGGGCGCAGTCGCGCGTCCAACCCATCTGGGAGAGCTTTGAGGGCTGGCACGCATCGACGGCTGGTGCGAGGTCCTGGAACGACCTGCCGGCGCAGGCTGTCAAATATGTCCGTCACCTGGAAGAGTTGATTGAGTGCCCAGTGGCGCTTTTGTCCACGTCTCCTGAGCGTGATGACACGATCTTGATGCGCGACCCCTTTGAAGATTAGCGCGCTTTGCCTCAGCCTGCCAGGGCCTGCTTTGTTGTAATCCGCGGCTTGTCATCGATGACCGCAGACGGGGAGATACGGGCGCGAAAGTCCGAAAGGACGAGGCCGGCGACATCTGTAACTGGCAGTGGCCTGCCGAACAGATAACCTTGTACGAGATCGCAGTCGATTTGCCGGAGGAACCTGGCTTGCTCCAGGGTTTCCACACCTTCTGCCGTGATTTGCAGGTTCATGGTTCGCCCGAGGTTCACTATTGTCTTCAGGATACCCTTGGCTTGTGCATTGTGCGCCATGCCGCGAATGAAGGACTGATCAATCTTGATCTTGTCGAAGGGGAACCGCCAGAGATAGTTCAAGCTGGAGTAGCCCGAGCCGAAATCGTCCAGCACGATCTTTATGCCCAGCTCCTGTAACTGTGCGAGCTGGTCGCGGATCTCTTCGGAGTCTTCCAGCATGAGACCTTCTGTAACCTCCAGTTCGAGCCGCTTGGCGGCCAGACCGGAGGCATTCAGTGCGGATCTGACATGATCCAAAAGATCCCCGGTGTTGAACTGGATTGGCGACAGGTTAACGGCAATTGTCAGTTCCTCCGGCCAGGTGGCGGCGGCTGCGCATGCCTCATGCAATGCCCACTGTCCGATCTCGTTGATTTTGCGTGTGCGTTCCGCGGCAGGAATGAACTCGGCAGGTGAAATCATGCCGCCCTTGCCGTCGGGCAGCCGGATCAGGGCCTCGAAACTTTTCAATCGGCCGGTACGAAGACTGTACAGCGGCTGATAGTGCAAGCGGAAGGACTGCGAGTCGCATGCTCTTTGTACCGTACGTTCGGTCTTTCGCTGACCTTCGTAATGCGCCTCGGTGCTGGCGTCATAGAACCTGAGCTGGTTGCCGCCATCCTCCTTAGCGGCAAATCTGGCGAGATCGGCGCGACGCGTCAAAGCTGGCCGGTCGGTTCCATCGGCAGGCGCCATGGATACGCCAAGTGTCGACTTTAGCTTGATGTTGTTGTTGCCATGACTGACCGGGTCGTTAAGGGCGCTCAGAATGTCCCTGCCGATCGTGGCGGCATCTTCCTTGGACTCGAGTTCCGGCAGCAGAATGCCGAAGTTGTCACCTCCCAGGCGTGCCACAATGCTGTTTCGTCCGGCGATGGCCTCCAGCCGCATGGCTATGCTGCACAGAACATAATCACCCACTTCGGTGCCGAAGGTTTCATTGATCTCCATGAACCTGTCCAGGTCGGCAATCATGATTGCCATGACATGTTTGCCGGAGTTCTGATTGTCCAGAGCATTGTCAATCGCCTGGAAGAATGCCGAGCGGCTCGGCAGATTTGTCAGTACGTCACGTTCCTGGATCTCCTTCAGGCGGGCACGTGCCTCGCGGCTTTGTTGCAAGTGGACCAGAAGCGCGGTGACCAGCGTGAGCGTTATCAATGCCAACGACACGGCGCCGGCATTTGTGAACGCACTGACAAATGCTGCACGCAGGCCCGATTGGTCGAGCAGGAGATTGATGTGTCCGACATTTTGACGATTGAGAACAATCGGTGCAGATACCCACGTCAGCTCAAGGCTGGGCCTGCCGATTTGACCGGCATTGACACCGGCCGGTGTGTTCTTTCTTGGAAATGGGCTGCCCGACACCGGTACAGCACGTCTGTCAACCTCCAGAACCAGTCTTCCGGCGGTGTCGAACACCTTGAACGCATATACCTTGCTGGCGCTGGCGGCATTGCGTAAATTCCTCAACGTTGACGGCTTGGGTTCGGCGCCTTGCAGGATGTCGTTGAAGTCAGGCGTCGACGCAGCGATAAATTCGCTCCAGCTTGCGGCAGCATGGTTGGCGTTTGACCGCAGGAAACTGTTTGTGTTGTCCCGTACGAGCTGAATGCCGGAAACAGCAAGCAGCCCCAACAGGCAAACTATGAGTGCTGCGGCAACGTACCGCGTCCTACGGACATTCTTTACTTCCTGCACAGATGGCGGCCCTCAAGTGCTGTCTCCCGACCCTAGACTGTCTAGAGTGCAGTACGTCCAGAACGATTCGACCTGGGTGCACTGTGCTCTAGGTTTAGCCCGGGAACAGGTAGTAACCTGTAAACTGGCAGGCATTGAGATACACCGATTGCAGAAATGGTAAATAGAAGCTTTTCGCGGCCAAGCCTCATATTGCCGGGGGCAGGTGGCATAAAGAGCCAGACATCTTACCCGCGCGCTGCCGCTTCTGACTGCTGCTCGAAGAACGAAGACTGGTGAGGTTTTTGCGGCAGTTCAAGCTCAAAGGCGATGGAACGGACACGGCCGGTCGGGGTACCACTGATGATTTCGCCGTCCAGCGTGCTTGGAACCGGATTCGGCGAAAGAGCCATTGCATCCTCGCTGGCGTAAACGGTTATGAACAGTGTCCTCGGCTTGTCCGACAGATTTGGGGCTGAACCGTGCAGCAGGCGAGTGTGCATGAAGCAACAGGCGCCGGCCGATCCCTCACAGCGGATTGCCTGATTGCGGCATTTGTCAGCTAGTTCATCGTCAATTGCCGCAGTGAAGACACCGTCATGCCAAAGGCTGTGTATGGGACCGCGATGACTTCCGGGTACGATTTCAAGTGGGCCGTTGTCCGGTGT
>JANQIR010000200.1 GCA_028282065.1 Aestuariivirgaceae bacterium
TCCGGCATGGCCTAGGATCTCGACGTCGATGTCGCCATCAAGACCGCATGCCAGCGCGTGAACGCCGCCGGGACTTGCCACGCGATAGGCACCCGGCTCACCCGGCCCATTGTGGCTCTGCAGCCGCTCATTGACCTCACGCAAGCTCAACTGCGCAAGATTGAGGGTCTCGATGTTATCCCCGGCACCGGTCACTGCCCACCTCCCCAGCTATAGACTACGCCGGGTTCCGGCTCCCAGACCCTGGCATTCCCGATATCGGGTAGCGTCGCCAGCGCCCGGTACTCCGAGCCGAACGCGACATAGTCGTCCGTCTCCGCCAGCACGGCCGGTTTGCAGGCGATCGGATCGCGCAACACGGCAAATCCGTCACGCGTACCGGCAACAAAGGTGTAGAAGCCATCGAGATCGTCCAACCCGTCTTCCAGCGCCCTGCGCAGGCTGGCACCGTCTCGCAACTTCCAGGTCATATAACCGGCCGCCACCTCGGTATCGTTTTCCGTATCGAAGGTCACGCCATGCCGGGCGAGATAGCGCCGCAGCCGGTTGTGGTTCGACAGCGATCCGTTGTGCACCAGGCAAAGATCCAGTCCGGTGGCAAACGGATGGGACCCGGCGGTCGTGACGGCACTTTCTGTCGCCATCCTGGTGTGACCGATGGCATGGCTGCCGGAGGCCTGTTCAAGCGCAAAATGTCCGCAAACCTCGGCCGGCAGACCGGTCTGCTTGAAGATCTCCACCGTCGTACCGGACCCGACGACACGAATTTGCGGCATGTTTTCCGCCAGCCAGTCCCGTACATCGCGTTCCGTCGCATCGGTAATAACGATTGCATGATCGGACAGGACATCGACATGGACGTCGCAGCCAAGGCCTGCCTCCAGACCGGTATCGAGCGCCTTCCAGTCCTGTTCGGGGTCATCCGAAGCAAGCGTGAACTTGACCTGACCTTGATCGACGGGATCTCGGTAAATGGCAAACCCGGCCGAGTCCGGTCCACGGTCCGTCATCTCCACCAGCATGGGCGCGAACATCTTACCCAGATCCGGCTTCAATGCCTCGTTCTTGAGGTAGAGTCCAACAATGCCGCACATAGCGCGCTCCTGAATATGGCGGGCCCGGAAACGTCATCCGGACCCGCTCACGTCACACCGCAGGCAGTGTAGTCGCGCTTGGCACAACAATCAATGCAGTGAAATAAAGTTTCTTGACAGGAAACAACAGCACGCGCCCGACGCTTACCATCATCGGGTTTCGCGCGAATAGCTGATGACGGACAGAAACCGGGCGGGCAGTTCCACAAGCTCTTCTGGACCATGCGGGGCATCCGCATCGAAGAACAGGGAATCTCCCGGCACAAGCCGGTAGGTTTTGCTGCCGTGCCGATATATCACCACGCCTTCCAGCATATATATGAACTCGTGGCCGGAGTGCTGGAAGACCGGAAACACCTCGGATTTGTCCGTCAATGTAATCAGATAAGGCTCGACGGCGAGCGACCCGTGCGGCGTATGTCCAAGCAGTTCGTACTGATGCCCGGAGCGCGTGCCACGCCGCTCGATGGTCAAGCCCTCGCCGGCCTTGACGAAAGTTGCGTCGCGCACCTGGTCGTAGCCTCGAAACAAAGCTGTCACCGGCACATTCAACGCCCGTGACACCGATTGCAGGGTCGACAGCGAAGGCGATGTCGAGCCGTTTTCGATCTTTGACAGCATGCCAG
The DNA here is from genome assembly GCA_028282065.1 of Aestuariivirgaceae bacterium. Taxonomy (GTDB): domain Bacteria; phylum Pseudomonadota; class Alphaproteobacteria; order Rhizobiales; family Aestuariivirgaceae; genus JANQIR01. The sequence continues at coordinate 1,721 of JANQIR010000200.1, forward strand.
CCGAAATGCCGGCAGCGCCCGACAATTCGCTGATGGTCATTCCGAGTTTTTCTCGAAAATCCTTGACCTCGTGACCGATATAGGCTTCCAGCTTACGCACGCTGCTGCGTGCTGTATCGTGCGGGTCCTGTGCGCCGGTTTCATATCCGGTATTGTCGCGATTTGGCATGCGGGCGTAATGCCTCTCATGGTGTGAGTCATTCATGACATTTGTTATCGTAATCGAGCTATTGTCACATTGACAATAAACCTGGGCACAGCCCACAAGCACATCAGAAAATTCTCTAATTCCAGCAAAACAACAGCAACCGGACCGCAACCGCTCACAATGACGCACGGACTTACGCATCTTCAGCGCCTCGAATCCGAAGCCATCCACATCATGCGCGAGGTGGTCGCCGAATGCGAACACCCTGTCATGCTCTATTCAATCGGCAAGGACTCCGCCGTCATGCTCCATTTGGCCATGAAGGCGTTCCATCCCTCCAAGCCGCCATTTCCGATCTTGCATGTCGACACCACATGGAAGTTTCGGGAGATGATTGTGTTTCGAGACGATACCGCAAAGAAACTCGGTCTTGATCTGATTGTCCATACAAACCCGGACGGTTTGGCCAAAGGCGTGAACCCGTTTGACCATGGCTCGGCGCTGCATACCGAGATCATGAAGACCGAAGCGCTCAAACAGGCGCTCAACCAGTATGGTTTCGATGCCGCATTTGGCGGCGCACGCCGCGACGAGGAGAAATCCCGCGCCAAGGAGCGGATATTCTCGTTCCGCACGGCGCAGCACAGATGGGACCCGAAGAACCAGCGCCCGGAACTCTGGCAGCTTTACAACACGCGCATGAACCGGGGCGAATCCTTACGCGTCTTTCCTCTGTCAAACTGGACCGAACTCGACATCTGGCAATACATCTATCTGGAGAACATTCCTATCGTACCGCTGTACTTCGCCAAGGAACGCCCCGTCGTGGACCGCGACGGCCAGTTGATCATGGTGGATGACGAGCGCATGCCGCTTCTGCCAGGTGAAGAACCCGAAATGCGCGTGGTACGATTCCGCACATTAGGTTGCTACCCACTGACGGGTGCGGTCGAAAGCCCGGCGGCAACCTTGCCGGAAATCATCCAGGAAATGCTCTTGACGACGTCGTCAGAGCGCTCCGGCCGTGTCATCGATCACGATCAGGCCGCCTCCATGGAGAAGAAGAAGCAGGAGGGGTATTTCTGATGTCTTCCGCGCAGGCCGATGCGGCCATCCAAACCTACCTTGATGCACAGCAGGACAAGGATCTTCTTCGGTTCATCACCTGCGGCAGCGTCGACGACGGCAAGTCGACCCTGATCGGCCGTTTGCTTTACGAATCGAAGCTCCTGTTTGAAGATCAGCTCACCGCGCTGGCATCCGATTCCAGAAGGGTCGGAACGCAGGGCGAAGAACTCGATTTCGCGCTGCTTGTTGACGGCCTGTCGGCAGAACGCGAACAAGGTATCACGATTGATGTCGCCTACCGTGCGTTCACGACGGACAAACGCAAGTTTATCGTCGCCGACACACCCGGCCACGAGCAATACACGCGCAATATGGCCACCGGCGCCTCGACAGCGGACCTGGCCGTGATCCTGATCGATGCCAGAAAGGGTATCCTCACGCAGACCCGGCGGCACAGCTACATTGTCACACAGCTCGGCATTCGCCATCTCGTCGTTGCCATCAACAAGATGGACCTGGTGGAGTACAACCAAGAAGTATTCGAACGGATCGAAAGCGACTACCGCGAACTGGCAACGTCCATGGGCGTGGATGACATCGTCTGTATTCCCGTTTCGGCTCTGAAGGGCGACAATGTCACGGAACCAAGCACGGTAATGACCTGGTACCATGGTCCAACCCTCCTGGCACACCTGGAAACCGTTTCGAACACCGATGGTAAAGCGGATGAACGCTTTCTCATGCCTGTTCAGTGGGTAAACCGGCCCAACCAGAACTTCCGCGGATTCGCCGGTCAAATCGCATCGGGCAGGGCCCGCCCGGGAGACGAAATCCGCGTCCTGCCGTCCGCGCGCACGAGCAAGATTGCCAAGATCGTCACCTATGATGGCGAATGTGAAGACGCTGTCGCCGGCCAGTCCGTCACACTTGTGATGGAAGATGAGGTCGATGCCAGCCGCGGCAGCGTGATCTGTGCCGCAGATGATCCGGTTTCCGTGGCCGACCAGTTCGAGGCTTCCATCCTGTGGATGGACAATGAACCCATGCTGCCCGGCCGGCCCTATATGATCAAGATCGGCACGCGCCTGCTGCCCGGCGCCATCGCCGTGCCGAAATACACCGTCAACGTGAACACCTTCGAGCACATTGCCGCAAAGACGCTCGAACTGAACGAATTCGGTGTGTGCAACATCTCGCTCGACGATCCGGTTCCATTCACAGCCTATACGGAAAACCGGGACCTCGGCGGTTTCATCATTATTGACCGCTTCACCAACAATACCGTTGGCATGGGCCTGATCCATTTCGCATTGCGCCGCGCCTCGAACATTCACTGGCAGGCGCTTGATGTCGGCAAGGACACCCGCGCCAAGAAGAAGAAGCAAAGACCGTGCGTTCTCTGGTTCACCGGCCTGTCCGGTTCGGGAAAATCGACCGTGGCAAATCTGGTTGAAAAACGGCTACTGTCCCAGGGGGCCCATACCTACCTGCTCGACGGCGACAATGTCCGTCACGGCCTCAACAAGGATCTTGGCTTTACCGATGCGGACCGCGTTGAGAATATCCGGCGGGTGGCAGAGGTTTCCCGATTGATGGTCGATGCCGGTCTGATCGTGCTGGTATCCTTCATCTCGCCATTCCGTTCCGAACGCCTGATGGCCCGGGAGCTCGTCGAGCGCGAGGAGTTCTTCGAAGTGTTCATCGACACACCGCTAGAGATCTGCGAGCAACGTGATCCCAAGGGGCTGTACGCAAAGGCTCGGCGTGGCGAAATCAAGAATTTCACAGGCATAGATTCCGATTACGAACAGCCGGAAAATGCCGAATTACGCATAGACACCTCGGTCAAGTCGGCTGAACAGTCGGCCGATGAAATCGTCCGCTTCCTGGAAGACGCCGGAAAACTGGTCACCTGAATCCGCGATCACCGGCGGGCAATCTGCCGGAGGCAAAGCGCTCTAAGGCCGCCACTCCAGCAAGCCGCAAACAACCCGACTGAGAACGGGGATGACATGGGCTGCCTTGTCGTCGTCCCAGGCGTAGCTGCCATCATCGGAGAGATAGGCATCGCAGCCCAGTTCCATCTGTAGGGCATGCAACCCTGTCGCGGGCTGCCCATATGTCCGCGTGATATGCCCTCCGATGAAACGCCCGTTCACCACCCAGCTCATGCCCGATCCGGCCAGAATGTCCTCGCTCTGCTGCTCCAGTTCCGGTGCGCAGCTGGATCCGTTCACCGTGCCGAGATTGAACACCGGCAACGTCCCCTCAAACAGCCGCGGCACCCTGGAAGCAATGGAGTGGCAGTCGTAAAGAACGGCAAATCCGTGCTTTTCGTGAACCCGCTTGAGCTCCGCGACCAGCGCCAGGTGATAGGGCCGCCAATAGGTCCGTATCCGCGACGAGATCTCTTCCTGACTGAGGATTGCGTTTTCCCGATAGAGCGGCGAGCCATCAAACTGGATCTGCGGACACAGACCCGTCGTCGCCTGACCCGGATAGAGGCTCTCGTTCGAAGCCGGCCGGTTAAGGTCGATCAGATAGCGCGAGTAGTTGGCCTTGATCACCGTTGCGCCCAGGCCTGAAGCAAACCCGTACAGCCGGTCCACATGCCAATCCGTGTCCGGCAACGTGCATGCCTCGTCGGTCAGGCGCAACCGGATATCTTCCGGCAGGCGGGTGCCGGCATGCGGAATTGACAAGATGACGGCACTTTCACCACGCTTGAGATCGAAAAGATCATCGGGAACGTTCATCGCCCCGCATCCCGCATCAGGTGACGTTCCAACAGGTCGAACCGGTCCTGGCCGAAATAGAGCTTGCTTCCGGTATCCACCGTAGGAACACCGAAAATTCCGCGGTCTATGGCAGCTTGCGTATTCGTTTCGACCCGATTCTTATAATCTTCGGACTGGGCCGCGGCCACCGCCGCATCGCCATCCAGACCTGCATCCCGCGCCAGCGACGCAAGCACGGCGAAATCGGAAATGTCCGCCTCTTCTGCCCAATAAGCCCTGGTCAACCTTTGCACATAAGGCTCCACCAGCCCCTGGTCGTCCGCATAGAGGCAGGTGCGCAGCGCCCTGGAATTGCGTAAAGGAAAGTCCGGATGGAAGGTGAACGGCAATCCCATCTGCTCGGCATGGTCTTCGATATCCTGCCGGAACCAGGAAACGAACGCGGCATTTTCCTCCAACGGCCGGCGTCCCCCGATTGTCTCGACCAGTCTGGGTAAGTGAAACGGACACCACGTAAGCCGCGCACCATGCCGTCTGGCAAGATCACCGATGCGGTGCACGGCGAGATAGACCCACGGACTGTGCACGTCGAACCAAAACGTAATGTCCGGCGCATCCGGTTTCAGCGCCGTATCCTTCTTTAGAAACCTGTCGAGATGAACAAGCGCGCGAACATGCGTGCCGGACATGACCGTCCGGCCGCCCTGGGCCGCCTTGACCTTGAACGACAAACGCTTGCCATCATTGCCCACGAGTTCCGCTTCGACATCGACGGGCTGGCCCACATAGGCAGCCGACAAATGCTTCAGATCGAAACCGACGCCGACCGTCGCCTCATCGCCTTCAAACAGATGATCGATCAGGTGATGACAGGCAATCTCCAGATATCCGATGGTTGCCGGCGATGACACGACATCGACGCCCTTGTTGCCGATCGCAGACGCCATGTCCGACAATGCCGGCATGACCTGTCCGCGATAGACGGAGCCAACGTCTACCGGCTTCATAACGCGCACCATCCACCATCGACCAGCAGGTTGACGCCTGTCACGTAACTTGCGGCATCCGACGCCAGAAAGATTGCCGGCCCGGCCATCTCTTCCACATCAGCCACACGCCGCAAAGGCGTGCGCGCAATGATGCCGTCTTGTTCCTGCTCCATGATTTCGGTGCTGTTCGAATTCATCTGGTGATAAGTGTAACCCGGATTGATCGAATTAACCCGAATTCCCAAGGGTCCCCATTCTGCGGCAAGCGATCTGACAAGCGCATCGATGCCGCCTTTGGACGCACAATAGGGCGTCAGCCGCTCAAAGGCAGCCATCGATGCATTGGAAGATGTCATGACGATAGAGCCGCCCGTGCCCTGTTTGATGAACTGGCGTGCTGCAGCATGAGCCGTTAGGTAAGCCGATGTCAGGTTGGACCTGATCACCTGGTCAAATTCTTCAGGCGTGAAGTCGAGGACCGGCTTGGTGATATCCATGCCGGCATTGGCCACGACGATATCGACCTTACCAAAAGCCTCTGCCGCCTCGGCCATGAGCCGGTCGACGTCTGCCGGGTTCGTCACATCGCAGGCAAGGCCGATGGCCTCCCCTCCGCGTTCCGCGATATCCGCCGCCGTCGCGCCGGCGCCATCGGCGGATCTGGCACAGCCTGCAACCTTGGCACCGGCATCGGCAAAGCCCATGGCAAGCGCCCGGCCGATGCCGCGGCTGGTTCCGGTGATCACCGCCACCTTGCCGGTGAGATCGAACATCTGACCTGTCACGTACCGCACCTCCCCGCACAGACCATCAGTCATCGGCCGTCACCGGCCTGCCCGTCAATTCGGTGAAACTGTCCTCGCGGATCAACTTGGCAACCGCCTCGATGTCACCGGTAAACACCCGGTCGGACCGGCGCACCGCCACCTGGGACCTGATGGTGGCATGAGATTGCTGCAACAGGGGTGATGTTTTCAAGGGTGTGCGGAAGTCGATTCCATCTGCCGCCGCCAGCAGTTCGATGCCGACAATCCTGCGCGTATTGGCATTCATGCGTTTCAGGCGAAGACTGCCGTGGGTGGCCATGCTGACATGGTCTTCCTGGTTGGCCGATGTCGGCAGGCTGTCGGTCGAGGCCGGATGCGAAAGCTGCTTGTTCTCGCTGGCAAGCGCGGCCGCCGTCACCTGGGCCAACATGTAGCCGGAGTCGAGCCCGGGGTTCTCGGCCAGGAAAGGCGGTAGTTCACTGATCGAGCTGTCGATCAGCGCCGCAAGCCGGCGCTCCGACAAGGCGCCGGTTTCGGCAATCGCCAGGGCGATGATGTCCGCAGCAAAGGCCACCGGCTCCGCGTGGAAGTTGCCGCCCGAAAGGACCTCCGGGCCATCGGTAAACACCAGCGGATTGTCGGTCACCGCATTGGCCTCGGCACGCAGGGTTCGCCAGGCCTGCGTGAGCAGATCCACACAAGCGCCCATGACCTGCGGTTGGCAACGGAAGGAGTAGGGATCCTGCACGCGTTCGCAGTCGACATGCGAAGCCCGGATTTCGCTGCCGGACATCAATTTTCGGATCGCGCCCGCCACCATGATCTGGCCGGGCTGGCCGCGCAACGCATGGATGCGGGCATCGAACGGCGTGTCGGACCCCATGATCGCATCGACCGACATGGCACCGGCGACCAGCGCTGCGGCACAGTTTCGCTCCGCCTCAAAGAGTCCGGACAAGGCCAGAGCGGTCGACACCTGAGTGCCATTGAGCAGCGCCAAACCCTCTTTCGGTCCCAACCGCACCGGTTGCAGCTTAGCGGCCTGAAGGGCCACGGCAGCCGGTATGGACGTCGTCCCGTCGAAGATCTCGCCTTCGCCAATTACGGCAAGGCTCATATGCGCCAGTGGAGCCAGATCGCCAGAGGCCCCGACCGACCCCTGTGACGGGATCAGTGGCAACAGGTCTTGGTTCAGCAGCGCGAGCAGGCTCTGCACGACCTCGACGCGAACGCCCGATGCACCGCGTGCCAGGCTCGCCGCCTTGAGCAGCATCACCAGCCGCACGATTCCCGGCGGCAAAGGCTTGCCGACCCCGGCTGCATGTGAGCGGACAATGTTGACCTGCAGCATGTCCAGATCCTCACGATCGATCCGCTGCTTGGCCAGCTTGCCAAAGCCTGTATTGACACCATAGATCGGATCCCCGCTGTCCAGCAGTTGCAGGATCGCGGCCTGACTCGCATTGATCTGCCGGACCGCATCGTCTGACAGCTTCACTTTTATGGGCCCGGCCAGCGCGGCACGCATGTCTTCAGCATTGATATCACGGCTTCCAATGGTGATCTGATGGTCCGCCATTTGCTACTCCATTGCCGTCAGGCGCGAGATCGCCGCGCGATAGTCTTCAAGAATTTCGTCTGCCCTGACATGCCGGCCGGCTTCGACAACCTGGTCGCCACTGGTGATAACGTCCCTGACGCAAGGGTTGCCGCCGGAGAAGACCCAGGCGTCCAGCGCATCATCACCGGTCTTGCCAATGAGCAGCGGGTGATCTGCATCAAGAACCACGATGTCAGCCGGTGCACCCACTTCAAGTCCTGAGGACGCTTGCGCCATGGCCGCCTGACCGCCACACAACACCGTATCGAACAGAAACCGTCCGTTGGACCGGTGCGGCCCTCCAGTCAGTACCGTCCGTTTGAGATCCCGCAACCGTTGAGAATACTCAAGCTGACGCAGGTCATGCGCCGGGGAGATGTCGATATGGCTGTCGGACCCGATGGCAATCCGGCCACCGGCATTCGCATAGGTCACCGCATTGAAAACACCATCGCCGAGATTGGCTTCCGTGGTGGGACACAATCCGGCGGTCGCGCCTGTGCACGCCAGCCCGATAGTTTCTTGTTCGTCCATATGAGTGGCATGGATGAGACACCAGCGGCCATCGACCCCGAAGGCGTTCAGCAACCACTCGACCGGCCGCTGCCCAGACCATGCAATACAGTCCTCGACCTCCTTGACCTGTTCGGAAATGTGGATGTGAACAGGTGCATCGCTAGTGAGGTCATCCAGCACGGTGATGGCCTGCTCCAACTCCTCCTGTGTAACGGCCCGCAGGGAATGAGGCGCTATGCCAAGATTATCCTCAGGCCGTCCGGCAAGTGCACCGTGCAAGATGTCGAGCACCTGCGAGAAGCTATCCACATCGTTGATGAACCGGCGCTGGGCCTCGCCGGCCGGCACTCCGCCGAACCCGCCATGCGCATAGAGCACCGGCAGCATGGTCATATGGATGCCGGCGGCCCGGGCCGCGTCCACACATCGCAAGGAAAGCTCTGCCCGGTTGGCATAGGCCGTCCCGTCCGGCTGATGATGCAGATACTGGAACTCGCCCACCCGTGTGAAACCCGCCTGCAACATCTCCGCATAGGCCTGCGCCGCGATCGCCTGCAGGTCGTCCGGGCTCATCTTCAGCGCAAAGCCATACATTGTCTCACGCCACGTCCAGAACGAATCCGCACCCGGTCCGGAACGTTCCGCCAGCCCGGCCATCGCACGCTGATGCGCATGGGAATGGACATTGGCCAGACCCGGTAGCGCAAAGCCGTCGAACCGCCGGGCATCGCCAGGTGAGCGACTGCCGCGTATCTCCGAGATGAGTCCGGCCTCATCCACCACGATCAGGACGTCTTGCTGCCATCCTTTCGGCGTCAGGGCATCGGCAAAATGGAACTTGCGTTTGGTCATGTGGTCAGTTTAAACTGTATATACAACCTTGTACAAGCAAGATCGCAAACCATACTGAACGAACATGCCCTCCACGCTGCTGAAAAACGCCCGAATTGCCACAATGGTGGAAACTGCAGACGACTATGGCATGATCGAGGATGGTGCCATCCTCATTGAAAACAAAGAGATTTCCTGGGTTGGGCCGGCACAGGCTGCCCCATCCGGCGATACCACGGTTGATTGCGACGGGGTGTTGATGACGCCCGGCCTGATCGATTGTCACACCCACCTTGTATATGGCGGCAACCGGGCAAGAGAGTTCGAGATGCGCCTGAACGGTGTTTCCTATGAAGAGATCGCCCGCTCGGGCGGTGGCATATTGTCAACGGTTAACGCCACCCGAGACGCCAGCGAGAATGACCTCGTGACAAGTGCCCTACCAAGGCTTGATGCGCTGCTCTGCGAAGGTGTGACGACCGTAGAGATCAAGTCGGGATACGGCCTCGATGTCGACACGGAATGCCGCATGCTCCGGGCCGCCAGGGCATTGCAGGACCGGCGTCCGGTGGATGTGGTGACAACGTTTCTTGGAGCGCATGCCTTTCCGCCGGAATACGCCGGCGACCGGGATGGCTACATAGATCTCGTCTGCAACCGGTCCTTACCTGCTACCGCACAGGACGGTCTGGCCGACGCAGTTGACGGCTTCTGCGAGGGCATCGCCCTGAGTGTCGCTGAAATGGAGCGCGTGTTTGACGCGGCACAAGCCCTTGGGTTGCCCATCAAGCTGCATGCCGAACAACTGTCCAACCTTGGCGGCGCGGCCATGGCAGCACGGCGTGGGGCCCTGTCCGCAGATCACATCGAATATCTCGACGATGACGGCGTGCGCGCCATGGCCGAGGCAGGCACGGTTGCGGTGCTGCTTCCAGGCGCCTTCTATTATCTGGGCGAGACACAGAAACCACCGGTTGAGGCTCTTCGCAAAAAGGGCGTGCCGATCGCGGTTGCCACCGATCTGAACCCCGGCTCCTCACCCGTTCACTCGATCCTGTCGGCCATGAACATGGCCTGCGTGCTATTCGGCCTGACACCTCACGAAGCGCTGTGCGGCGTCACCCGCAACGCGGCCCGCACGCTCGGCAAGCCGGACCGTGGAGAGATTGCGCCGGGCAAACGCGCCGACCTCGCCCTGTGGTCGGCTGCAGCGCCGGGGGAATTGTCCTATCCGTTGGGGTTCAACCCGCTTAAAGCCGTGATCCGCGCCGGCGAATTGGTAAGGGGTACACTATGAGCCTGACCGACCAGGCGGGCACCCTCGCCGGCCAGCCGCTGTATCAGCACATCAAGCAGCATATCCTGAGCCAGATCCAATCCGGTGATTGGCCGCCCGGCACACGGGTGCCTTCGGAAAACGAACTGGTCGAGACCTTCGGCGTATCGCGCATGACGGCAAATCGTGCATTGCGCGAACTGGCCCATGAAGGCGTGCTCTCACGCGTGCCCGGTGTCGGCACTTTTGTTGCCGAAAGGGCAAGGCGTACCAGCCTGATCGAGATTGCCAATATCGCCGAGGAAATTGCAGGCAGGGGCAATCTGCATGAAACCGAAGTCCATGCGCTCGAAGAGGTGCATGCGACAGAAGCCCAGGCCGAACAGTTCGAGCGCGAACCCGGCAGCAGACTGTTCCACATCGTTCTGGTGCATTTCGAAAACGGCCTGCCCGTGCAGTTGGAAGACCGCTATGTCAATCCGGATGTCGCACCCCACTTCCTCGATCAGGACTACCTGACGACAACTCCGACCGCCTACCTGATCTCCACCGTTCCGGCCGACGAACTGGAACACACGGTTGAGGCGATCAACCCGAACAGCCGGCAGCAACGCCTTCTCGGCATAGAAGACGGCGATCCCTGTCTGGCGCTTTACCGGCGAAGCTGGTCGTCCGGCCAGGTCGTAACGCTTGTCGAACTGACCTATCCAGCCAGCCGCTACTCCCTCTACAGCCGCTACAAGCCGAAATCCACGCGGCAAACCTCCTGATCTAACCAATGGATCCAAAGATGAGCACCCTAACCCCCCGGCGCGACAACCAGCGCAAGATCACCTCTCCCAGAGGCGGCGACATCACCGCCAAGGGTTGGCTCACCGAAGCCCCCTTGCGCATGCTGATGAATAATCTTGATGCCGAGGTTGCCGAACACCCCGAAGAACTTGTCGTCTATGGCGGCATCGGCCGGGCCGCACGCACCTGGCAGGACTTCGACCGCATCATCGCCAGCCTCCGGTCGCTGGAGGCGGACGAAACGCTGCTCGTCCAGTCGGGCAAACCCGTCGGGATCTTCCGCACCCATGAAGACGCACCACGCGTGCTGATCGCCAACTCCAATCTCGTGCCGGCCTGGAGCACCTGGGATCACTTCAACGAGCTCGATCGCAAGGGCCTGATGATGTACGGCCAGATGACGGCCGGGTCATGGATCTATATCGGCTCACAGGGCATCGTGCAGGGCACGTACGAGACCTTTGTCGAAGTCGGACGCAAGCACTTCGGCGGCGATTTGCGCGGCAAGTGGATCCTGACCGCCGGGCTTGGCGGCATGGGTGGCGCCCAGCCGCTTGCCGCCACCATGGCAGGCGCCTCGATGATCGCCATCGAATGCCAGCCAAGCCGGATCGAGATGCGCCTCAAGACCCGCTATCTCGACGAAAAGGCCGACACCGTCGACCAGGCCATGCAGATCGTCGAGCGCGCCCACAAGGAGGGACGGGCGGTGTCCGTCGGCGTGCACGGCAATGCCGGCGAGATCTTACCGGAACTGGTCGCCCGCGGCATCCGGCCCGACGCGGTGACCGATCAGACCTCAGCTCATGACCCGGTCAACGGGTATCTGCCGGTCGGCTGGACCGTTGCCGAGTGGGAGGACAAGCGCCAAAGCGATCCGAAGGCCGTCGAAGCGGCAGCCCGAGCATCCATGAAGGTACATGTCGAAGCCATGGTCAAATGGTACCATGACGGAATCCCTGTCCTCGACTACGGCAACAACATCCGCCAGGTCGCCTATGACATGGGCCAGAAGGATGCCTTCGACTATCCGGGATTCGTGCCGGCCTACATCCGCCCGCTGTTCTGCCGGGGCGTCGGACCGTTCCGCTGGGCGGCGCTGTCCGGTAATCCGGAGGACATCTACCGGACCGACCAGCGGGTCAAGGAACTCATCCCCGACGACCCGCACCTGCACAACTGGCTCGACATGGCGCGCGAGCGCATCGCCTTTCAGGGCCTGCCGGCCCGGATCTGCTGGGTCGGGCTTGGACAGCGCCACCGGCTGGGTCTGGCCTTCAACGAAATGGTCCGTAACGGCGAACTGGACGCGCCCATCGTGATCGGCCGTGATCATCTGGATTCAGGCTCGGTGGCAAGCCCGAACCGGGAAACCGAGTCCATGCTCGACGGCTCCGATGCGATATCGGACTGGCCGTTGCTGAACGCCCTTCTAAACACGGCGTCGGGGGCGACCTGGGTCTCGCTGCACCATGGCGGCGGCGTCGGCATCGGCTATTCGCAACATGCCGGCATGGTGGTCGTTTGCGATGGAACCGAAGCGGCAGACCGGCGGCTCGAACGCGTCTTGTGGAACGATCCGGCAAGCGGCGTCATGCGCCACGCCGATGCGGGCTATGACATTGCCATCGAATGCGCCAGGGAAAACGGCCTGAAACTGCCTGGCGTCACGATGTAAGGCTCACGCGATTTCGATCCACCGGCGTTCTTCGCTGGACCGGTAGACGGCATCCTCGATCTTCAGGTTCGTCAGATACTCCGCCGCCGTGTTCTCCAGCGGCGTCCCTTTGACAAGATGTTCGATCACGTGGCGGTTGGTTTTGTAGACACAGTCTCCGGCAAAGCCCCGATCCGACCAGTCATACTCGACCGGTTTCTCTTCGTTGTCACCATGCGCACGCAGCCACAGCCCCCCATTGCCGTCCAGCCGCAAGGTCCCGGCAGAACCGTCGATCAGCATGTCGCCCATGGTGAAACGCCGGTTCTGCGCAATGTGATCGGCCAACCGGTTGCCGTCATAGACACCGCGCACGCCCGATGCGAACCGGAACAGGATAACGCCCGCGTCCTCGCCTGCAATGACCGGATTGAGCCTGCGCAAATCAGCCAAAACCGATGACACGTCGCCGAACAGATACCGGAACGTGTCGATGAAGTGGATCGCGGTTTCGTGGACAAGAAAGCGCGGCATCTCTTGAAAGTATGGTTGGCGCGACAGATAGGCCTCAGGCCCCTGCCCATCGCCCGGTCGCATGCGGAAGCTGACGGAGTAGACGTCCCCCAATGCGCCCTCGTCCAGCATAGCCTTGATCTGGCGGTACCAAGGCTGAAACCGGAAATTCTCATGCACCACAAGGAGCTTCCCAGCCTGCTTGGCACATGCGATCGCCTGGTGCGCTTCCTCAAGCGTCGGGCAGAACGGCTTCTGGCAGATGGCATGGATGCCCCGGTCCATTGCCGCCTTCACGAAGTCGGCATGGGTCTGCGGCGGTGTGATGATGTCGAGCAGATCCGGCCTGGTCTCATCCAGCATCTCATCGAGATCATCGTAGATAGCGGGTACGCCATACCGGCCGGCCAACGCCTGGGCAGCCTCGCGATCACGCGCGCACATGCCGACAATCTGCACGTTATCCATGCGCGCCCATCCGTCATAGTGAAATTGCGAGAAATAGCCCGAGCCGATGGCGGTAACCCTGACGGGATCAGTCATGGCGTACCTGCATGAATGAAAACCCGCAGACGTCCACCATCAATGGCTCTCTCTGGGCACCGGAGCACCGGAACTGCCGACCAGGAAATCGAAGTCGCAGCCGGTATCGGCCTGCATGACATGATCGTGGAAGATCTTGGCATAGCCACGCGTCGGCGCCGGGTCCGGCTTCCAGGCCTTTCGGCGAGCTTCCAGTTCCTCGTCGCTGACATGCAAATGAAGCCGTCGCTTGCCGACGTCCAGCTCGACGATGTCACCGTCCTGCACCAAGGCCAGCGGACCGCCCGCTGCAGCCTCAGGTGCCGTATGCAAGACGACTGTACCATAGGCCGTACCCGACATCCGGGCATCAGACACCCGCACCATGTCGGTTACACCCTTCTTGATGAGCTTCTGCGGCAGCGCCATGTTGCCGACCTCGGAGAACCCCGGATACCCTCTGGGTCCACAGTTCTTCAGCACCATCACGCAGGTCTCGTCGATATCCAGCTTTGGATCGTCGACCCGTTCCTTATAGTGCTCGATGTTCTCGAACACGACCGCCCGGCCTTTGTGCTTCATGAGTTTCGCCGTCGCCGCCGACGGTTTCAGCACCGCGCCCTGGGGCGCAAGATTGCCGCTCAGCACGACAATGCCACCGGTCTTCTTGAACGGTTTCTTGAAAGAATGGATGACGTCCCGGCTGTAGCACTTGGCATCCTTGACGTTCGCCCATTGGGTCTTGCCGTTTACCGTCTTGGCCGACTTGTGCAAGAGGCCGTTCTCCGCCAGCTCCTTCATGACGACCGGCAACCCGCCCGCATAGTAGAAGTCCTCCATCAGGTAGGACCCCGATGGCATCAAATTGACCAGACAGGGGATGTCACGGCCGAGCACATCCCAGTCATCAAGCTTCAGTTTCACACCCATACGACCGGCAACCGCCAGAAGATGCACCACCGCGTTTGTCGACCCGCCAATAGCGCCGTTCACCCGCACCGCGTTCTCAAACGCCTTGCGGGTCAGGATCTTCGACATTCTCAGGTCTTCCTCGACCATTTCGACAATTCGCCGGCCGGCCATGTGGGCAAGCGCATTGCGCCGTGAGTCGGCAGCCGGAATAGCTGCATTGCTCGGCAGGCCCATCCCAAGGGCCTCGACCATCGAGGCCATGGTGGAGGCGGTACCCATGGTCATGCAGTGGCCTACCGAGCGCGACATGCAGGCTTCGGCATCCACCATGTCCTGCAAAGACATCTCGCCGGCCTTTTCACGCTCCACGAATTTCCACACATGCGTGCCCGATCCGATGGTTTCGGTACCGAAGCGCCCGTTCAGCATTGGCCCACCCGACAGCGCAAGCGTCGGCAGGTCGCAGGACGCCGCCCCCATGAGCAATGCCGGCGTGGTCTTGTCGCACCCGACCAGCAGAACGACACCGTCCAGAGGATTGGCGCGGATCGACTCTTCCACATCCATGGATGCCAGGTTGCGGAACATCATGGTGGTCGGCCGCATGAGGGTCTCACCAAGCGATGTCACGGGAAACTCCAGCGGAAATCCACCCGCCTCGTAAACCCCGCGCTTGATCCGTTCGGCCAGCACCCGAAAATGCGCGTTGCAAGGCGTGAGCTCCGACCATGTATTGCAGATGCCGATCACCGGCCGGCCGTCGAACAGATGATGCGGCAGGCCCTGGTTCTTCATCCAGCTGCGATGGTGAAACCCGTCCATGCCGGGCTTGCCGAACCACTCCGCCGACCGTCTGACCGCGTTCCTGGCCGGTTGTTTCCGCGCCCGCGACCGGCCCTTGATGAGTGTTTTCTTCGCCATTGTTTCCTCCCGGTGGATGGGCTATGCGCCCAGGCCATCCACATAATCTTCAATGTAGTAGCGCACGATTTCGTCGAGGCTATCTTCGATCGGCAAACCCAATTCCAGCGCCCTGTCGAAATAGGTGTCCAGCGGCCATGTCGCGACGATCTCCTCTATGAACGGATCGGGTTCGATAGAGATCGTCCCGAGCTTGCGGTCGTGCGCGACCCGATGCAGGGCATCGATCATGTCCTGCACCGTGACCGTATGGGCCGGCAGGCTGACGGCACGGTCATCGCCCAGTTCGTCGCCATCCACTTCATGCAGCCGGATGATCCCGTCCACGATAGCGCGATAGCCCAACAACGGCATCACGGCATCAGGCTTTACGGGAAGCGTATAGTCGATACCGTTGAGCGGCTCCCGGAACACGGCGGACACAAAGGACGACGCCGCAAGATTGGGCTTGCCCGGCCGGATGATCACGGTGGGCAAACGTGCCGACCTGCCGTCGAAATACCCTTTGCGGGTGTAGTCATTGACCAGCAGTTCGCAGATCGCCTTGGTTGCGCCATAGGTCGTCTGCGGCGTTCGCTTGGTCTGATCGCCGACACTGTCCGGCATGCCCGATCCGCCGAACACCGCGATGGAGCTGGCGAACACCACGCGCGGTGCACCTTCCCGCGCCCTTACTGCCTCGAACACATTCAGCCCGCCGGTCAGGTTCACCCTGATGGCCATGTCGAAATCTTTTTCCCCGCCGCCGGAAACCACAGAGGCCAGATGAAACACGCTGATGTCGTCCCGGTCGATCAGACCCGAAACAGTCCCGGCATCCGAGATATCACCGGTCACGGCCCGAACCCTGGCATCATTGCCAAGACCATAGGGCAATATCTCAGGGTGACCGACGTCGAACAGCAGCACTTCATCGACATCGACCGGCGCGCCGTCCGGGCCCTTGAGCCGGCCGAGATCAAGGATACGGCGAGCAAGCCTGAGGCCGATGAACCCCATGCCGCCGGTGATGACAACCTTCACAAGCGTTCCTCCGGACAAACGTGTTTGCAGTGGCACTTTGGTCTCTGGACCCTAGCTACACTTATGTATACGTTGTTGGCAAATCCAAATAGCGCATGGCGGAACCGGTTCCAGCTAAGAGGACTTATCGTCGCTTCGCGCTCATCACATCAGCTGCACACGCACGTCAGGGAGACCGGTAATGCCAGGCCGCGTTCAGGGAAAAACAGCCATCATCACAGCCGCAGGACAGGGCATCGGGCGGGCCAGCGCGCTCGCCCTTGCACGCGAAGGTGCAACCGTCTTTGCAACTGACGTCAACAAGGAAGCCCTGAAGGACCTCAAGCAGGAATACCGCAAGATCAAGACATTTGCCCTGGACGTCCTGAAACCAAGGCAGATCGAAAGAGCCGTCGAACGGACCGGCCCGGTCGATATCCTGTTCAACTGTTCCGGCTTCGTGCACCACGGCACCGTGCTCGACTGCGACGACACCGCCTGGGACTTCTCCTTCAACCTCAATGTCAGGGCGCACTACCGGATGATCCAGGCCTTCCTGCCGGGCATGCTGGAAAAGGGCGGCGGCTCGATCATCAACATGTCGTCCGTTGCGTCCAGCATCAAAGGCGCGCCGGACCGGTTTGTGTACGGCGCCACCAAGGCAGCAGTGATCGGCATGACCCGGTCGATTGCCATTGACTACATCAAGCAAGGCATAAGGTGTAATGCCGTGTGCCCGGGAACCATCGACACACCGTCCCTTGCGGATCGGATCTCGGCTCTGGCCGATCAGTTCGGCAGTTATGACAAGGCACGCGAGTACTTCATTTCGCGCCAGCCAACCGGCAAGCTTGCCGGCCCGGAGGAAGTCGCCTCTCTGGTCGTATTCCTCGGCAGCGATGAATCCTCGTTCGTCACCGGGCAAAACATGATCGTCGATGGCGGCTGGTCGATCTAGCGTCGGAACCCCAACCCTTTTAGGTTGTCCAAAACACGTCCGGCGATTTCCGTAAGGCCCGCGTCCCCGCCGACCTCGCACGGCTTCAGGTCGCCTGGCGCGAAGGCATCACGCACCGCAGCATCCAGAAGCCGTCCAGCTTCGGCTAGCTTATCGCTGTTGTAACGTTCACCCAGCCAATCGAGCATCATCGCGCCAGACAGGAACATTGCCGTGGGATTGGCCCTGCCCGTGCCGATGATGTCCGGAGCGGTGCCGTGGCATGGCTGAAACAGCGCATGCTTCATACCGATATCCGCAGAAGGCGCCATGCCCATGCCCCCCATCAGGGCCGCTCCTGCGTCCGACAGGATGTCACCGAACATATTCTCCGTCACCAGGACATCGAAGTCCCATGGGTTTCGCAACATGGCCAGGGCCGTCGCATCGACATAACGGTGATCCGTGGCAATGCCGGGAAACCCTTCGGCACGTTCATCGAAGATCTTCCGGAAGAAGGCAAAACTGCCGAACACGTTCGCCTTGTCGACACAGGTCAGCTTTCCCGGCGTTCCCAGCCGCTCGCACCGGCTGCGCGTATAGGCAAAGGCAAAATCGAACAGCCGCTCCGATGCCTTGCGGGTTATGACCATGGTTTCGCGCGCCTCGTCGTCACCGGTCATGTCCGTCTTGCCACGAGAAGCGAACAGACCTTCCGTCGATTCCCGTATCAGCACGAAATCCACAGACCGGGCTTTCGGGTCCGACAGCGGCACCGGAAAACCCGGAAACGTCTTGACCGGACGGACACCGGCAAACAGCTCGAAAATCTCGCGCAGATCTATCTGAGGCGCGATTTCCCGGCCGTCCGGATAGCGGATATGCGGCAGCCCCATGGCACCCAAAACCATCACATCAGCCACTTCGGCCCGCTTCACCACGTCATCGGGCAAGGCCGCGCCGGTTTCGGCATAGACAGTCGCACCTGCTTCAAGCATCTCATAGTGCAGGGAAAATCCACCAATCCGCCCGGCCAGGACGTCAAACGCCGCAAGGCAAGGCTCAATAACCTCCCGTCCGATCCCATCGCCAGGCAGGACCGCAACATGAATGCTGTTCGATGAGGACACCATGGGAATACACCTCTGATTGGTCGTTTCAAGACGGGGCAGTTTGAAACCAGCCTGCGGGAACAGCCGAACGACTGGCCGGCACGGACAGATGCTCTTGGTTTAGTCCCTGTCGCGGCTTCGCCGCTCCCCGCCTTGTCTGTTGAAGAGCTCCAATAGACGCGCTTCACACCTTTGAGTCAATAACGTATACATTAATTTCAGGAGAACCCCGACCGGAGGCCCCAACAATGGACCAGGCAAGCAAGCCGCTTTCGGGCGCGCACAAGGCGTCCGGGCTGGTGGCGCGGGCCTATCACGAGATCAAGGCGCGCATTCTGTCCAACCATTATCCCGGCAACCACACGGCACTGGAAAGCGCATTGGCCGAAGACCTGGGCATGAGCCGCACGCCCGTCCGCGAGGCCCTGATACGGCTGGAACGCGAGCGGCTGGTTGAGGTTATCCCAAGACGCGGTATGCGGGTCCTGCCCGTATCGGCCGGGGAAATGCGCGAAATCTATGAAGTGCTGACCTGCCTTGAGGCACAGGCGGCGTGGCGGCTGGCAACCGCAAATCCCGATCATCGCAAGCTGCAACCCATGTTTGATGCGGTGTCGGACATGGAAGCAGCGCTGCGGCATCGTGACCTGAACCGTTGGGCACGCGGTGACGAGGCGTTTCACACCCACCTCTTGAAACTGGCAGGCAACGAACGGCTCAGCGACCTGGCGGCCACCGTGGCCGACCAGGCTCAACGCACCCGCATGATCACCTTGCACCTGCGACCACCGCCAACACGGTCAAACGATGATCATCGTGCACTTCTCAAAGCCATCGCCGCAGGGGACGCGGACTTGGCAAGAGATATCCACACCAGACACCGCCGGCAGGCGATGAATGTGCTGTGCGGCCTGCTTGAACAGCTCGAAAGTGACGGACTGTAAGCCGCCTTCATCCGGAAGCTGGATGTTAACCAAGCTAGGCTATCTTCCAGGAAATTCGTTCTGCCCCAGAGCAACCGGTGAATCGTGTTTTTGTCCGCCAAGATTGCCCGTTCGATCGGCCACAAGATCATGGCCGTCGTGATTGTTTCTGTCGTCGTCTCGGTCACCGCGGCATCCGGCCTGTTCACCTGGATACAGACCGAAGGGAACATTCGCGCCAGGCAGGCGCAGGCAACGGCAACCGCGCAGGTATTTGCATCGGTTGTTGCCCCGCACGTTGCTCACGGCAACAAAGCCCAGGCACTGAACGCGCTGCGCGCCATTGGAAAAATGCCGTCCGTCCCCTATGTCGTTATCACCGATAAGAACGGGAAGCCGTTCGCCGCCCTTGGGGGCGCAGTGCTTGTAAAATCCGGCGAACGGTCGGCACCGCAAAGCGATGACCACGACACGACATCCGTATGGTCAATGCTCAGCGACCCGACCGTGTTCACTGAGATTCCCATTGTGAACGCCGGAGAGCCGGTCGGCAGTCTGCTTCTGCTGAGCGACATCTCCGACCTCCGGGGCCGCTTGCTCGAAAGCATGTGGAACACACTTTTGATAGCCTCGCTGGCCGGCATTATTGGTGTATTGGTCACCTATCGGATGAGAACCCGCATCACCGATCCGATCAATACCCTGACCGGCGCCATGAGCGAGGTCCGCAAAAGCCACGACTATTCGACCCGCGTCAAACGCTCCAGCAATGACGAGACCGGCGTTCTGGTTGACGCCTTCAACGACATGCTGGACCAGATCAGCACCCGCGACCGCGAACTGTCCGAACACCGCGAGAATCTTGAGCAAACCGTTGATCAGCGCACACGTGAGCTGCGGCTTGCAAAGGAAGACGCTGAAGCCGCCAATGCCGCCAAATCCGACTTTCTGGCAACCATGAGCCATGAAATCAGGACGCCGATGAACGGTGTAATGGTCATGGCCGAACTGCTGGCCGGAGCCAAACTGCCGGCGCGCCACCAGCGCTATGCGGAGGTCATTGTTCGTTCGGGACGCGGATTGCTGTGCATCATCAACGACATCCTCGATCTGTCGAAGATCGAGTCGGGAAATCTCGAACTCGAGGAAGTGCCTGTCAGGCCCGGCACCATCGTGGAAGATGTCATGAGTCTTTTCTGGGAACGCGCCTCCGGCAAAGGGCTGGACCTTGCAGCTTTTGTCGCACCGGACGTTCCTGCGGAGATATCGGCCGACCCGGTCCGCCTGAATCAGGTTCTCACCAATCTGACAAACAACGCGCTGAAATTCACCGAGCAAGGTCATGTGGCGATTTCCATACGCCGCATCGCCGGTCAGGGTTCTGCTTCAACGGCAAAACCACTGTTGGAATTCGCGGTCGTCGATACCGGCATCGGCATTGCCGAAGACAAACTGGATCACGTTTTCGACGCCTTCGCCCAGGCCGATCAGTCAACCACACGAAAATTTGGAGGCACAGGCCTCGGCCTGGCCATCTGCAAGCGGCTTGTCGATGCCATGGGCGGAACACTCAAGGTCGAAAGCAAGGCAGGTCAAGGTTCCCGGTTCTCCTTCTGCGTACCGGAACATGCCTTGAAACCCGCCCCTCAACTGCCCGATATCTCAAGGCTGCCCCACCGACGCGCCGCAGTCGCCGTTCGCGGCAAGGCCTCCCGGCAGGCATTGGCGGGATACCTCAATGTAAACGGCTTTGAGGTGGAAATCCTGATGCCGGGCAAGAACGGCTACGACGTGATCTTTGCCGATGCGGACATTTTACGTGAAAGCCCCGACCTCGGCACCGGAAGCACGCCTGTCATTGTCATTTCCGCTCTCGGCGACGGTTTCGGCGAGGACGCGCTTTGCCGCGGCCTGGCGCAGGATCTGCTCATGCATCCCGTCACGCGCTCTGATATACGCGACATGGTCAAACGCTTGATTTCCGGCGCTTTGCGTGGGCCGGAAGCCATCTCCGCCGTACTGCAGCCGGAAAGCACATTGCCGAGCTTTAGCCACGTTCGCCTGCTCGTCGCCGACGACAACGCAGTCAACAGAGAGATCGTCATTGAAGTCCTGCGGCAGTTGCAGATCGACGCCGATGTCGTGTCTGACGGTCAGGAGGCCTTTGATGCCTGGTCCGCCGGCCAATACGACCTCATCTTTATGGACTGCAGCATGCCGGTGATGGACGGATATGAAGCAACCCGGCTGATCCGCGACCATGAAACAGCCAACCGATTGCGGCGCACGCCCGTGGTCGCGCTGACCGCGCAGGTTGCCGGTGAGGTCATCAAACAGACCAAGGATGCCGGCATGGACGATTTCGTGTCCAAGCCCTTCACCATCAATGCGATCGCGGAGTGTATTGGCAGGTGGGTGGAAACACCTGCCGAAATACCTGCAACCGAACCTACCGAGACACCTTCCCGGCCAGCCTTGGATCAGCGGCATTCAGATACGATCGACTATGACGTGATTGCCAATCTCAGGGCCATGACCGGCGGTGAAGCCCTCATCTCCAAGGTTGTCAGGCTCTACCTGACCCACGCACCCGAAGCGTTCCAAAAGCTGAAACAGGTCGAGCCAGATGAGCGCAAGGCACTGCGCGATGCCGCCCACGCCCTGAAGTCCATGAGCGCCAATATCGGCGCCGTCCGCATGGCGAAAGCCTGCGAAACCATTGAAACGGCGGCGCAGGGCGACGAGCCCTTCGACGCACAGACCATGATCGGCGACGTGGAGCGGGAGCTGAGTTCGGCGATAGCCGGGCTCACCGCCCTTGCCGAAGCCGCCTGATCCGTTCGAATGCGCGCCCGCTTTGATGAACCTGCCATGCGACGACGTTGCGACATGACGCACCGGCCCTGTATCCTGTAAGACCCGCCTGCGTGGCTTGGAGTGTCCAGCAGCCCCGCGGAGCACAAGGTGCAATCATGAACGAAACCATTCCGGTCACCTCAGATCAAGGACCTAAGGACAGACTACGTGAACGCATCCGCGGGCGCACCGCCCGCATTGGCGTGTGCGGCCTTGGCTATGTCGGCCTGCCGCTATGCGTTGCAACCGCGCAGCAGGGCTTCAAGGTGTCCGGATTTGACATCAACGAGGCACGGGTCGATGAGCTTAACGGCGGGCGCTCAGGGATAGGCGCGGTCAGCGACGAGGAACTGCAAACCCTGATCGCCCAAGACACGTTTTCTGCCAGTCAGGATCCCTCGGGCCTGGCCGACTGCGATGTTATTCTCATTTGCGTGCCCACGCCTTTGACCCGTCATCGTGAGCCCGATCTCCAATATGTCCGCGCAACTGCCGAAACCATTGCCGCCAACCAGCGCCCGGGGCAGCTGGTTGTCCTGGAATCCACCACCTATCCCGGCACGACAAACGAAGTCATCCGGCCGATCCTGGAACAGCACGGACTGAAGTCCGGCAGCGATTTCTTTCTTGGCTTCTCGCCGGAACGCGAGGACCCCGGCAACCGTCACTTCGATACCGCCAGCATCCCGAAGGTCGTTTCCGGAGATGGCGATACAGCACGCGAACTTGCAGTTCTGTTCTATGACGCTGTCGTGGATCAGGTCGTCCCGGTATCGACAAACCAGACGGCCGAAGCCGTCAAGCTGACCGAGAACATATTCCGTGCCGTCAACATCGCATTGGTGAACGAATTGAAGGTCGTCTATGACGCCATGGGCATAGATGTCTGGGAAGTCATCGATGCGGCAAAGACCAAGCCTTTCGGATACATGCCGTTCTATCCGGGCCCCGGCCTCGGCGGTCACTGCATACCGATCGACCCGTTCTATCTGACCTGGAAATCGCGCGAATATGACCTGTCGACACGGTTTATCGAGCTGGCCGGAGAAATCAATGTCGCCATGCCGCGCTTTGTCGTGGACCGTCTGGCGCAGGCCCTGAATGACCGCTCCGGCCGGGCACTGGCAAAGGCCCGGATTCTGCTGATCGGCATGGCATACAAAAAGAATGTCGAGGATATTCGCGAAAGCCCATCGTTCAAACTGATGCAGCTTATCGAGCAGCGCGGTGCGACAGTCGACTATCACGACCCGTTCGTAGATGAAATTCCCGGCACCCGGGAACACCCGGAGTACCAGGGCAGAAAGTCTGTTTCGCTGACAAAGGACAGCGTTGCCGGATTTGATGCCGTGCTGATCTCGACCGACCACGACACGGTCGACTATGCGCTGATCGCCAACGCCGCATCACTCATTGTCGATACGCGCAATGTCTTCGCGCGCCTCGGGCTGGATATGTCGAACGTCGTCAAGGCTTGAGGGCAGCTGCGGTCATAACCTGCACAAGCACAGCCGTAAGGTGAGGGGTTACCTGACGTCGGGAACGCGAATCACATCGCCAGGCGTAAGCGGTGGCAGTTCGGCAACCCGGTAGGCCCGTTCACCGGTCTGACCAGACCTGGTCAGATAGACCATCTTGGTGTCGGCACGGCGTGTATATCCGCCCGCCAGGGCAACGATGCCAGCCAGATCAAGCCCCTGCTTGAAATTGTATTCGCCCGGGCGCTGCACCTCGCCGATCACATAGACCGGCTTCGCGATGTCGAGCAAAACGCTGACCTGAGGGTTGTCCAGCCCACCTTGATTGAGCCGTTCGGTGAGTGCCGCTTCCATGCCCCGCACGGTCAACCCGGCAACCGTCACCTCTCCCAACTGTGGAAAGGTCACCGTTCCACCGGGATTGATTCGATAATTGCCGGAAAACTGATCCTGTCCGAACACCACAACCTTCAGGTTGTCGCCGGGTTCCAGCTTGTACCCGCCATCGGTGGAAGAAAGCGATGACGTCTGCGGAATGTCTGGCGCAGGTTCCGTATCCGAAAGGGCGCATGCGGCCAATCCAAGCGCAAGCAGGACCAGCAAAGCAGTCCGCGCACTGATCCGGCAAACCGCCGCGATCGGGTCATTCAGCCGCGCCATCCGATAACCTCACCCCTCACCGGCAATCCGTTCAGCCGTCGTCCCCTTAATGCCTCGAATCAATCATGTCCGTGGTTGACGGCGACAATATGGCAGAAGGTCTGACCAATCCTTTACAACGCCTCATAGCCGCTGACCATCATTCCGTCCAGCGGGATCGCCGTCTTTTGACCAGCAATCAAATCGGCACAAAGCCGTGCCGCACCGTGACTCATGGTCCATCCCATATGCCCCTGTCCGGTGTTGTACCACAGGTTGCGATGCCGCGCCCGGCCGAGGATCGGCGTGCCCTCCGGCGTCATCGGCCTCAGGCCCGCCCAGTAGTCCGGCTGTCCATAGTCGGCGGCATTCGGAAACAGGCTTTGCGCCACATTCAGCATGTGCCGGAAATCGGACGGCGAGTGGGTGGTGGAATAGCCGGAAAACTCCGCCGTCGCGGTGATCCGCATACGATCGCCCATCGGGCAATAGGCAACGAGGCTTTCTTCATCGACACCGCCAAGACGTGGGACGTTATTGTAGCCGGCGGTTGGCACGGTCACCGAATATCCCTTGACCGGGTAGATCGGCAGGCTCACGCCAAGCTGCCTGGCCAGGTGGGGGCTGTAAACGCCAAGCGACAACACATAAAGATCAGCGGTTTCCCGTCCAGCGCCGGTCACTACAGCCGTGACCTCATCACCCTGCGTCTCGAAACCGGTAACCTCTGTGCCGAATTTGAAGACAACCCCGCGCGCAGCCAGCCAATCGCCCAACCGCCGGGTGAACAGCCGGCAATCGCCGCTCTCATCGGTCCTGGCATAAAGCCCTCCGGCAAAACGGTCTTGCGATGGCGCCAGTGCCGGATCGAGTTCGGCGGCACCTTTCGCATCGACGACATCGATATCGCAACCATTGCTCATCAAGATGTCAGCCTTGGCCGCTGCGGCATCCAGAGTGGATTGCGAGCGATACAGATATAAAAGCCCGCCGGTATTACCGTCATACTCCACACCTGTGGCCGCGCAGGTCTCATGGAACACCGATTGCGAATAGTTGCACAAGCGGACCTTGCGCGTCGTATTGATCGCCGCACGCCCCGCCGTGCACTGGCGCCAGAACTTCCACATCCAGCTCCAGAATGCGGGATCCAGGCTCGGTTTGAACCTAAGGGCCTGATCATCCCGCCAAAGCGACTTCAGCAGGATACCCGGCGCGGCCGGCGATGACCACGCATAGGAGTGCCCCGGGGCGAACAGGCCCGCATTGCCATAGCTGGTAAAGGACGCCGGCTGTTCCTCCCGGTCGATAACCGTGACGTCATGACCGTCCTTGTGCAGTTCATAGGCTGTCGTGACGCCGACAATCCCGGCGCCCAGTATGATGACCTTCATTGGCCTTATCTCCCGTCAGGCCGGTTACCCGCCAAACGTCGGCCTGTCACGGCACCCCGCCGACCGCCTGTTTGAAACGCTGCCGCAGAAAATGCCCATCACGCGACGGTAATACGCGCTCGTGCTCGCCCGCATTGGCCTTGATCACACCGAGCACAGGTCCTTCCGCCCCCATGACCAGATTGCGCAACTCCGTCATCTCGCTTTCGGTTCGCGCGGTAACTGTCCGCTGAAATCCGCAGGCCGATGCTATTTGGGCGAGATCCGGCCGGCCCGCCGTATGGCTCTTCTGGCCACCGGTCTCCCCATACGCCTCGTTGTCGATTACGACGATGGCGAGGTTTCGCGGCTGCGCCACACCAACGCTGGCAAGTCCGCCAAGCCCCATGAGCAGTTCGCCATCACCGGTGACGCACAAAACCCGCATGCCGGGTTGCGCCAGCGCCAACCCGAGCGCCATAGGCACCGCACCGCCCATAGCACTCCACAGATAGAAATTGTCCGCCCGGTCGGCCACTGCCGCGACATCATACGTCGGCGAACCGAGCCCTGTAACGATCAGCACATCACCGCCGCGCTGCGCCAGGAGAGACTTTACGGCTTTTCGCCGGTCCAGCATGTCCAACACCCCTTTCAGAAGATCTTGGAGCCGATAAGGCGCTGCGACAGCAGGACGGCGACCGCACATTCACTGTCAAAACAGATGCGCGCCGCCGCCTCGACAATCTCCGCCACATCGTCAGGCCGCTCAGCCCGATAGACCAGGAACCCACTTCGCCTGAATGTCTCTTCACTCGCCTGCCCCATCGGAATCTGCCAGGGATTGAACTCGGCCCATTCCCCGCGCATCGTCACCAGCGTCAGAAAGGGAAATCCGCATACGGACAAAAGCGAGAACATGTTGACGCAGTTGCCGATACCGCTGGACTGCATCAGCATCACGCCACGCTGACCGCCGAGATCAGCGCCGGCGATCAGGGCAACGCCCTCTTCCTCCGTTGTCAGCACCGTCGTGATCAGGTCGGATGTCTCGTGACAGGCCTCTATCAGGCTGGAGTGGCCGGCGTCGGGCACATAAGCCACCTGCCTGATATCCTGCCGCATGAGTGCATCGAACACGCCCTGACGCCAGTCACCGTCCTGCCATTTATAATCTGCGGTCATTGTTGTGACGCATCCGGCAAACGCACCTTTGGCAGTCCCGCCCGTGCGCACCAGTGGTCGAGAAGTGCGGAGAAATCTTTCAGCCCGAACTCGCCGCTTCGCGCCAGGGACAGGGCTTCGCGCGCCACGGCGGCCATCGGCATCGGCACCCGCCCGGCATTGGCCGCCTCCACAACAAGACTTAGATCCTTATGTGCCAGGTCGATCGTGAAGCCCGGCTCGATATCGCCGGTCAGCACCTTGGTGGCGTAGTTGACCTTCAGCTGCCCGTTGGTCGCCGTCGTTCCGTGAATGACATCAAGCGTCTTGTCGAGGTCCAGACCGAATGCCGCCGCCAGGCTCAAGGCTTCGGCATTCATCTGACACGATGCAATCGCCAGAAAGTTGTTGATCAGTTTGGTTCGGATACCTGCCCCGACCGGACCGCAGTGGTAGATCGCCGTGCCCATCGCTTCCAGCATCGGTTTCACAACGGCAAACTGAGCATCGCCGGCACCAACCATGAACAGGCTCTCGCCGGCATCCGCATGACTGGCCAGCCGACCGACGGGCGCATCGACAAGGATCATGTCTTTCGCCTTAAGATGCGTGGCAAGCTCGTCGGTGGTCAACGGATCGATAGTGCTCATATCCATGACCAGCGTGCCCGGCTGCGCATTGGCGGCAATTCCATCGGGCCCCATGATCGTTGCCGTAACGTCCGGCGATCCGGGCAGCATCGTCACGATAATCTTGCACTCTTTCGCAACCTGCGCCACGGAACCACCGTTTTCGGCGCCAAGCGCCACAAGCGCTTCGACCGGCTGATTGCGGACATCATGCACGCTCAGGCTGAAGCCCTTGCGCTGCAGATTGGACGCCATGGGCTGGCCCATGCGGCCCAACCCGATAAATCCCACTTTGCCTGCCATTTGTCCTCGCGATTTCCTGCACCCAAGCTTGCATTTGTGCGCGCTTGCGCGTCAAGTTCGGATTGGCTGGCGCAAACCACACAATGAAATTCGCACAGCTGCCCACTGCTTGTGAAACACCACAAGGCCCTGAATTGTCCGCTCACGCACGTTCGAAGCGCGATATGCTTAATCAATCGCTGTCTGGACGCATCTGGAACAGCCGGTCGGACAGTTCCTCGACACGCGGAACCGGCTTGCCGGCCAGGTCCGCCAGCCTTTCCAGCCGCTTTGTGATCGCCGCGGTATCTATCGGCGGAAACTTGTGATCGACATAGGCCGGATTGGCTGGCGAACGGCTGGACAACGCACTGAACGACTTTTCCAAGGCGCGCGCCCCTGCGGCCACCTTGGCAACGGCTGCAGAAAGTCCTGCCGCTCCGGGCACCTTGAGGCCGGCAAGATCATCGGCAATCCAGTCAGCACTCAGTTTACCGTCATGGCTGGCGATGAGCGCACCCAACCGCACCGAGAGATCCTCCTGCTGGCGTTCCATGAGTTCCGGACGCTCCAGCAGCGACAGAACGTCTTCATCCGTACAGGCAATGGCACTCACTGCCTGCGGTTGACGGATTTCGTAAGGTCCGCCGTCCACCGGTGTGTAGGCGATGGGAATCCGGCCCAGCAGGGCCGACTCGATGGCCGTCGTGCAGCCATTGTGGATCATTGCACCCGCACCAAGCAGCCAGGGCACCAGATCGCTATCATAGCGCACCGAGACATTCTCAAGCCCCGCGGCCGCCTCACGCCAGCCTTCCGGCGACTCCGAAGGGTGAGGCCGCACGATGATCTTGCGGTCTGCAAATCGCTCGGAAAGTTTCGGCAACAGCCCGCAAAGGGCACGAAAGATCGCATAGCGATGCTCCAGATAGCCGATCGGATGGCGGGCCTTCGTTGCCAGCGCGGCAAGTTCGCCCCGCGTGCGCTCTGCGCCCGGGTCGCCGGAAAGTGCATAGTTCAACCAGCCAAAATTGGAGTTTACGAGAATGAAATCGCCAAGCTCGCGCTTCAGTTCTTCAGCCCGCGGCCGGTACAGCGCCAGAAAGGCAGGCGACAGCAAATCGGCGCGCGGGTTTCCGGCGGCAACGACCTCCACGTCAAGGGCTGCAGCCCGTTCACGCAGAACATCCGCATGAGCTTCGCCCCAGGCATAGAACCTATCCACATGTTTCAGCGTTGCGCAGTTCACACGGCGTTGCAGATAGGTCGGACCGTCAACCCAGACGAGACCTTCTTCATCCCAGGCAACGACGGCATGCCCAAGTTTGCGCAACAACGCCAAAATACGCGCCCGACCCTTGTCGATGTTATGAGACAGATAGATGCCCGGCGGCAGCCTGTGAATCCGGTTGTTCAGCAACTGCCGGTTTCCAAGGCACACATTCATGCCCCGCGCCACGGCGAACAAGGCCAGCAGCAATTTGCCGTCCAGTTCGCGGGCCGCCGTTTCGACCGGGAGATATAACGTCGTCATGATGCCGGGCCAGAACCCCTGATTTGAGACGCAACGCAGGCGTTCGTGCTGTGTGAATCCACGCAGACTTGAAGCCTCGCTGCCGATCCGTCAACATGCAATCTACGTTTAATTCCGGCCAATCGCCGCAAGGGGGTCCAAGGCGCTGTGAGTATGGACGAAACCGCCATGTCACTCAAAGACCGGATCCGGCAGGATCATCTGGCCCCCGAAGCTGACATCATCGCGCGGTTGGTCGGCCAGGCTGGTCTCAGCCGGCAAGATCGGGAGACAATCAGCCGGAACGCCGCACAGCTCGTGCGCACCGTGCGCGAGACGACCGATCCGACCATGATGGAGAGCTTCCTGGCCGAGTATGGCCTGTCAACGCGCGAAGGTATTGCCTTGATGTGCCTGGCCGAAGCGCTGCTGCGCGTCCCGGACGCCGGTACGATCGATGCGCTCATAGAGGACAAGATCGTACCCGGCCGCTGGGGCAGGCATCTCGGCCAGTCCAGCTCTTCTCTGGTCAATGCCTCGACCTGGGCCTTGATGCTGACCGGAAAGGTGATCGCCCCCGGCGACGAAGGTGGCCTTACCGTGGCATTACAGTCCATGGTCAAGCGGCTTGGAGAACCGGTCGTGCGCACAGCCGTTTCGCAGGCAATGCGGGAATTGGGCCGGCAGTTTGTGCTCGGGCGCACCATTGAGGAAGCTGTCGAGCGGGCAGCTGAACTGGAAGAGCGCGGCTATACCTACTCCTACGACATGCTGGGAGAAGCCGCCCGCACCGATGCAGATGCGCGGCGCTATCACCTGTCCTACTCAGATGCGATCACCGCCCTGTCGCCCGCCTGCCGCAGCGACGATATTCGCCGCAATCCGGGCATTTCCGTCAAGCTGTCGGCGCTCCATGCGCGCTATGAGTTTCCCCAACACGATCGCGTCATGTCTGAGCTGGTTGCCCGCGCCCGTTCCCTCGCAATGCTCGCCAAATCCGCCAATATGGGGTTCAACATCGACGCCGAGGAGTCGGAGCGGCTTGACCTGTCGCTCGATGTCATCGAGGCGGTTTTGTCCGACCCGGCCCTCGCCGGCTGGGACGGCTTCGGCGTCGTGGTTCAGGCTTTCGGACAGCGTGCGTCAGGCGTGATCGACTGGCTCCATGATCTTGCCTGCCGGCTGGACCGCAAAGTGATGGTTCGCCTAGTGAAGGGTGCCTATTGGGACACCGAGATCAAACGGGCGCAGGTGTTGGGCACATCCGGTTTTCCGGTCTTCACCCGCAAGGTGAGTTCAGATGTGTCATTCATCGCATGCGCCCGCAAGCTGTTATCCATGACGGATCGGGTCTACCCGCAGTTTGCCACCCACAATGCCCATTCGGTCGCCTCTGTCCTGCAGATTGCCGATGACAAACAGGCATTCGAGTTCCAGCGATTGCACGGCATGGGCGAGGCACTGCATGACACTGTCATGGCCAATGAACAGACCGCCTGCCGGATCTACGCACCCGTCGGCGCACACCAAGACCTTCTTGCCTATCTGGTCCGCCGCCTGCTCGAAAACGGCGCCAACAGCTCCTTTGTGAATCAGATCGTCGACGAGACGATACCACCGGAAGAAATCGCCGCAGACCCCTTCGAAGCCATTGAGCAACTGGACGGGGACCTAGCCAACCCGGCAATCGTGCGGCCACAGAACCTGTTCGGCGAACACCGTCCCAATGCCAGGGGATGGGACATCTTCAACGCCGATGACGTGGCCGGGATTGAATCGGGCAGGCAGCCCTTTGCCAAACATCGCTGGCAGGCCGGACCGCTGGTTGACGCAGATATCTCAGGGGCCTGTTCAGCCGAAATTATCAATCCTGCGTGCCCGGAAGACATTGTAGGCCATGCCGTCCAGGCATCGCGCGAGGACGTTGATAAGGCAATAGAGAGAGCGCAAGCCGGGTTCAAGGACTGGTCCGGGACATCAGCCGCCGCACGGGCTGCCTGTCTGCGCCGCGCCGCTGACCTTTACGAACGCGATGCCTGCGAGTTTTTCGCCCTGGCAGCGCGCGAGGCCGGCAAAACACTTTTGGATTGTATTGGCGAAGTCCGCGAGGCGGTAGATTTCGCCCGCTACTATGCCTGCGAAGCCGAACGCAATGCCGGCGCCGGCACGCCACGTGGACTAATCAGCTGCATTTCGCCGTGGAACTTCCCGCTTGCCATCTTTTCAGGTCAGGTGCTCGCCGCACTTGCGGCAGGAAACGCTGTTCTCGCCAAGCCGGCCGAGCAGACACCATTGATCGCCGCCAAGGCCGTCAGCCTGATGCACGAAGCCGGTATTCCACGCGCTGCCATACAGCTTCTGCCCGGCGATGGCCCGGACGTTGGGGCCGCCCTTGTGTCCGATCCAAGAATATCAGGTGTCTGTTTCACCGGATCGACGCAAACCGCGCAAATCATCAACCGTGCGATGGCTGAACACTTACCGCCCGATGCGCCGTTGATCGCCGAAACGGGCGGTATCAATGCCATGATTGTCGACTCCACCGCCCTGCCCGAGCAGGCCGTGCGAGACGTTCTGGCCTCCGCATTCCAGAGCGCCGGACAACGCTGTTCGGCACTGCGGCTGCTCTACGTGCAGGAAGACGTGGCCGGCCGGCTACTGGAAATGCTGCAGGGTGCCATGGAGGAACTGCGCATCGGCGATCCCTGGGCCCTTTCCACAGACATCGGACCTGTGATCGACCAGGCAGCCAGATCGGACATCAAAGCCCATTGCCAGAAATGGCAATCCCGTGGGCGGTTGATGAAACAGCTCGATGAACCGGAAACCGGGCTGTTCGTACCTCCAACCCTGATTCAACTCGACGGGATAGACGATCTGGAACGGGAGGTCTTCGGCCCCGTCTTGCACGTTGCAACGTTCAAGGCTGAAGATCTCGACACGGTCGTGAACAAGGTGAATGCCACCGGTTACGGCCTTACATTCGGATTGCACACCCGCATGGACTCCCGGGTACAGAAGATTGTCGACCGCGTCCATGCCGGCAATATTTATGTCAATCGCAACCAGATCGGCGCCGTTGTCGGCTCGCAACCTTTTGGCGGCGAAGGCTTGTCCGGCACAGGGCCAAAGGCAGGCGGGCCCTTCTATGTGCGCCGCTTTATGCAAAAAACCCGGCCGCAACCGGCCCATTCGCGGGAAGCGCCGCGAATAACAGCCACACAGGTACAAAACGCCGCAGACGCGCTCGATGCATCACACTGGGCAACGGATCCGGGCCGGCATGCCCGCGTGGCCGATGCCTTCGGTCAAAACGCAGCGTGCATGCGCGAGATCGCCGATACGGAACTGGACTTGCCGGGCCCGACCGGAGAGTCGAACAGGCTGTCCCTGTATCCGCGCGGTGTCATATTGTGCCTGGGTCCCGATCAGAATGCCACGGTCACCCAGGCGGCAACGGCGCTGGCGGCGGGCAATGCCTGTGTCGTCGCAGCGCCGCAAATCGGCGAAGCGTTTATGGACGCCGTTCACGCCGGCCTGCCGGTTTGCGTTCTGCACGGAACACTTGAGCCGGCGGACCTGGCCGCCCTTTCCGGGATCGACGCCGTGGCCTTCAGCGGCGGTTCCGAACAGCTGCAGGCCGTCCGAACGGCCCTGGCACAGCGTGAAGGCCCCCTGATTCAGTTGATTACCGGATCGGACGGCCCCGAACGATACATCCTGGAACGCCACGTATGCGTCGACACAACCGCCGCCGGTGGTAATGCAACCTTGCTGGCGGCCGCATCCGAGTGAATTGAAGGGCACGGCCAGCACGGAATCTAGGGTCGAGACCCATTATGCCAGCGGTTTAATTTTCTGCTGTTATACAATTTCAACGTAGTATACTCACCCTCTGAAATAATATACATTCTTGTGAAATACTGTTAACCGTCGCGACAAAAATCGAAAATTTGACGTAATATGTCTTATGTAGGTGATCCGTTCTTGCACGACATCTTTATCTCCTACAGCCATGGAGATGTGGATGGCCACGGAAATGCACGTCTGCAACAATGGTCGGAAAGTTTCGCATTGGAGTTGGAAGCAGAGTTAAAGGCGTTCCCTGACATTGGCGCCGGCATCAGCGTTTTTCTGGACCAGCACTACCGGCATGGCAGCGGGGTCGATCCGATGGATCCGCTCGATCCCCAACTCAAAAAGAAGATCACAGGCTCGGCAATTCTTGCGGTTTTGATGTCACCTCACTACTTGACATCCCGCTGGTGCGGCGATGAGCGCGACTGGTGGTTTGAAGCGCAGGCGCAGCATGAACTGCCAGCGGAAGGCAGGGTAAGCGTTGCACGAATCTGGCCGACGGCCGACGCCTGGCCGGACAGCCTCGCCGATCACAAGGGCAACCAGCTGGTTGGATATCACTTCTTCGACAGGGCCAGAGCCGAGACCCGCCCACAGCCCTTCGGCTGGCCGAAGGTCGACCGTGAAACCGGAAACCCGTTTCGCGACGCCGTTCTCAACATGGTGGGAGATCTGCGCGTCAAACTACTGGCCCTGCACGAGGAGCTGGAGGACCGCAAACGGCGGGCAGAGAACATGAAACGGCTGTCCGCCACAGATGGCCAGATCATCTACCTTCACGGCCGGCAATCCCAGGAAGAAAAATGGAACCAGATGAACGAATTCCTCGCACAGGAGGGATTTGTGGTCGGCAATGTCGGTCCTGAACCGATGGAAAGCGATCCGCGGCTGATCCGGCAGTCGCAAAACCTGCGGGTTCAGACAATGAGCGGATGCGACGCAATCTTCCTGGTCGGCGCCGAGGACGAACGTGAACTGGCCGCGGATCTGATGGTGGTCGGCCGGTTGGACCGGCATGCCGCGGTGGCCCTGTCGAACAAGCTCTTGCCATGCGCCGTGCTGGACACCGCCGGCGCCATCAATGTGAACAACGATTGGCAGCGCAAAGCCGCGGCGCTGGACATAGAGTGGTTTGACGCCAGTACCGAACCATGGCTGCCCGGCGTGCAGACATGGCTCCAGGAAATCGCTGAATGACGGCCGATTCCGCAACGTCCCTGGACGCGCTGTTTGACGTCAGCCTGCCCGACGCGCCCTATCCGGGACTTCGCCCGTTTGAAAAGAACGAATGGCCGGTCTTCTTTGGTCGCGAAACCATCACCGGCGACGTCATCGAACGGCTGATCGACCATCAATTCGTCGCAGCGCACGGCGATTCGGGATGCGGCAAGAGCTCCCTTGTGCGCGCAGGCGTTATGCCCCGCCTGGAGCGTGATCATGCCAGAGGCGGCGTGACCTGGCGAACCTGCAGCATGCTGCCGCGCAACGCGCCAATGCGCAACCTCGCCGAAGCACTGGCCCAACTGGCTGGCGATGGTGATGGTGATACCGCTACCGAAATTCGGCGCATTCTCAATCTGGGCGCCATTGCGGGCCCTGACCTTGCACAACGCATCCGCAGGGACGACCGGGACTATGTTTGCGTGCTGATCGATCAGTTCGAGGAGATCTTCGCGTTTGCAGACGCCGGTCATTCCAACGAGGCGAACCAGTTTATCGAGGTGCTCACCGGCCTGCAGCGCAACCCGCAACCGGGCATACACGTCATTTTGACCATGCGTTCGGAATTTCTCGGCGCCTGCGCACGGTTCAAAAGCCTGGCCGAAACCATTAACGAGAGTCAGTTCCTCCTGCCCAGGATGGACAAGCCGGCGCTCATGCGCGCGGTTCGCGAGCCCGCCAGACTCTTCGGCGGACGGGTCGAGCGCGAACTGGCTGAACGCATCATTGCCGATGCAGGGCAGGGGCAAGACCAGCTGCCGCTCATGCAGCATGCGATGATGCTGCTGTATCAACGCAAGAAAATGTCGGGACCGTCCGGTCGCAAGGGCTGGATCCTGTCAGCACAGGATCTTGCCGGCACAGGCGGGGTCGCCCGGCTGCTGTCCGACCACGCCGATGACGTGTTCGGCACCATTGTCCGGCAGGCCAAGACCGAAACCGCACGCACAGAACTTTCTGCGATCGTCGAGCGGGCATTCAAGGCACTCACCGACATCAACGCGGAGGGCCACGCCGTGCGCCGGCCGCAAAAGATCAGTGAACTTATGGCCGTGACCGGTGCCAGTTATGAAGACCTCATGCTGGTCTTCGAGCCCATGTGCGCCGACGGTGTGTCTTTCATCAAGATTTACGGCACGCCGCCATTTGGCGAGAACGAACTCGTCGATATTTCGCACGAAGCACTGATCCGGTGCTGGTCCAGGATTGCAGACGAACAGACCGGTTGGTTGCAGCAGGAATTCCGCGACGGTTTGATCTGGCAGTCGCTGCTCTT
Organism: Aestuariivirgaceae bacterium; assembly: GCA_028282065.1. Taxonomy (GTDB): domain Bacteria; phylum Pseudomonadota; class Alphaproteobacteria; order Rhizobiales; family Aestuariivirgaceae; genus JANQIR01. Next base: position 37,234 of record JANQIR010000200.1, read on the forward strand.
ACAGGCGGACAATTTCGCCGACGACCGAAAACAGTATCTGTCGCCGATGGTCACCCGGGAACGGGAACGCTGGATTCGCGACAAGAACCGAAACTGGGCGAAGCGCTACCAAGGCACAGGACGTACGGTGGACGGCTGGGAGCGCGTCCAGTCGCTACTTCAGACAAGCAGGACAAAGTCGCGCATATGGGGAGCCCTGGCCCTCGCCGCGGTCGTCATCATCGGCGTCGCAGTGGTGGCCCTGGTTGTGTCGCGCTGGCAGACGGCCGAACAGGAAAGGCTTGCGTCCGAATTGCGTGCCGTACTGGCCCAGGAACAGGCGCAACGCGAACGCGCCGAGAGCAAGGAGGCAGCAGCGCTCAAAGCACAGGCGGAAGCCAACAGGCAGCGCAAGATCGCAGAATTCGCCAAGGACCTTGCCGAAAAGAGAACACAAGAACTTCAGGCCACGTTGAAGGAACTGAGTTCTTCGGAACAGGCACGCAAGACGGCCGACGCGAACTACAAGGTTGCACAGAGTACAAACCTTCAGTTGCGGTCCCGTCTGCTGAGCGAAAAGGCTGTCGAGGCGAACTCCGGCGGAGATCACGGCTCGGCCCTGGCCTATACGCTCTGGCCGCTAAAGGGTGATAGGGACTTTCCATATATACCCCAGGCCGAAGCGGCGGCCTACCAGGCCCTGTACGGATTACGCGAACGTCTCGTCATCAATAGCGACGTACCGAGCCGCGTACCGGCGGCACAGGCCATCTACAGCCACAACGGCAGAACGATTGCAACGGTCAGTGGCAACTCAATCCTGGAGTTCTGGGATGCCAAGACAGGCCGGCCGGCCAGAGACTCCATTCAGATCGATGGCCTCATGCTCGCTGCGTCATACAGTGCAAACGGATCACGGATACTGATCCGCTTCCGCAACTGGGTATCCGTCGCCGAGGCTGCTGATGGAATAATCGTCTCATTGATCGCGTCCAAGGAACAAATCGCATCAGCCGCAATCAGTCCGGACGGCCGGCGGGTTATCATCGGTTACCCAAGCAGCGCCGCGCGCATTTGGGATGCCGACAACCGCAAGGTCTTGTTCGAATTTACCGGACACAAGGCCAGTGTGACGGCCGTGGCGTTCAGCCCGGACGGCAGCCGCGTGGCGAGCGGCTCTGTGGACGGGACGGTGCTCATCTGGGATGCTTCGACCGGAAAGATATTGTCCGAACTCGAAGGGCACACCAACGCCGTTTCTTCGATTGACTTCAGTCCGGACGGCTCGCGTGTCGCCACGTCGTCTTTTGACAGGACGGTGCGCGTGTGGGAATTGCAGGGCGTGATCGACTCCTACATCGTGCTGCGCGGCCACAAGGATCGTGTCCGTTCCGCACGCTTCAGCCCGGATGGCCGGCGTGTCGTGACGGCTTCGAACGATGGGACGGCACGTGTCTGGAACGCCAGCACCGGGGCCTTGGGGGTCACACTGGCCGGTCACGAAGATGACGTCACATCCGCTGAGTTCAGCCCGAACATGCGCAATATCGTGACCGCATCCATCGACGGCACAACCCGTGTTTGGGCGACATCACCCGCATTGAAACAAGTCAGGGGATACACCTTTGCGCAAGACATACGGGCGGCATTCGCTCCGGACTTGCAACAACAGGCCGTCGCACCGGAGATCGCCAAACCACTCACCGGTTTTGCCGCGGTTTCGGCAGATGGCAGTGAGACGGTACGCGTCACCTCGAATGGCGAGAAGACCTTAAGCTCACTTTGGAATTGGTCGTCCGGCACGGCAGCCGGACCGTTTGACCTGCCTGACGGCGCAATTCCACGCAACGCCGGCGTAATGGGTGGCAAGCCGGTGGTCATCTATTCCATCTATGGTGAGCCGGCCGAACGCAAGACTGGCGCCGCCATCGGCAGCACCCGGGTAGAGTTCCAGACGGTGAACGGCCAGAGCCCGAATTCGGTGGCACTGACGCCCGATGCGAAACGTGTCGCCCTGACATTCCTGGAAGCAGGGCGCATCGACGTCTTCGAACTGGCAGACGGGGCCGCCACCAAACTGGCGTCCTTGCTGTTGCCTTCAGACAAAGACCGGCCATGGACCGTGGCGTTCAATCAGTCAGGAACGCAGCTCGCCGGTCTGTCCGCCACAGGCAAGATGTTCCGGCACGACATTCCCGGTCCATCCGAAGCAACTGCCGCCGAGTTCCCCGTCGACGTAACGCAATCTGCTCACCCGGACGGTGGGATTGGCGACATTCTGGACATCCGTCCGTTAAGCGATGGCAGGATCCACGCGCTGACCGTGACCATGGTGGCGCCGG
>JANQIR010000213.1 GCA_028282065.1 Aestuariivirgaceae bacterium
ATTGTGCCATGTGGGACGTGTCGTCGGAACGACAGGTGGAGATCACCGGTCCGGATGCGGCAAAGCTGGCGCAGTACCTGACACCGCGGGACGTCTCTAACATCGCCTTCGGCCAGGGCAAATATGTGCCGTTGTGCGACCATGACGGCACCCTACTCAACGATCCGATCCTGCTGAAAATCGAAGATGACAGATTCTGGTTTTCCATTGCCGACAGCGATGTATTGCTCTGGGTCAAGGGCGTTGCAGACGGCGGCGGGTTTGACGTGCATGTTCGCGAGCCGGATGTCTCGCCGCTGGCGATACAGGGACCAAAGGCGGAAGACGTGGTGGCCAGCCTGTTTGGAGAGGATGTCAGAAAGCTCAAGTATTTCTGGTTCCGGCCGTGTGAGCTGGACGGCATCGCGCTCTATGTGGCGCGGTCGGGCTGGTCCAAGCAGGGCGGCTTTGAGATCTATCTGTGCGATGGGACACGAGGGGCTGACCTTTGGCAAATCGTCAAACGTGCCGGCGCGCCGTTCGGCATAGGCCCCGGAGCGCCGAACTACGTGGAGCGTGTGGAGAGCGCGCTGCTGTCGTACGGGGCGGACACTGATGAGCGCACCAACCCGTTCGAGGTTGGCCTGGGTAAGTATGTCGATCTCGATCAGGATGCGGATTTTGCCGGTAAGGATGCTTTGAAGGCCATTGCTGCGTGCGGCGTTAAGAGGCGTCAGGTCGGTCTGTTTCTCGATGGCGATCCCATCGGATCCAACGAACATCCGTTTCCCGTCATGCTGCATGGCGGCAGAGTGGGGACGATGAGTGTGACGGCGCACTCGCCCCGGCTTGACCGCAATATCGCGATCGCGCTGCTGGATGCCTCCATTGGGGACGATGCGGACGGTCTGATGGTGGAAACGCCGCAGGGACCGCGCAAGGCCACCATCACCTCACTGCCGTTCTGCTGACCGGCGCTATTTCTTCAGCGCCTCGGAAATCAGGTCGTTCAGCCGGACCGGGTCGACAATGACGAGGCCGCCTTTGGTTGCCTCGATGACGCCGGTCTTCCGGAGGGCAGACAGTTCGCGTGTCACCACTTCGCGCTGGGTGCCGATGCGGTCGGCCATGTCCTTTTGCAAAGGCGGCGGTGAGACGATCCGCTGATCCGGGTCCTGCATGCGTGGTTTTGACTGGCGCAGCAATTCGGCGCACAGTCTCTGGCGGGCGGTTAGGAAGGCGTGTTCGCCCAGGCGCACGTTCAATTCCCGAACCCGATCGCATAAGAGCCGCATCACCTGCAGTCCAACTTCAGGAATTTCGGCCGCCGCGTGCAGGAAGACAGAGGCTGGCATGACGCACACCTGGGATCTGTCCAGTGCGGTCACGTTGGCAGACCGGCTGGAGCCGTCGATCGCTGCCATCTCACCGAAGAATTCGCCCGGACCCAGTTCGGTTAGATTCACTTCCTTGCCGGATGGTGTGCGCAGTAGAACCCGCACCCTGCCGGAGATGATGAACCGAACGTCGGACGACTCCTCGTCGTAGTCGATCACCAGTTCATTGGATTCGTAGGTTCTGAAATTGCAGCGTGATTGCAATTTCTCCGCGTCGCCGTCGCGCACGTTGGCAAACAACGAAATCTTCTTGAGCTGGTTCATTGCTCCCGTCCTTGTTTGCCCGTGCGGTTTCACGCACCGTCCATGATAAACCGCGCGCAACGTTCCGCGATCATCATAACAACGGCATTCGGATTTCCGCCTGGTATTGTGGGCATGATCGATGCATCGCAGATGTGCAGGCCTTCTAGTCCATGTACCTTCAGGCGAGAATCGACCACAGCCATCCCATCAGGGCCCATCCTGCAGGTTCCCACCGGATGGTAGATTGTGTCTGCCCGCGCGGCAATCATGCTGCGGATATCTTCATCAGTGTGCACATCGGCAGTGTGAAGTTCCTTGCCGCGGATTTCATCAAATGCCGGAGCTTCCAGAATGCGCCGCATGATCTTGAAGCCTTCGGCGAGCGTGTCGAGGTCCCGGCTGTCGGACAGGAAACGCGGATCGATTTCGGGCGTGACGGACGCGCTGGCCGATGCCAGGCGTACGGTGCCTCTCGACTTGGGCCGCAGGACGCAGACATGGCAGCTGTAGCCGTGACCCATGTGCATTTTCCGGTTGTGGTCGTCCACAATGCCGGTGACGAAGTGAAGCTGGATATCCGGGGCTGGCAGATCCGGATTGGTCTTCAGGAACGCGCCGGCTTCTGCCAGTGGTGATGTCAGGGGGCCGGTGCGGCTCGCGCGCCATTGTGTGATTGCATCGAGGATCGCTTTGCCGCCAGCCGCCGACATACCGATGAATGCGGTTTCGGGAGATTTGTAGGCGGTGACATAGTCGATGTGGTCCTGGAGGTTTTCGCCGACGCCGGGCAGATCGTGGCGAACATCTATGCCGAATTCCTGCAGGTGCGCGCCTGGCCCGATGCCCGACAGCATCAAAAGCTGCGGAGTTTGGAAAACGCCGGCTGCCAGGATGACGCCTTTGCGGGCAGATATCTCGCGCACCCGCCAGCCATGCCTGAGCCGGACACCTGTTGTGCGTTTGCCATCGAACAGAATGTGCGAAACGTGCGCCTTGGTTCGCACCGTCAGGTTCGGCCGGGCGAGGTTCGGCCGGGCGAGGTTCGGCAATATGTAGGCAGCTGCAGCGCTGCAGCGTTCGCCGTTTTTCTGGGTTACCTGAAACGCGCCGAAACCTTCCTGTTCGGCACCGTTGAAATCCGGCGTGAGGGGCATTTGAAGCTGCCGGCCGGCCTCCAGAAACCGCCATGTATGCGGATTGGGCGAGACCTGGTCGCAGACCTGCAAGGGACCGTCCGCGCCGTGGAATTCGCTTGCACCCCGGCTGTTGGCTTCCGCCTGCTTGAACACCGGCAAGACGTCCTCGTACGACCAGCCTTCATTACCGAGACTGGCCCAATGGTCGAAGTCTGATGCATGGCCACGCAGATAGAGCATGGCGTTGATGGCGCTCGAGCCGCCGAGGCCCCGGCCACGCGGCTGATATCCCCGCCTGCCGTTGAGATGCCTCTGGGGTACGGTCTTGAACTGCCAGTTGTTGATCGGCGAGGCAATCATCGCGGCAATGCCTGCAGGCGCGCGCACCAGGGCGCTGTCGCCCCGGCCGCTGCCGGATTCCAGCAGGCACACGGAAATATCCGGATGTTCGCTCAGCCGGCCCGCGACCGCGCAGCCGCCTGAGCCGGCGCCCACGACCACGTAGTCGAAGGTTTCGTTCATTGCAGTCACGGCAGACGGCGGTCAGGCCGCCTGACGCTTGTCCATCAGGCCACGGTTGACTAGCGTTTCGGCGATCTGGACCGTGTTGAGGGCGGCGCCTTTTCGCAGATTATCGGATACGACCCACATGTCGAGCGCGTTGTCGGTGGTCGAATCCTCGCGGATGCGCGACACGAAAGTGGCGTAATCACCGACACATTCCACCGGCGTGACGTATCCACCGTCTTCAGCCTTGTCGACCACGAGAAGGCCAGGAGCCTCGCGCATCAGGTCGCGCGCCTGATCGGCGGTGAGCTCACTTTCGAACTCGACGTTCACGGCTTCGGCATGGCCGACAAAGACGGGTACCCGTACGCAGGTGGCGGTCAGTTTGATGGCAGGATCGAGGATCTTCTTGGTCTCCGCCTTCATCTTCCACTCTTCTTTCGTATACCCGTCATCCATGAAGGCATCGATATGTGGAATGACATTGAATGCAATCTGCTTGGTGAACTTCTCCGGTTCTGGCGTGTCGGTAACGAAAATGCCCTTGGTCTGATTCCAGAGCTCGTCCATGGCATCCTTGCCGGCGCCGGAAACCGACTGGTAGGTCGACACCACGACCCGCTTGATCGGTACGACATCGTGCAACGGCTTCAGAGCGACCACCAACTGTGCGGTCGAGCAGTTCGGATTGGCGATGATGTTCTTGCGGTTGTTGCGAGCCATGTAATCTTCGAGAACATTGGCGTTGACCTCGGGTACAACCAGCGGCACATCCGGGTCGTAGCGCCAGCACGAGGAGTTGTCGATGACGATGGTTCCACCTTCGCCGATCTTCGGCGACCACGGCTTGGATATACCGGAGCCTGCCGACATCAAGCAAAAATCGACGCCGGAGAAGTCGAACTGCTCCAGGTCTTGGCATTTCAGTGTCGTATCGCCATAGGAAACCTCTTTGCCGATCGAACGCCGCGATGCAACGGCATAGACCTCATCGGCCGGAAACTGGCGTTCGGAGAGGATGTTCATCATTTCGCGGCCAACATTGCCGGTGGCTCCGACGACGGCAATTTTGTATCCCATGGGGCTGCTCCTTGAACCAAGCGAAACTTATCTGAAATAAGCTGATAAAGATTGTCCGATTTAGGCTAATAAAGGTTTGCCGGGCTCATGTGAAGGTGCCTGGCGCGGTGGCGGTTAGCGGGGTGTCCGGATGACCGGTTTTCGGCCAGCAGACGTTCGCGCCACGGGTTTGCCCGTGATCGCCGTAAGCCGTGTTTTGAGCCGTGTACGCATGTCCGCCTGCAGATCGATTGAACCTGGACCGCAATTTGAGACAAGGCTTCTACCATCTGCCGGTGAAGAGTCAATTCAGTTTCGTTGATATGCGGCGTTGAACTTGGCGGCCAAATTGCCCATGCTGCTTGCAATCCGCAAATGGCTGATGTAACCGCTTACATAGGCGGAACCGGCGAGGCAGACGTTTCCAGATGTTTGAATGGATGTTCACCGTTGATGGCTGGATCTCGCTGGCCACACTGACGCTTCTGGAAATCGTGCTCGGGATCGACAATCTGGTGGTTCTCGCCATCGCCGCCAGCCCGCTGCCGAAGGACAAGAGAGCTATTGCCCAGCGCGTAGGGCTGCTCGGCGCTCTGGTCTTGCGCATTGCCATGCTGTTCATGCTGGTCTGGCTTACCAAGATGCGCGAGCCGGTGTTCTTCATCGGCGAGTTCGCGGTCAGCTGGCGTGATATCATCCTGTTTTTCGGCGGTATGTTCCTGTTGTGGAAGGCTACGACGGAGATACACCAGGAAGTCGAGGGCGGGAGCGAAGGTCCGACGAGAGCGAGAACCACGTCATTCTTCGGTGTCATCATGATGATCATGGTGATCGATTTCGTCTTCGCGCTGGATTCGATCATTACCGCGGTGGCCATGACCCAGTGGTTGCCGGTAATGATCGCGGCGAACGTTATCGCCATCATTATGATGATGGTGTCCGCCCGTGCGATCACAGAATTCATCGAGAAGCATCCCACGGTGAAGATGCTGGCGCTGTCCTTCATCATTCTTGTCGGTGTCGCGCTTGTGGCGGATGGCCTGCACTTCCACATACCGCGGGAGTATATTTACTTCGCCATCGTGTTCTCGCTGGGTGTGGAGTTTCTCAACGGTCTGGTGCGGCGCAAGACTTCGACGGCGGAAGCAGTCGACAGCAAGGACATCGAACAGCCCTGACGGTATGACCGAAGGAACGCGTTTACCGCGCAGTTTGTTCGGCCGGCTCGCCAAAGAACAGCAGGCAACCGTCCGGGTCCTTTACATGAAATTCGCGCATACCGTAGGCCTGGTCGAAGGGTGGGCGCACGCGGCCGGGTTCTAGCGCAGACAGCCGCTCGCGCCATTGGTCAAAGAGTGCATCGATTCCGCGTACCCACAGGTAGACCGAAATGTGGTTGGCCGTCGCATGCAGCGATGCTGCGTCATCGGCGCGGACGAAGTGAATGGCTGCATCACCATGTACGGCGATTGCGAAGGTCCGGTCATCGGAGATCATTCGGCGCTCGAAGCCTAATGTGTCGCAATAAAAGTCCATTGTTGCGGTAACATCGCTTACCGGAACGATGGCGACGGCGTCTTCAATGATTGGTGTGGTCATGGCTGTTCAACGGTTCTCCTGTGCTTTGTACCTCTTCAAGACACTGTGATCTCACGAGATTGTGCCAACAGTTTTGCTTTGCCCTGGGGCAGAATTTTCTCCGCAAGGAGGGACTTGTCATGCGTTTGTCCTCAGGATTGCTGGTGGCCCTTGTCGTGCTTTCCACGATGACTGATACCTTGGCTCAGGACGTCTCGCAAAGCGATGCACGTGATGCGCACATTGCCATCGAGAACCCGGCGAAGCTGAAAGATCCGCAAATACAAGAAGCTTACCGAAAGGTATCCGGAGATATGGTCAAAGGCTATTCCTCCTCAAGGCACGGTTATGCGCGGGACTATGTCCGGTGGCGCCGCTATAGCCGGGTGCCGTATCTGTCGGCAACGCATGGCAATCGCTACGTCAACAGCTATGCCAATGAGGCGGCCAAGAACTATGACCAGCTGCAAAAGGGTGACAAGCTTCCGGTAGGCTCCATACTGGCCAAGGACAGTTTCACGGTGACGCAAGAAGGGTCGGTGTTCCCGGGTGCGCTATTCGTTATGGAGAAACTAGACTCTATCTGATTTAGACGGAAGCATAGCCTGCGT
>JANQIR010000217.1 GCA_028282065.1 Aestuariivirgaceae bacterium
GTGTCTTGCGCTGGGCAAGGTCAAACCCCGGCCTGGCGGCAAAGGACCACGTCCACCTCACACAGCGCGGCTACGATGTTTCTGCCAAGGCGCTTTACCGCGACTTGATGGCAGGTTTCACCGAATTCAACAAACTTGCCTCCCGCCAATAAGCTAGCGGATACCCGGTGAGACCACTTTGCCTGTTGAAACACAACGCGAACGCGGACATGGTTACAGGCGGTACCCCTGCCCCAGTGCCGCGTCTCTAGAGCACTTCTACGTCTACGTTCGATGCTGTTTCCAACTCTCGAATTTGCAATCTTCTTCTTTGTTGTGTTCACGGTCGCATGGGCGATCCGCGATCGCGCTACGCTGCACAAATGGCTATTGCTGACGGCAAGCTATGTGTTCTACGGCGCATGGGACTGGCGTTTCTGCCTGTTGCTGTTCACCAGTTCCGCCATCAACTATGCAGCTGGCCGGGTCATTGAAAGCTCCAGTGCGGAAACTACGCGCAAGTGGACCGTCGCCATTGCGGCTGCAGCCAACCTGAGCATTCTCGGCTTCTTCAAATATTACGGGTTCTTTATCGAGCAACTTGCTGACGGGCTGGAGCGCATCGGGCTTGAGCGGGACCTGCCGTTCCTGGAAATCATACTACCGGTCGGCATTTCCTTTTTTACGTTCCAGGGCATTTCCTACATCGTCGATGTCTACCGCAAAGAGATCCACGCCAGCCGGTCGGCCCTGGACGTCTTCCTCTACATTTCGTTTTTCCCGCAACTGGTTGCCGGGCCCATTGTGCGGGCGGCCCACTTCATGCCGCAGCTCGACCGTCAGCCGCAACTGACCCGGAATGCCTTTAGTTTCGGCATCCTCTTGGTGCTGTTGGGCCTGTTCAAGAAAATGGTCATCGCCAACTACCTGGCAACCTTGCTGGTGGATGAGGTGTTCTTCGACCCCACCGCCTACGGACGCATTGATCTACTCTTTGCCGTCTATGGCTATGCCGTCCAGATCTACTGCGACTTCTCGGGCTATAGCGACATCGCAATCGGAATTGCGGCACTGCTCGGTTATCGTTTCAACGCCAACTTCAACCAGCCCTATCGTGCAGCGTCCGTTCAGGACTTCTGGCGGCGCTGGCACATTTCGCTGTCCCAGTGGCTACGTGATTATCTTTACAAACCCATGGGCGGCAGCCGCGGTGGAACCCTTCGCACCTATCGAAACCTGCTTGTCACCATGTTACTTGGCGGCCTGTGGCATGGCGCTGCCTGGACATTCATCGTCTGGGGCGCACTGCATGGCGTCGTCCTGGCAATTGAACGGGCCCTCAGAAACCGGCCTGCCGTTCAGGAACCTGCATCCGCAGGTGCCGCAGCTGTCACATCGCAGGTCCGCCCGGCCAACGCCGCCACACGGATTTTCAATGTGCTGCTGACCTTTCACATTGTCTGCCTCGGTTGGATCTTCTTTCGGTCCGCCGATATTGACAGCGCGTTCAGCTACCTGAGCGGCCTGGTGTTCTCGACCGAAGAGACCATGCTGATGACGCCATTTCTCGCCACGCTCATCGGTTTGTCGCTGGCCGCCCAGTTCACCCCACCCGACAGCATAGCACGCGCCGCCGGTGTCCTGGAGCGCCGCAGCATGGCTTTCACAGGGTGCATACTGATACTCGGCATTGTGCTGATCGAACTTGTCTCGCCCCCCGGCGTGGCCCCATTCATCTACTTCCAGTTCTGAGAGCCTATGACAGACAGAGCACCACAGCAAACCACCACCCGCAGACTCTGGAAGAGCGGCATCGCAATCATGCTGTGCATGTTCCTGGTGCTCGCGATGATGCGTTCGGAAGCAATGGTGCAATACACCATGGACTTTCAGTCAGGCCCGGTAACCGGCTTGATGGTCCGTTCCGCACAAGGCTGGCACGCCCTGATGGAACGGCTCGGACTGGCCGCACTATCGCAGTCGGCCCGCGACTTCATGGACGACATCACTAGCGCCGATTAGAGTGCTCTAGCCAGATTTGAGGGCCGCTTCGCGGATGGCGGACAGCGTCGCTCTCGGCGTGATGGCTTCCGGGTCAATCTTGAGCTCCAGGATCGAAGGCTTGCCGCTGGCCTGCGCCTCTTCAAAGGCGGCAGGAAAGTCCCCCGTACGTTCCACCCTGGCACCATGGCCGCCATAGGCCTTGGCAAGTGCTGCAAAATCGGGATTGTGCAGTTCCGTCCCGCTCACCCGGCCAGGATAGTGTCTTTCCTGATGCATGCGAATGGTGCCGTACATGCCATTGTTCGCGATGATCGTGATAACACCGGCGCCATACTGAACGGCCGTGGCGAATTCCTGCCCGGTCATCAGGAAACAGCCATCCCCCGCAAAGTTCACAACAGTGCGCTCCGGGTGCTCGAGCTTTGCGGCAATCGCCGCCGGCAGACCATACCCCATGGATCCCGAAGTCGGCCCCAGTTCGGTGCGAAACCCGCCATATCTGTAGTAGCGATGCACGAACGCCGTATAGTTGCCGGCACCATTGGAAATCACCGCGTTTTCCGGCAGTGTCTCGTTCAGATGCGCCACAACCTGCGCCAGTTGCACCTCGCCTGGCGTCGCTTCCGGCTTGGTCCAGGCTTCATAATCTGCCCGTGCCCCGGTTCGCCAGTCCTGCCATGGAATATCATTTGGAGCCGGCTGCTCCAGCATACGGTCCAGCAGCGAAGAGACACTTGCATGGACAGCGATATCGGGACGGTAAACCCGGCCAAGCTCCTCGGCACCGGGATAGACATGCACGAGCGTCTGCCTCGGATTGGGAATGTCAATCAGCGAATAACCACCGGTCGTCATCTCGCCGAGCCGAGCACCCAGAACCAGCAGGAGATCAGCCTCCCGCACACGCTTACCCAGCGCGGGATTGATGCCAATGCCCACGTCTCCCGCATAATATGGGGAATTGTTGTGCAACAGGTCCTGACAGCGAAAGGACGTGGTGATCGGCAGGCCGAACTTGTCGGCAAATTCCGCCAGCTTGGCGGACGCTTCGGCACTCCAGCCACCACCACCGGCAATCACAAGCGGCTGTTTGGCGTCCCGCAGCGCTTGCGCCACCGCCTCGCCGTCTTCCTGGCCGGCACGCGCAATCACGGCAGCAGCCGGACGCGCATCTTCCACATCCACGCTCGATGACAGCATATCCTCCGGCAGGGCCAGAACCACCGGCCCCGGCCGTCCGGAGACGGCCTCGTGAAACGCCCGGCTGATATATTCCGGAATCCGTTCAGCATCGTCGATCTGAGCGGCCCACTTCGCCACGTCACCGAACATCTTGCGGTAGTCGATCTCCTGAAATGCCTCCCGATCGGTCATGGACCGGCCGACCTGCCCCACAAAGAAGATCATCGGCGAGGAGTCCTGCATGGCAATATGCACGCCGGCCGATCCATTGGTAGCGCCTGGCCCGCGTGTCACAAAGCAGATGCCGGGTTTACCGGTCAGTTTGCCATGCGCCTCCGCCATGATCGAAGCCCCACCCTCCTGGCGGCAGATGATGCAGTCCACACCCGATCCATAGAGCCCGTCGAGCGCAGCAAGGTAACTCTCCCCCGGCACACAAAAGACGCGCTTGACGCCCTGGATCTTGAGTTGATCGACCAGAACCTGGCCGCCGTGGCGCATCGTCATGAACTGAACCTGTTGCTGTAAGAGAAAGATCGTCGCAGTTGTGATGACATCCAGGATGTCTTCCCGGCAGGTTACTGATAGTTTGCATTCTGAGAACCCCTGATTTCAGTGTCCGGTCAAGCCGACGCCCTGCAGTGGGGCCGGACGTCTTGTGAAGGAACGACAGGACTGACGTGAATGGCGGTCACGCGACTTGGATGCATAGCTGACGACTTTACCGGCGCCACGGACCTGGCCGGCATTCTGGCCCGCTCCGGAGCTGACGTGTCGCTACGCATCGCAACTCCGGCCGAGCCAGACGACAACCCCTCTCCCTTCGAGGTCATAGCCCTGAAGTGCCGCACCGCTCCGGTTGAGCAAGCAATCGCCGAAACCACCGCTGCGCTCAGGTGGCTACAGAAGGCAGGAGCACAGAAGTTCTTCTGGAAATACTGCTCGACATTCGATTCCACACCGCACGGCAACATCGGTCCTGTTGCCGAAAATCTGATGGCTCAGACAGGCACTGACCAGACCATCTACTGTCCGGCCTTTCCGCAAAACGGAAGGACGGTGTACAAGGGCCACCTGTTCGTGGGCGATCTGCCACTTAGCGAGAGCCCGATGAAATATCACCCGCTGACGCCCATGACGGATTCAAGCCTTGCTCGTTTGCTGGAACAGCAGGTCTCAACCCCAGTCGGCCTTGTGAACTGGCAAACCGTTCGGCAAGGCCCCGGAGCTACCGCCAAGGCGCTGACCGACCTGTCGACATCAGGTATCCGCCACGTCATCACAGACGCGCTGACGGAAACAGACCTTGAGACGATTGCCCGCGCGTCCTGGAACATGCCACTGATCACCGGCGGAAGTGCCCTGGCCCTGGCTCTACCGGAACTCTTTCGCGCAAACGGTTTGCTGCCGGAAACGCAGACCAGGACCGAACGGCCAAAGGTCCAAGGCGGGCAGATCGTATTGAGCGGCAGTTGCTCGGCAATGACCCGGTCACAGGTTGCACGCTATACCGAACACGCAGCCTCACACAGGCTTGACCCACTGGCACTTGCCCGTGATGGCTCAGCACTTGAGGCCGCACACACATGGTTGTCCGAACTCAGTCTCACCGAGCCGAAGATCATCTATGCAACGGCTGAGCCGGAGGATGTGACCAAGGCCCAGGAACAACTGGGTCGGCACAAGGCAGGCGAAATCATCGAACAGGCCCTGGCGGACCTCTCGATCAAGGCACTGGACTTAGGCATACGCCGGTTTGTCGTCGCAGGAGGTGAAACCTCAGGGGCCGTCACCCAGGCGCTTGACGCGAACAGGCTGCGGATCGGCGCGGAAATTGCCCCGGGCGTTCCCTGGACGTTTGCCGTGACCCGCGGCGAGCAGATCGCGCTTGCCCTGAAATCGGGGAATTTCGGCGACGAGAACTTCTTCGCCACGGCGCTGGAGATACTGCCATGATGTCTTGCCTACACATCCGGCGGGGCCCAAGAATCGAAACACTGGCCCCAAGCCGTTCCGGTACCGCCATTGCCACCCGTAGAGCGGAGGTCAACGGCAAATCCTCGCCGGATCCCGTGTTCGCTAAGCGGAAATTGAAAAAATGCCCCAAGCTCTACCTGCCAATGCAAGGCATGAACCCCAATCTGCTGACCCAAGAGCAATTGGACGACCTGTCGCCTTTGTCTGTGAGAACACCCAAGGTTTCTTGAGCCATGCCGCGTTTTGCCGCCAACCTGTCCATGATGTTCACCGAGTACGAGTTTCTCGACCGGTTCCAGGCAGCCGCCAATGCCGGGTTCGAAGCGGTGGAATTCCTTTTCCCTTATGATTGGCCGAAAGAAGAGCTGGCTCGCCGTCTGGAAGAAAACAACCTCCAACAGGTGCTGTTCAACCTGCCGCCAGGCGACTGGGAAGCCGGAGAACGCGGCATGGCATGCCTTCCCGGCCGCGAACAGGAATTCCGCCAATCGATCGATATGGCACTCACCTACGCACACGCATTGAACTGCCCGCGCCTGCATTGCATGGCAGGCCTGAAACCCGAAAACACCGACTATGATCAGGCATCGGAGTGCTACAAGGACAATGTGACCTACGCGGCAGGGCGCTGCGCTAAAGACGGTATCGAGCTTCTCATTGAGCCGATCAATCCCTTCGACATGCCGGGATTTTTCCTGAACGACTTTGCCGTGGCGGAACAGCTCATCCGTGACATTCTGGCCACCGGCCAACCGGCACCGGGTTTGCAGTTCGACATCTATCACTGCGCCAGGATTCACGGCGATGTGCCCGCATGGCTGAAGCAGACGTGCGACCTGATTGCGCATTTTCAGATCGCCGGCACGCCTGAACGTCACGAGCCGGACAGGGGAAACCTTGATCTGGAGGCAATTCTGGCGGAAATCAGTAATCTTAGTCTGGATTTCTGGATTGGCTGTGAATACCGTCCGGCAGGCCGCACCGAAGACGGTCTTGGATGGATCAAACAGGTTCGCTAAGCGGAATGTCCGAGTTTCTTACCACCAAGGAAATAGCCGGCCTTCTGAGGATGAAGGAACGCAAGATTTATGATCTCGCAGCGGCGGGTGATATCCCCTGCTCACGCGCCACTGGCAAACTGTTGTTTCCCAAGGAGGCAATCGACAGCTGGCTGGCCAGCAACACGACCGGCCCCGTCCCGGCCGTCATGGCAAGCCGGCCGGGCATCCTGCTGGGCAGTCACGATCCCCTGCTGGAATGGGCGTTGCGCGAATCCGGCTGCGGCCTTGCCTCACTGCTTGGCGGCAGCCGGGACGGGTTGGACAAGTTTGCCGCCCGACAAGGCATGGCCACCGGTTTGCACATCCACGAACCCGACGCCGGCGGCTGGAATCTTGAGACTGTCCAGGCTGTGTGCGGCAATGAACCTGCCGTGCTGGTCGAGTGGAGCTGGCGCGAGCGGGGCTTGCTCGTGCGCCAGAATTGCGCCGATACGATTGCTGGCCTGAAGGACCTGCCGGGCCATCGTTTCACACCGCGGCAGGCAGGATCGGGCGCACAAATTCTGTTCGAACATGTCTTGTCTGGCGAAAACCTCGGCCCGCAGGAGCTTTCACCT
>JANQIR010000117.1 GCA_028282065.1 Aestuariivirgaceae bacterium
AGTTCAAGGACGTCGCCGAGCGTCGCATCCGGCGTGACCGTCACCGGATTGACAACCATGCCGGACTCGAACTTCTTGACCTGCCGGACTTCATCCGCCTGGGCTGCAACATCCATGTTGCGGTGGATCACGCCAAGCCCGCCCGCCTGGGCCATGGCGATCGCCATGCGGGCCTCCGTCACGGTATCCATGGCTGAGGAAACAATCGGAATCGACAGCTCGATGTCACGCGTCAACCTGGTCCTTGTTACCACTTCAGCAGGCAGGACCTCCGACGCCGCAGGCTTCATGAGCACGTCGTCAAATGTCAGATATTCTTCGAATGAATTTTGGCGCATTCCTGCCGCCATAGCCAACCTCGCATGGGTTTGTGGCCTGCAATTCGCGGCCTGCCCGGTAACACGCGGGCGCTGCGGCGCCATCGCGTTCGAATCCCCTGAATATCATCAGGTTGGCGGCTGTATCTAACACTATCGCGGCGGCAGGGAAAGCGGCACATAACACTTTTGCGTGGCATTGATCGCCGCAGGGGACGCAAGTGCCCATCACACAAAAGACAAGGGAGCCGTTTGAGGCTCCCCTGCTTGCGGAATGGGATTTGATCGTGGGTTCCTACCACCAGTTGGCTTCGCACTGGTAATACTTGTGCCAATAGTAAGCCGAACCGCGGAAGATGGCCTTGCGCTTGTAGTAGTAGCAGCCGCCGGGATGCGCACCGTAGAAGCCACCACCGCGACGGCGGAAACCACGATTGCGGCGATAGAAACGATAGCCCCTGCGCGCGCCTGCCTTTTGGACCGTTGCTATAGCAGCGTCGGCTACAACAGCGTTCTGGATCCCCGCGTTGATGGTCGCCGCCTGGGCAGCGGTGCCCGTTGCGGCAATTGACATCGCCCCAAGGGCAATGGCCGTCAGTGCAATCAGATTGGTTTTCATCGGTTTGTCCTCCATTCGATGACCAGTTGACGATGATCAACTTCGATGGAGGGGAACCTACCCATCCCGGCTTCAGGCCGATGTGCATTCGATCACATAGCAATCACACAGATCGGAACTTACTGTCAGGGGACCTCCCTGATGGCATCTGAACCGCCGCGAAATCCACTCGCCAATACGTAAAGTTCCGCCGAGTCGTCCCGGCTGGCGGCAGGTTTGACGTGTTTTACGGTTCGGAAGTTCTTCTTCATGCTGGCCAGCAGTTCGTTCTCCGTCCCACCACGCAGTACCTTGCAAAGAAAGGTCCCGCCGGGAGCCAATGTCTGGCATGCGAAGTCCAGCGCATCTTCGCACAAGCTCATTATCTTCAGGTGGTCGGTCTGGCGGTGTCCGGTGGCATGCGCCGCCATATCGGAAATCACGATATCGGCCTGAGGCGCCCCCAATTCCTCCAAGAGGGCGGCCATGGCGTGTTCGTTGTAAAAGTCTGCCTTCATCGCTGTTACGCCGGCGATCGGCTCCATGCCGTGCAGGTCGATGGCGACGACACGGCCCTCACCTTCAGCGGAGCGAACGCGTTCCGCCGCCACCTGCGACCAGCCGCCCGGAGCGGCACCAAGATCAACGACCCTGGCCCCCGGTTTCAGGAAAGCGAACCGGTCGTCCAGTTCGGCCAGCTTGAAGGCTGCCCGCGAGCGGTAGCCCCGGCGCTTTGCCTCTGCGACATATGGGTCGTTGAGCTGGCGCTCGAGCCAACGGCGCGAAGAGTTGGTTCTGCCCTTGGCGGTCTTGACCCGTTGCTTCAGGCGCCGGTCACCGCGGCCTGACGAACGTTGCGGCCGACGCGGGCCGTTCGTATCATTCCGACCGGTCATAGACGCCATCCTCCATCATCATCTTCGCCAGAATTCCCTCACGCAAACCGCGATCGGCAACTCTGATACGCCCGGCCGGCCAGATCGTTCGGATTTCCTCCAGAATTGCACACCCCGCCAACACGAGATCCGCGCGTTCCCTGCCGATACATGGTGACAGTGCCCTTTCATCGTACGGCATGGACAGGAGTTCCGCAGTCACTCTCTCGATATCGCCTGTTTGCAGCCAGCACCCATCAACTTTGGAGCGGTCGTACCGTTTGAGGTTGAGGTGCACACCACAAATGGTGGTCACGGTTCCTGACGTGCCAAGCAGATGTCCCGGCACAGGTGCAAAGGAGGCATCGCGCAAAACACCCGCGAACTCCTGCAGGCGTGGCCGGACATGCTCGCGCATCATGCGGAATTCACCGGCAGATACTTCCTTGCCGCCGAACAGCTCCGCTATCGTAACAACGCCAACCGGGATGGAAACCCAGCGCTCCAACGTGTGCCTGCCGGCGTTGATCGTGAGCCAGGTTATCTCCGTCGACCCACCGCCAATATCAAACACCAGGACAGTCTTGACCGTGGTATCGATCAGTGGAGCGGCACCAGCAACCGCCAGCCGTGCCTCGGTTTCACGGTCAACAATTTCCAGGGCAAGGCCGGTTTCCTGCTCCACCCTGTCCAGAAATTCAAAGCCGTTTTCGGCAACCCTGCAGGCTTCCGTGGCGATGAGGCGGAAGCGTGGCACGTTCCACCATTTCAGCTTGTTGGCGCAAACACGCAAGGCGCTCACTGTGCGCAGCATGGCCTGTTCCGACAACTTGCCTGTCAGGCTGGTGCCTTCGCCAAGCCGGACGATACGGGAAAACGCATCCACTACGGTAAAGCCGGTTGGCGAAGGAATAGCTAGAAGCAGCCTGCAGTTGTTGGTCCCAAGATCCAATGCCCCGTAAAGGTCGAGATCTTGTTCCCTCAGGGCCAACTGCTGAGCCGATTTGCGCGCAAAACCGTTGCCGCCGTTTCCGGCGGACGGCATTTCACGCGTCTTTCGCGGCGCAGGGCCGCGTTTGTGACGCGCCGGTTGCGGGACATTTCCCGCGCTGGAGCGCGTATCCACGTCTAATCCATCCCGCAGCGGCGACCGGTCAGCAGATGCTGTGCCTGCATACGTACCCGCATGGCGCCTGGCTGCATAAGTCTTACGTTACCGACAGTCTAACAGGTGCCAGCCGATCCTGCCAAACGGAAACGCCGCGCATTATGTGGACACTCTGCGGGGCCCGGTTAACCGGTCATTATTGCCTTTCTGCTAGCAGTGAACGGTGGGAGTATATCAATGCGGACATTTGGTAAGCACTGGTTCAAAGACGGCTCACTGATGGCGGAATTTTCCGACCACCTGGGGAATAACGTCACACGGCACAAATCCGGTATCGCGCTGAGCGCTGCGAAGGTCGAAGCCGAACTGGCGTCCAAGGCCAAGTCCGAGTTCATCGCAAATATGAGCCATGAGCTGCGAACGCCGCTGAACGCCATTATCGGATTTTCCGACATGCTGAGCACAATGAAGCAGGTCGAGGCCGAACGCGTTCACCAGTATTCCGGTTATATCAAGGAAGCCGCCGAACACCTGCTGGCGCTGATCAACGGGATTCTGGATGTGTCGAAAATTCAGGCCGGCAAGCTAAGGGTCGACCCGGAGATCATTGATCTGCGGGGGATCATCGACAGCTGCTATTTGATCATTGAGGCCAAGGCCAAGGAGAAGGACATTTCGATCTCATGCGAGATCGCCGATGATGTTCCGAAGATCCATGCCGATCCGCTCAGGTTAAAGCAGATCCTGATCAACCTGCTGAGCAATTCGGTCAAGTTCACAAGCAAGGCGGGTCACGTGGAGCTGCAGGTGGCGCTGCGGGAGAAAGGTGTCGTACGGATAACCATTGCCGACACCGGCGCCGGCATGACGCCTTCGGAGATCGATACTGCCCTGCAGCCGTTTGGACAGGTCGACAGCAGCCGCAACAAGGCGCAGGAAGGGACCGGACTTGGACTGCCGATATCTGCCGCTTTGGTACGTATGCATGGCGGTACGCTGAAAATCCACAGCGAAAAGGGCGAAGGCACGACCATTCACGTCGACCTTCCCGTCGGCTCAAGTTCCAATGACGCAAACCATCAGTTGGACTCGCATCAAGGCCATGACCGCGTCCAATCACCACAAGCACCCTCGCTACGGCACTAGATCTCATGCAACAACACGTACCTCCGCCATCTTCATCTCAGCCGACCAACGGTGCTCTGGCCCCAAGGCCCGAATTCGAACGCATCGGCCGGATCGTTGCCGTGACGGGCGCCCATGCCGTCATCCTGCTTGATGCCGATGCTTCAGAACCCGGCTCACTGGACAATCACGGCCCGGAAATCGGCACTTTGCTGAAGGTCGACAACCAACCTTCAATCGCTCTGGCACTGGTTTCGGCGCTGAGCTCTCCCATGCCGTCGAACTCGGAGAGCGAGCAGGAAATGCGGATCGTTGAGGTGGAGTTCATTGGCGAACTCCCGAAGGACGACGAGGGAAATCCGACATTCTTCAGGCGCGGGATTTCCTGCTATCCAAGCCTGGGCAATGTGGTGTGCCTGGCCAACAAGCATGAACTGGCAATGGCGTATGCCTGCGACTCGGAGCGCTCGATCCGCATCGGTCACATTCAGCAGGACAACTCCATACCGGCAATGGTGAAAATTGATGAGCTCCTGGGCAAGCACTTCGCGGTGCTCGGCACCACCGGAACCGGCAAATCCTGTTCGGTTGCCCTCATCCTAAGACGGATACTGGAAAAAAATCCCCAGGCTCACATTCTGCTGCTGGATGTCCACCGGGAATATGCCTCCTCTTTCAAGGGGGTTTCCGAAGTCATTCAACCGGACAATATGAACCTGCCGTTCTGGTTGCTGAACTTCGAAGAAATCGTCGAAATCCTGATCGGCCATCATGCAAACCGCGAAACAGACATTGAGATCCTGCGTGAACTGATACCGCTGGCAAAACTGCGATACATGTCCAACCAGCGCAAGGATCGGGCAGCCACACTTCTCCAAAGGGACAATGCCGATGGGCAAAACGTCGGCATAGACACGCCCGTGCCGTATCGTTCTTCCGATCTTGTCGCCTTACTGGACGAGCACATTGGCCGGCTTGATCTTAAAGGCGGGCTGGCTCCCTACAAACGGCTCAAGGCGCGTGTCGAGACGATTTCGCGCGATCCGCGTTTTGCCTTCATGTTCGGCAGCTTGACGATCCAGGACACGATGGCCGAAGTGATCGGGCGGATATTCCGGATTCCGGTCGACGGCAAACCCATCACAATTCTGGAGCTTGGCGGGTTGCCATCTGAAATCATCAACGTCGTCGTTTCGGTTTTGGCCCGCATGGCGTTCGACTTCGGCGTTTACAGCGGCGGCCGCGTGCCAATCACATTCGTCTGCGAAGAAGCGCATCGTTATGTGCCGATCGACCAGACAAGCGGATTTGAGCCGACAAAGCGCGCTATTTCGCGAATTGCCAAAGAAGGCCGCAAATATGGTGTGTCTTTGTGCATCGTCTCGCAGCGGCCGGCGGAACTGGATCCAACCATCCTTTCTCAATGTAACACCATCTTTTCCATGCGGTTATCGAACGAACGCGACCAGGAAATCCTCAAAGCAGGCGTTTCAGACGCGGCCGCCAGTCTGCTTGAATTCATGCCGACAATGGGTGCAGGCGAGGCAATAACGTTCGGAGAAGGCGTCGCACTGCCGACCAGGATTGCATTTGACCGGCTGCCAGAAGATGCACTGCCGAAAAGTAACACCGCATCGTTTACCGAAGGGTGGGCGAATGACGTACCCGATAGCGGCTTCCTTCTGTCTGTTGTCGCACGCTGGCGCCATCAGGATCACACGATGCCTATGCAGGAAAACACAGTGCCGGCAGCAGCCATGCTACATCAATCGGCCCCATTGGATCAGCAACAATCGCCCGTCCAGGCACAAGCGGCAGTACCGGGGCACACTCCAGCCGTAATGGCACCGCAAGGCCAGCCCGCGCAGAGCCCAGCGGCCATGCCGCCACAACCTGCCGCCGTGCCACATGCACCGCCTGTTGGCGTACCGCATGCACCGCCTGCTGCAGCCGCCGCACCAGGTTCTTCCGGCATCATGCCGCCCGACCAGCGTGCGGCGGTCATACAGGCGGCGCTTCAGGCACAGACAGGCAATGGTCATGCGCAACCGGTGCCTCAACAGCAGCAAGCCGCCGTGGCCGCTGCGCCGCCTCCTGCACCAGCGCCTGCCGCACAAGCGACCGACGCCGAAGGAAAGCAAAGCCTAGCCGCACTCCTGAAACAGTTCAGGAACTGAACCAACCGGGCTGCAGCCTGGCGCGCTCACCGGTAAACGTCCCAAGGCAGCCATCATATCCGGCTGAGGGCATTGGATCTGCGTTTATCGCAAGGTCGCGTGAGGCTACTTCCTGCCCGCTTTGGTAAGTTCGTCACGTGCCTGCCGGGCCGCTTTTTCGAACGCCGCCCGGGACTGCTCCAAAGCCTCGCTCATCGCACCCCACGACGCCATGCCGGCCTTGCGAAGTTCCTCGAACTGGGACTCGGCCCTCTTTGCTTCGTCCTTGAAGCGGGCTGCGGCGGCTTCGGCTTCGCCTTTGTTGGCCTCATGCATCTGAGAGGCTTTGGCCATGAAGTCATCCATCATTGCCTGCCAGGACTTCAGCTGGGCGGTGGCCTGCGCCTCGAAGGTTGCCTGGTGACTCTTTGCCGTTTCGACCCATTTGGCCAGTTCGGGCTGAAACTCTTCCCAAGCCTGTTCGATTGTGCGCCGGGCTTCCATGATTGCGCCTTCACCCTGCTCCTGCACGAGCGAAATCTGCTTCTCGCAGTCACCCAACCAACCCTGGAATTTGCTGACAGAGGCTTGCGCATCCTCACGCATCCGATCGTCTAGCGAGCTCACTTGCGCTTCCAACGCCTTGAGCGCAGCGGCCATTTCGTCCAGGCGTGCCTTGGCCCAGTCCACAAACAGGTCGATCCGGCTTTGCTCCGTCATGGTCCTTCTCCTTCCGAACGCCAACTGCCCCACGTTGCGGTGAACGTTTCTTGCCTGGATGCTTCATGTTCCGGACCGGACAGCACCGCACCGGCTCGACACAGGTTAACCAAATGTTAACCGCATCGTTCAGCCGGGCCGCAATCCCTGATAAACCGGATGATGGGGCACCCGTTAGTGGTGATTATGATGGCAGGACGCGACCGTCTGCGCAAACAGCTGGAAGAACTGCGCGCCGAGATGCGCTCGCTTAAGGAAGCGCAGGAAAAGGCCGGCAGACAAAACCCTCCCGAATCTGCTGATGCCAAACAACAGGCTCAGGATACGTCCGGACCCGAGCTTCAGGCAGCGGACGAGACATTCGATCTCGAACAATCCCTGAAAGATCTGGCCGATATCGGCGAGAAAGAGATCGCGGCAAATCCGATACCCGCAGTGGCCGTCGCCTTTTTTCTGGGGCTGGTGGTCGGCCGCTTGTCACGAGTGTGAGGACAAGTGAATGAATGCCATGTCACGGAACCTGCAACTCCTGTTTCGCAGCGAACGCGTGCTGACAGAGGCACGCATCAAACTCACAACCCGAAAGCTGATCCTCGGCGTAGTTGCCGGTATCGCCGGCCTGTTCGCCTGGGGCATGTTGAATATCGCCGCTTATTTCGCCCTTGAGCCGGTAACGGGAAAGGCCTGGGCGGCCGCAATCGCCGGCGGTGTGGACATCGCAATTGCCGCGATCCTCGTAGCAATCGCCCAGAACCTGCAACCGGCCCCGGAAGAGGACATGGTGCGTGAAGTGCGCGACATGGCGCTTGGCGAGATCGGCAACGAGGTGGAAAACGTACAGGCGAGGCTGATGCAGCTGCGCGACGACGTGGTCGGTGTACGCACCAGCATTTCACAGTTCGTGAACCGGCCACTCGATGCCTTGTCGCCTGCCCTGATCGGCCCGGCGCTTGCCGCTGTCACCAAGCTCGTCAAATCAAACAAGAACTGACGGCAATCCATGCATGAGCAAGCCGCCTCGACCGGACCATTGCAAAGGACGGCCTTGTCCGTCCTGATGGCCGGGGCCATCCTCGTCTTGCTGATCTACGGTAAGACATTTCTATTGCCCGTCGTGTTGGCCTGCCTGCTGACCAGTCTGCTCACCACGGCAATCATGCGGTTGGAAAAGCTCGGTTTCCCAACATGGTTCTCGGCGGTCATCGCAATTTCGGCCGGTCTGGTTGGCCTCGTCGTCATCGGGCTTGTATTGCAAAGTCAGGCAGGTGCGCTGGAGCAGGCCTGGCCGCAATACACAAGCCGGCTGCAATCGCTGCTTGCCGACATCTCATCGATTACCGGTCCGGAATTCGTTGCCCGTATCGAGACCGCGGTGAGCAAACTTGATGCCGGCAAACTGGTGGCGAGCCTGGCAGGCGCGGCCGGAGGTATCTTCGGCGACATAGCGCTGATCTTGCTGTATACGGGCTTCCTTCTGGCGGAACGGGGAACGCTTCGAACCAAGCTGAATATCCTCATTCCCGGCGAAGATCAAAATCGTGAACTCAACGACGTTCTAAACACAGTCGGCCGGGGTATCCGGCGTTATTTGTCCATCAAAACGGCCGTCAGCGCACTGACGGGACTGCTGACCTACGCTGTTCTCAAGATCTACGGGGTGCACTTTGCCGAGCTTTCCGGACTGCTGGCGTTCATGCTGAATTTCATCCCGGTGATCGGATCTGCAATTGCCGTTGTCATTCCCGCCGCACTTGCCCTAATGCAGTTCGACAGCTTCGCACCTGTCATCCAGGTTACCGCATTGCTGGCATGCGCGCAGGGATTGGTCGGCAATGTCGTCGAACCCAAAATGATGGGGCGTACGCTCAATCTCAGCCCGTTCGTCGTCATGCTTACACTGACCTTTTGGACAACAATCTGGGGTATGGCCGGTGCATTCCTGAGTGTGCCGATCACAGCATCGGCGGTGATCGTTTGCCGGGATATCCCGTCCTTCAGGTGGCTCGCGGTCCTGCTGTCGGCGGACGGCCAGCCGGAGGCCAGCGAGGAACCGGTTCAACGTCGGGCGTCAGGCACGCCGTCCGGTTCCTCAGGGTAGGTAAATTAAGGCCATGGAAAGCTACAAATCCATATTGACCGGACTGGCGGGACAGTTCACGGCACCGTTTACGGACTGGTGGAGCGGGGTCGATGGCAGAGGATTGATCCCTGCCTTGGTCTTTACAGCTCTTATTTGCGCCTTTCGTAAACCGCTGGCCACCGGGGCGGTCAGGATGATCGCTTTTACCGGGCGCACCATCGGGCTGACTGTCTCTCAAGAAGTGCAGGACACGATCAAACCGGCCGCTCAGGCAATGATCGTCGCGCTGGCGCTGCTGATCGGCATGGATGCGCTCAATCTGCCGGAGGTCATAAACGGCGCGGTACGAAATGCGCTTGCGTCCGTTGCTGTGGCGGCGGTCTTTATGGCGATGTACTCGCTCACCGATGTGTTCGCCGGCCTGCTGACGCCTTACAGAACATCGCGCACGGCCATACAGGTGGACTGGATCGTCATGATCGCCAAGGCAGCCGTCGGTATCCTCGGACTGTCGGCCGTCCTGAAGATCTGGGCCATCGACCTGGGGCCGGTGCTGACCGGCATGGGTGTCCTGGGTGCCGGTGTCGCACTGGCCGCGCAGGACCTCTTCAAGAACCTGCTCGCCGGCTTCACCAACATGAGCGAAAAACGCTTCCAGGTCGGCGACTGGATTCGGGTCGACGGCGTCATTGAAGGTGTCGTGGAAAGAATGGAGTTCCGCTCCGCCCTCGTCCGGCGGTTCGATATGGCCCCGGTCTTTGTGCCCAACGCGGAACTTGCCAATGCGTCATTGACCAATTTCAGCCGCATGCCACATCGGCGGATCTACTGGAAGATCTCCCTGGTCTATTCCGCGAGCGAAACACAACTCTCCGCCATTCGTGATGCGATCGACACCTACATCGCGCAGTCGGAAGATTTCGTGCCGCCGCCTGAAGCCTCGCGCTACATACGTATCGACAGTTTCAGCGACAGCTCCATCGATCTGATGGTGTACTGCTTTACGCGCTCAACGGCCTATGCCGACTACCTTGAAGTGAAGGAAAGACTGGCACTGGCCATCAAACAAGCGGTGGAGGAGGCCGGCTCCGCCTTCGCATTCCCAAGCAGCTCAATCTATGTCGAGGCCGGCCCGTGGCCAGCATCCGACCCGTTCACCCCATCGCAGAAGTCCACACCGCCCTCACCTGCTCAGTGACAACGCAGAACGGAGCCAGACCGGTAGCGGCTTCAGCCGTCCTTCAACTTGCGCGACAGCATGATGAGCGAAATGCCGGCGCTGAGAAAGTTCACACCAAGCAGAAACCCAAGCACGAACAGCGACGTGCCCGGCAGTCCGGCGGCGATCAGTACGCCCGCCAGAATGCTCACAACGGCCGACACGGCCACCCAGGCCCATCCATCTTGCGGTTTGAGATCAAAGGCAAAGGCCATCTGATACGCCCCTTCAACCATGAACAGTGCGGCTACCAGCAGCGTCAGCGCAACAATTCCCACGCCCGGATTCAAAACCAGATAGATACCCAGCGCGAATTTCAAAAGGCTGATCAAAAGCGCGCCGAAAAACTGGCCGGTGCCTTCGTAGGAAAAAGCGCCGATACCTCCGGCAACACCCGCAATCAACAAAATCCAACCAACCATCAGCCCGATGGTCAGCGTCGTCAGCGATGGAAAGACGATGGCGAATGCGCCAGCTGCCGTCAGCGCAATGCCACTCCACAGAATTTGCCCCTTCTTCCTGGCGAGACGTTGATAAAGGTCCTGCTTAAGCCGCGGCGTCAGTTCCAAATCGGTTCGTTCACTCATGATCGCTCCCCTTCAATCCTGCCGGCCCATAGCTGGGTCAACGTCGGTTCCGCTAACCGAAGACTATCAGGAAGGCGCGCGTCCGTCTGCCGTGATGCCGGGTGACGGAAGCTTCGCAGATCATGTTTCAAACAAATTGTGAAATATCTCAGATACGCGACAAGACACGCACAGGCGGTCCCCCGATACCTTCGAGGGTCTGCCTGCCAATGCTCACCATGCACAACACCGGCATAACGCCGTTTTGGCGCAACCGGGCGTACGCTTTACCATGCGCTGATTGGGCTTGTGAAAATTAGCCCATTTTTGGCCCAAGCCATTTGAACAGCTTGTCGTAACCGCCGAACGGATAGAAATGCGGCCGGGCAATGCCCAGTTCAGGCTTTTCGAAGTGCAATACCGCCAAGTCGCGAATGAAATCATCCGGCGCTGAATCGGTCAGCAGTTTCGTGACCTTCATGGCCTGCTTGCGGATGAACCGTGCTGAATTTCCGACACCACACAACGCTGCAAACTTCACCAGCGTCTTAATCGTCGCCGGGCCTGGAATGCCCACATTGACCGGCAGTTCGATACCAGCATCCCTAAGCCCCTTCGCCCACTCCGCGACAGGAGCTGCCTCGAACAGAAACTGCGTGGCGATATAGGCTTCGTAGCCGTTTTCCTTCAAGAACGCCTGCTTGTCGGTCAATGCAGAGAGCAAAGCGGCTTCGCCATGAATCTTGGTGATGTCAGGATTGCCTTCCGGATGACCGGCAATGCCGATCTTTTTCACACCGTTGCGCGCAAAGACGCCGGTCTCCAGAAGCTGTATGGCTGCATCATACTGTCCAAGCGGTTCCGGGGCACCACCACCGAGAACCAGCATATGCTGCGCACCGCCTTCATTGACCAGACGGGCCACGCGATCTTCCAGATCGTCCTTGTCCTTGACGAACCTGGCAGGCACGTGCGGCACGGCATTGAAACCGGCCTCGCTCAACGCCTTCGAGGCAGCGAGTTGAGCATCAACCTCCGCCGGATCAACCAGCGCAATATAAACATGCGCGCCCTTCGGCAAATGCTGCTCTATCACAGACAGTTTTTCTACATGCCGGGGGGTAATCTCAAGTGTCATGGCCGACAGGAACTCAGCGAGTTTGCCCTCACCCAATTCGGAACCAACAACAGATAATCTGGTAAGCATGGCGCATGACCCAATCGTTTGTGACTTGCAAATGCGGGCGACTTTGCTGCAAGAAGAACGGGCACTCGCGAGAAAATCCGACATTGCGGTGACGGATGCGACGTGACATGACAGAATATGTCTAAACACCTTGGGGAATCAGCAAGGCTTTAACCTTTAGGTGTGATCTGTGGGGCCGGTTGCACGATTCTTGCACGATCGTGGTGCCGTTAAGACGTGAACGAGAGTGCCTAATGTTTGGCGAAAAGCCGCGAGAACTACCGCAACCGATTGCACTAATCGTCGTGGAGGATTTCACGATGCTGCCGTTTGCCTCCAGCATCGAACCGCTGCGACTTGCGAACCGGCAGGCGGAACAGGAACTCTACCGCTGGAGCGTACATTCGGTGAGCGGAGATATGATCACCGCATCCAACGGGATCTCCATAAAGGTTGACGGTGATCTGGACGCTATCAGCGAGCGTGCGGATGTCGTCGTTTGCGGCGGCGTCAACGTACATCATCATATTGACCGCAAACTCATAAACTGGCTACGCAAGGCCGCCCGGCGGGGACTGTCCCTAGGTGCGGTGTGCACCGGCGCCCATGTCTTGGCGGAGGCCGGCCTTCTGGACGGCTACGCCTGTACCATCCATTGGGAGAACCTTCCGGGATTTTCGGAAGCTTTTCCGGAAATCAACGTAACGGGCAGCCTGTTTGAGATCGACCGCGACAGATTCACCAGTGCCGGCGGTACGGCCGCGCTTGACATGATGCTTGCCATGGTGGCCAACCAGAACGGTGCAGAGCTGGCGTCAACCGTGGCGGAACTGTCGCTGCATTCGCCCATCCGGCATCACAGCGAGCATCAGCGCATGTCACTGCCGGCCCGGATCGGCTCCCGCCACCCAAAGCTGGTCGGCATTATCGAAGAAATGGAAGGCAACCTGGAAGAGCCACTATCGCCAAGCGTTCTGGCAAAACAGGCCGGATTGTCAACGCGCCAGTTGGAACGCCTGTTCCGGCGTTATCTCGACCGCTCACCGAAGCGCTACTATCTGGAGCTGCGGCTGAAGAAAGCCCGCTCCCTGCTCCTGCAGACGGATATGTCGGTGATCAATGTCGCGCTTGCCTGCGGGTTCTCGTCACCGTCGCATTTCTCCAAATGCTACCGTGCGTTTTACGGACGCACCCCCTACCGCGAACGTGGCATTCCGGTAATCGAAGGGGCTGCCGGCACGGTTGCCGGATAGGATCACGCCGCCAGGGCGCTCAAGCATCCATCCAATGATTGATCAACGCCTGCTCAGCAAGGCAGCCGAGATGGTCATGCTCGCTGACGTGCCAAAGGAACTTCCTGACGACCGCAACCTGATCCGGTGTCATGGCATCGAATTTGGACTTCCTGAAATCGTGCAGCAATTCCTTGTCCGTACCCGGGTCCAGTGCCAAAAGAATGCTTTCGGAAGCATATTCCACGCTGTCCAGGTTTTTGAGCGTCCAGATCAGGAACGCCGGAAGATAGTACCGAAACGCCTCAGCGCTGAACGCCGTCGGCGCAGCGTAGCTGTAGATGACATTTTCGTCCGTCATATCCTGCCAGCGCACACCGCCGTAAAACTCCAGAATGTCAACATCATCTCGGCAATCGGGGTGCAGGATCCTGTCATCCGCGGGCGGTTCGGCGCCTTCGAAGGCGGCCCGGATTTCTTCCACCAACTGCTGCATCGGCCTCCGCCAGGTCTGGCGCAAAGCGTGCGCCGGCAAACATTGAAGCTCAAAAGGGACAGCGTCGCGCCACCGCTATCGAAACTCTATCAAGCCTGATTTTGTTTTGGAATCGGGCCGGCGCAACAGGTCACGGGAAATTCGGGTTTCGACCAGATCGCACTTGCCAAAGCCGCCATTTCGCAGATAGAAAGGCGCTGATTGTATCAGCATGATATGAGCCCATTGTATCAAACGCCGTTAAGTGTTTGAAATTATTGGGGGATCGTCTAACGGTAGGACAGCGGACTCTGACTCCGTCAATCTAGGTTCGAATCCTAGTCCCCCAGCCAAAACTCTTTGAACACAATCAGCGCCTTATATACAAACCATAGCGAACGCGGCGGAGCGGACGGGAAACCTGCCTAACGTCCGTATCAAGGCACGTCCCCGACGTACTGCCAGGGACGTGGACGTTACTCGCGCAGCAGCTGCAGTATTACCGTTGAGGGCCGGTGACCGGGATGCGTTGCCATGAGGTCCTTCGCGGTATCGCGCGCTTTGACAATATCTCCCGTGGCCATGTAGCTGTTGATCAGCAGCTCCATGGCTGCCGTTGTCTTACCTGACAGTTCGATGCTTCGCATCAATGCCGCGATCGCCGCCTTGTGGTCGTTCTGCCGGCTACGCAATGCACCGAGTTGCAGGAATACCTCGCCATTGCCCGGCAGTTTCTCTTTGGCCGCTTCCAGTGTCTTGCGTGCCAGCGGGTCCTTACCCCGGGCAAGCTGTAGCCTTGCCAGCGTCAGCCAGGCCTGCGCGAGTTGGGGGTCCATGGCAACCGCATCCTCAAACGCTTTTTCCGCAATATCGAACCTTCTCGATACCA
This sequence comes from Aestuariivirgaceae bacterium, assembly GCA_028282065.1. Classification (GTDB taxonomy): domain Bacteria; phylum Pseudomonadota; class Alphaproteobacteria; order Rhizobiales; family Aestuariivirgaceae; genus JANQIR01. The sequence goes on from JANQIR010000117.1 coordinate 14,547, forward strand.
TCGCCTGGCCGGCGATCTGCATTTGAATTTCCGGGAAGTCGGCATTGGCATCCAGCGACTTCAGGTAGTCCTTCATGGCCGCACTGACGGCAAGCTGGTCGGGCGGCGCCAGCCGCGACTGCGGGATCCCCAGGAACAGGCGCGTTGCTTCCAGGCGCACCGTACGGGCAGGATCCTTCAGCAGCGATGAGCCGACAGACGCGCGAATGCTGGCAGGCGTCTGCTCCAGAACACGCAGCGCTGCGGCACGAACCAGGCTTGAGTCATCCTTAAAGAGCGGCACGATGCTCTTGAGCGCCTGCGGTGAGATGGCGCTACGCAACAGGTCCAGGGCGGTGGCCCGCACAATCGCCGGCTTTGCCTTGTCGCGTGCAAGTTCCGCAAGCCGCATGGCAATCTGCGGCGAAGCTCCACGCCATGCGGCGTGGATGACTTCCGCATGGTGAGGTTTTCCAATACGACCTGCCGGATACCAGGATTTTTGCGCCGCCGCAGCCCATTGGGCGCTTTTGTCGTCATGGCATGCCGTACAGGCATTGGGTGTCTTGAGTTTCACCGACAGGTCCGGCCGCGGCACACGGAAACTGTGATCGCGGCGCGGGTCGACCTGCATGTAGGTCCTGGACGGCATGTGACAGCTCACGCACAGTGCTGCCTCGGTGCCCTCCTTGTGGTGGTGGTGCGAGGGGGCATCGTACTCGGCCTTGGTCAGGCTCGGAAAATCCGGATTGCCTGCCGGGCTATGGCATTGGGTACAAACGGCATTTCCCTCAGCACGCAACGTGGCCGAATGTACCTCGTGGCAATTCGAGCAACGTACACCCTTTTGATGCATCTTGCTCTGCAGGAAGGAGCCATAGACATAGACTTCCTCATTGATCTGGCCATCTGCGAAGTAAAGTCCGTTGCGCAGCAGTGCCAGTCGGTAATGGTCGTGGAACGGTGCACCCGGCGGCGGACTGTCGGCCCCGAGCGCGCTGCGCCTTGAATGGCAGGCTGCGCAAAGCTGGATTTCGGTCTGCGCCTTTTCAGCCGTGAAGGCAACCGTCAGGCCCTTGTCATTGGTGCCCGGCCAAAGGTCCGCCTTATAGGTTTCAGGGTTCTCCGCCCATTTCACATGCGCCTCGCCAGGTCCATGACAGGCCTGACAGGTGACGGTCAGTTCGCTCCACTTGCTCTGATAGGTTTTCTTCGACGCATCATAACCCTTCACGAAATTGGTCTGGTGACACTCGGCACACCGCGCGTTCCAGTTCTTGTAGGGGCCGGTCCAATGAAGGCCGTCACCACCTTTCAAATCCTGGGTGGGATACAGATGAAACCAGCGTTTCTGCGAGGTGTCCCAGGCGGTATCCAGCGCCTGCAACCTGCCACCCGGGAGTTCGACGAGATACTGTTGCAGCGGTTCGACGCCCACCGCATAGAGCACCTGATACTCCGTCAATTTTCCATCCGGGCCATCGGTTTCCACGAAGAACTTACCATCGCGTTTGAAGAACTTCGATGTCACGCCATTGTGGGTGAAAGAGGCGTCATCGAAGTCTCCCAGCATGGAGTCCGTATCGGCATGCTTGAGTGCCCAGGCATGGTGGGAGGTCGACCAGGCTTTTGCCTCGCCTTCGTGACACTGACCACATGTGGCCGATGATACGAACGCCGGCGCTTTGCCCGCCGCAGCGGCTGGACCTTGCAATGGCCAGGGAATGGCTAAGCCGGCAGCTACAACTAGAAACAGTACGGCTGTGAAGAAAGGATGCACTTGCAGGACTCGCTCTACGCTCTGCGGATGGTGGAGCCTATCCCAGTTCAAAGCGCCATGTCTGCATCGAAACGCATCACATTTCATTTGCCGACGGCACAGCGGCAGGAATGGGAAGATACAAAGCACTCTAACTGTCGCGTCTCATAACCGTTGCCGATGGCAACTCTCCGAAGACACGCCGGTAATCTGCCGCAAACTGGCCGACATGCCAGAATCCGAAGTCGCCGGCAATGTCGCCGACGGCAGGATCTTTCACCAGCGGATTAAGGAGTGCACGACGGACGGCGGCGAGACGGCGGGCCTTTAAAAACGCCGCAGGCGTAATGCCGAACCGGTCGCGGAAAGCATATTGTAAAGTGCGCTCGCTAACCCCGGCACTCTCGCAAAGGGTGGTTGGCGTTAACTCCAGGAAATCCGATTTCTCGATGATCGACAGGCACTTCCTCATGGCCAGATCACGCCGCTGGTTTGCGGACGTCTGCAACCTGCGCGGATTTGGCTGGCCCAGCCAGGTGCTGACCAGCAGTTCGGCAACCCACTGGCTGTCCAGCGGGAAATCCGACGGCACATCCTGACTCAGAACTGACAGATGCAGCCGAAGTTCGCCAAGAACGGCCGGCTCAACGTCGAACACCTCCGTCTTGAAGCGGGACACTGGCACAACCAGCCCGAGATCCTCACAGATTTCGTCGACCAACGCCTCGGAGATCGTCACGGTACTGATCTCAAAGTCCGGACCCGACAGGCTATAAAGTTCACTGCCGATCGGAAAGACCAGTATCGTAGCCGGACCGGTTTCGTGGCCGCGCCACCAAAGCCGTTTGAACGCCTTTCCCGGTATCACGAACGTGTATGCGCCCGGTGGCGGCGCGCCGAATTGCTCAAGGGCCGCCCTGATCCGCGCATAGCCGAGTTCAAGCGGTCCGCTCCGCGCCTGCCGGAGCCTGCCGGCCGCGCCCATCGCTTCATTTGCAACCAGCGGACGGAAATCGAGATTCCAGGATCTGACCGCATCACACATGGAGTCCACATCGGGAAAGCTGGCATCCACCACGGTGTCAAAGACTGGTTCGATGTCCCACGCCATTGATCGTTCCTTGCGGTTTTTCGATCACGCATGCCCCCAAGCTTTGCTAGCATCAACTTCAGCGAACACCGGACGTCTGTCAACCGCCGGCAATAAAGCCCAAAGACGCCTGACTGGTGCCAGTTTTTGCGGAAATCTGGACTCAAGGACGTAACGTATGCGGAGATAGCATCCGCGCATAAGTGCTGCACAGGAGGACGAAGCGAATGAATGAAGTGCGAAACCCATATGGTGTCCGCCCAGGCGGCGGCATCACCCTGCCCGACTACTTCCGGCCCACGCCATCTTGCACAAGCAACAACTTCTTCCCGCCGAATGAAAGACTGGCCGAGGGGGAAATGCGCATTTGTTTCGTCGGCAGCACGCCGTGGCCGCCGACGCTGAAACAGTCGGGGACGGCCATCGTTCTGGAACTGGGCAACGGAACACCGTTCCCCCGCCGTTTGTTCTTCGATTTCGGCAATGGCTGCGTGAAGAACATCCTGCAGTTGGGCATCCTACCCCCGATGGTCCGAGACATTTTCATCTCGCACCTGCATGTCGATCACTATGCAGACCTGCCCTACTTCATGCCCTTCCGGGCATGGTCCGGCGGCTGGCAAAACGGTCTGCGCATCATCGGGCCCAGCGGCGACCGCCCCGAAACCGGTACGCAATTCATGGTCGACAAGATGCATGAGATGATGACCTGGCATCTTGAGAACTTCGATCATTGCCCGATCGGCGAAGGCTACAACACAGAAGTCATTGAGTTCGACTACAAGGATGACAATGGCATCTGCCTGCAGGAAGATGGACTGACGGTCCGCCACTGGGGCCGCAGCCACGTCAAGAACGGTGCCTCCGCTTACCGCGTCGACTGGGAAGCAGCCGGTTTGTCCTTCGTATGGACCGGTGACGGCCGACCGGATGAGTCGACCATAAAGTTCGCCAAGGGGGCCGATGTCTTCGTGACCGAGGGACAGGCCGATGTCCCGCAGTTGCTGAATTATAAGTATGGAACGCCGAGGGAAGTCCTGCAGTTCACGCTCGACACCTACCACACGCCCTACTACGCGGCCGGATATCTGATGAGCCAAATCCAGCCGCGCGTCGGCATGATCTGCCACTACACCGAGGAGAGCGAGGGCGAGGCGATCCAGGAGATCCGAGCGCATTGGGACGGATTGTTCCTGTATGGCGGCCCGGACATCAAGGTGGTCAACGTCACCAAGGATCGCATTTGGGAACGGATGGCGCTCAGGCCTGAAAACGCGGCCATGCAGATGCCGGATCCAAGGGATCTGTTCCCTGCCGACAAGATGCCGGACCATATTCCGATCCCGAAGCCGCGATTGCCGCGTGAAGAACAGCAGGATGCCTATCTGCGGGACCGCGAGCTCAACCCCGGCATTTACTATCCCAGTGACGTCGAGCGCTCATTGACCCAGCACTATGACCAGGACACGTTCAAGGTCGACGTTCAGGCGCTGATCGCGGCACGCGACCACACGGACTGATCCGGTTTGCCACTAAAAACCCGCCGCGCCAAGATGGTTGGCGCGGCGTCTGCGCATGTAGATTCAGGAGGTGAGAAAATCACCCATGTCACTGCAAACCAAAGCCCCGGTTCCACTGACCATTTTGACCGGCTTCCTCGGCGCCGGGAAAACAACTCTGCTCAACCACATCCTAAACGGCGATCACGGTCTCAAAGTCGGGATCCTGGTCAACGATTTCGGCTCAATCAATGTCGATGCGGAACTTGTCGTCGATGTTGAAGACGGAATGATCAGCCTGGCGAATGGCTGCGTTTGCTGCCAGATCCGCGACGATCTCATTGAGTCGGTGGCCGAGTTGATCGACCGGGACGAGCCGGTCGAGTATATCATCCTGGAGGCGAGCGGCGTGGCCGACCCTTCGGGCATATACATGACCTTCGTGGACTCCAGCTACCGCGACATGATCCGGCTGGACAGCGTCACCTGCGTCGTGGATGCCGACCAGGTCTTCACATACAACGACCCCGACCTGGCGAAGCTCAAGCTGCAGCAGATCGGCTTTTCCGATCTTGTCATCCTCAACAAGGTCGATCTGGCCGGTGCCGAAGGGGCCGCGAAGGTCAAGCGGTGGATCGACGGGCACTTCTCCCGTGTCCGCCTGGTGCCTGCCGTCAATTGCCAGGTGCCGCTGGACATCCTGCTGTCCGTCGGCCGCTTCGACCACACCGGTGCAATGCAAGGCGGAGCACACGATCATTCACACGACGGACATGCACATGACCATGGCTCATTGTTTAAGACGTGGAGCTACGTTTCCGGTCAGCCGTTCACCCGTAAGCTGCTGGATCGAATGATCAAGCGAAAGCTTCCGGCCAACATCTATCGCTGTAAGGGCCTTGTGTACCTGGCCGACGATCCGGGCTCGCGCTACGTGCTACAGGTGGTCGGGCGGCGCGTCGACCTGGTCAAAGACCGGGCCTGGGGAGCCCAGACACCACAGAACCGGATCGTCACAATCACCCACAAGACAACCCTGGACGAGGCGCACCTGCAGGACCTGTTCGACGATTGCCTGGCAAAGCAGGCTGAACCCGCCAACGCCTGACTTTATACCGTGGCCGTTGGCTCAATGGAGAGGCAAGAGTGATGGCTGACGATCAATCCGGAGCGCACCGCGGCAGCAACGAGCTTGCCGAAGACCGGACCAGTATGGCCGGCAACCGGACGTCAATGGCAACGGAGCGAACCGACCTTGCCTTCGAGCGCTCGCGGCTGGCGTCTGATCGCACCACGATGGCCTATATGCGCACGGCCGTGTCGCTCATTGGCTTTGGGTTTACGATTTACAAGTTTTTTCAATATCTTAAGGAGACACCCGGATTTGAAGACTTACCCAGCCAGGGGGCGCGCAATCTCGGACTTGCGCTCCTGTCGCTGGGTGCTGCCATGCTCTTCATGGCCGTCGTGCAGCAGATCGTGTTCCTAAGGCGCCTGTCCCGTGAATCCGGTCATAGGTTTCAGGTTTCGATCGCGCTGGTTTCCAGCATCTGTATGCTGGCGATCGGAATGCTGGCGCTGGCAAATATCATCTTCAGAGTAGGCCCTTTCTAGGCTTTAGCGACGGAGCAACGGTTCAATGCCATTCGAGCTGACAGTTCAGATCCTGATTGCCGTTTTCATCGTCCTGGCAATGTTCTGCGTCGGGCTTGCCGTCACCACGACCGAGATCATTGCTGCGATCCAGGATCGCAGCAAGACGGCAAAGGCCTTGCTCGCCAATATTGTCGTCGCGCCCATAATCGCGTTCATCATTGTCACGCTGGTTCCCATGCCGGATGCCGCAGCGAAAGTGCTGCTCATTCTGGGCTTTGCGCCTGGTGGCATCAACGCAGTGCAATTCTCCACCAAGTCGCCGGGGTATCTCGCATCGGCTGCTGGCTTGCTGTTCGTGATGTCGCTTGCAGCGCTGGTTCTAGCTCCGTTTGCAGCGCATTTCATCCTGGACGCAGGCGGCAGAGTTGCCGTGCCTTATGGAGAGGTTGCGTTGCGCGCCGGACTGCTCGTTGTATGGCCGCTGATCGTCGGCATGCTGGTGCGGGTGTACACGCCGGATCTTGCAGAGAAACTCTATAAACCAGCCATGCTGATTTCGACACTGAGCTTTATCGCTTCGGTTCTGACCAGCATGGCGCTACGCCAGGATGCGCTCGGTGAGCTGGGTACTGGCACTCTTGTCGGCTATCTTGCCTTTGTACTGATCACGATGGCTGTCGGATGGCTCCTGGGCGGGCCGGAACGCGGGCACCGTCAAGTCCTGGCCGTCGTGACCAACCTGCGAAACGTTGGTCTGGTCTATGTCATTGTCGATGCCTGCTGCTCCGATCCGTCGTTGCACATGGCGGTCCTGGCATTTATGGCTTTAATGGTACCACCCAATCTGATCTTGACGCTGTACAGCGCATTCTGGCGAAAGAAACATGGGGGCTGACGGGGACAAGACGAAACAAACCGGTTCCAACGGCCCTTCACCGCTTCGCGAACATGGCGATGCGGATTTGCGATTCTTCGGCCTCGGAGCGGTCAAGGCGCTCCTGCAACGCGCCGGGGTCGATACCGAACGCAGGCCTAAATTCGCCCGGCGATACACGTTCATATTTGTCATCGCATGGTTGCCCTTACTGATATTCTCGACCTTTCAGGGCGTGGCTGCAGGAGACAAGGTCCAGATCCCCTTTGCAAACGACTGGTCAGTCCACATTCGGTTCCTGGTGGCGATACCGCTGTTCATGATGGCCGACCTCGTCACGGAACCACAACTCATCAGGACGATCCGTCAGTTCCACGTCTCCGATCTGATCCCTGAGGACGAACGGCAGAACTTCACCGACATGGCAACGCGGCTTGCGATGCTTGCGCGCTCACGCTGGATGGAAGTGTTCTTTGCCATGCTGGTGGCGATGCTGGCCGTTTTGGAAATTCGCGTCGAGCCGGCCCTCAACACCAGCAGTTGGCGTTACGTGACAGAAGGGACGTCGAAGGAGCTAAGCTTTGCCGGTATCTGGTTCTACTACTTCGGCATCCCGCTCTATCAGTTCATCATGCTGAACTGGATGTGGAGATATCTCATCTGGTTCAGGTTTCTTTGGAAAACATCGCGTATCCAACTCAAGCTCAGCGGCGTGCACCCGGACAGATCGGGGGGCATAGGCTTTGTTGGCATTTCACAGGCCTCATTTGCACCGTTCATCGTAGCGGTCTCGACGATCTACTCAAGCATTGTCGCCAAGGAGGTGCTCTACGAGGACAAGCTGCTGGCATCCTTCGTACCGGAGATCGCCACGCTGGTGGCATTTTTTCTGGTTGTATTTCTCGCGCCGCTGCTGGTGTTTTCACCGCAACTTGTCAGGTTGAGGGTGAACCATGTGCGCTTGCACAGCGCGCTGGGTAGTTCCGTCGCGCGCGGTTTCGAGCAACGGTGGTACAGCAAGAACGACGAGCAGGCGGAGGTGCTGCTAGGCACCGGTGAAGTCGATACCATGTCCAACATGACCGTGACCTACGCGACCATCAAACGCATTCGCGCAGCGCCTATCGATCTTGTGACGGCGCTGGCGATTATCGGATCGACACTCGGCCCAATGGTGCCGCTCATCCTGACTGTCTACACGCCAGCGGAAATCTTCGAAGTCATCAAGGGACTCATCATGTGATGCAATGCGCCGCGGCGAAGGCCTGTGCTTACGGTGCCCGATCGCACGTTGCGCCGTCCGAATTGCCCAATTTTGCCGTTTCTTGATAGTTACAGGCGCTCATGTTGAGCAATGTGTTGCAAAGATAACGCGTTAGCAGGGCAATATCTTTTCGGCCTGCGGGTTTGGTTGCCAATGTACAGAAAACGGCATAGGCTTGACTTGATTGGACAACGCTAAAGTTGCAACAACCTCCGGCATCAAAGTTCCCTGAAAGGAACGAAGCCGGCTTGATGGAAGGACACGTTAACCGGCCGGCAAGAGAAACCGGTACCAACCAATTCAGGACGCGGCCATGTGCGAGTGGCTACGATGAGACGGGAGACTGGAATGCGAATTAAAGTCCTCAATGCAATGATATTCGGGGCCACGTTGAGCCTTGCGGGCCTGGCTTCAGGCACTGCACAGGCAGGCACCCTTGCTGTTAACGAAAAGACCGGTGCGAGCCCGCTTGAGGCCCTGCTGGTCCACTGCTGCCATGCCCACCCGTTACCGCCTTACGATAGCTACTGCTGTCACTCCGGTGGTGCGTATTACGGTGCAGCGGCCCCTTATGGCTACGCAGGATCGGTGCGCCGCCAGTCACGCCGCGTATCCCGGCGCACATCGCGCCGCGTCTCCCGCCGGCGCTAGCGCGCAGTATCGTTATTCTGGCTGAAAGGAACTGACCATGAAGCTGTCAGGCAAAAGTGCATTCAAAAAACTTTTTACCGGTTGTGCGGCCGCCGCATTCCTGTCCGTCTCCGGCATGGTGGCTACGGCGGCAGAAGACCCTCCCAAGGACGAAAAGGCGCTCGCCATTTTGCAGTCCATGTCGGACTACATGAAGAACGCGAAGACACTGTCCTTGTCGGCAAACACGTTTTTCGACCATGTCCGCAAGTCGGGCATCAAGATCAAGGTCGGCCGCAAGGTCGATGTTCAGATGAAAAGGCCGAACCATTTCGTGGCCGAGGCTGTTTCCGATGACGGTCAGGCGCATACGATGTGGTTCGACGGGGCAAAGCTCACGGTTTGGAGCCGCCATGCCAATGAGGTCAGCACCTTGGAGTTCAAGGGCACGACCGATCAGGTGATGGACCACGTGTCGGAGAAGCATGGCGTGGTCATGCCGATCGCCGATATGCTTTACAACGATATCGCCGGCGGTCTGAAAGACACTATCATGTCTTCAGAATATATCGGCCTTCGCACCGTAAACGGCGTCGATTGCCATCATCTGTCCTTCGAAAGCACCGGTGCCGACTGGCAGATTTGGATTCGGGCAGACAGTACGCCCCTACCCTGCCGGTTCGCGATCAATTTCGTCACTCTGGATGACGAGCCGCAGTTCTTTGCCCAGTTCAACTCCTGGAGCATCGGTGGCGAACCTATAGACGCCATGTTCTCAGCTGCGGTTCCCGAAGGCACCAAGAAAGTGGAATTCGGATCCGGACTTAAGAGCAAACCTGCGTCTGAATAGAGGGATATCTGCGCGAGGGGAAGCATCAGATGGTTTTGCGGAAACTCATTCTATCGTTGGCCCTGGCAGCGTTGCTGTTGCTGCCGCAGGCCTCACCACCAGCTCAGGCTGCCGATTTGCCAGGGCAAACCTATCAGGGGACAATGGAAAACGGCCTATCGTTCTCCATTGCGCCTTTCTACTTGTGGTTGCCGGGCATGGACGGCCGTGTCGGTGTATTCGGCACTGTGGCCGACGTTGACTACACGCCGATCGATATCCTGAAAAACCTTGGTGATTTTCTGGATGCGCTTGACGGTTTGTATTTCGGCGCCGGTGAAGTCCGGTACGGCAAGTTCGGGTTCTTTTACGATGTCGTCTATCTCGATGTGTCGTCGACGCAGGACATTGACGGCCGCTTCATCAACGGCAATATCGATCTGGGCTTCAGCCAGCTCATCGCCACTCTGGCCGGCACCTACCGTCTGTTCGAAACCGAGCAGGCCTTTCTGGATGCCATGGCCGGTGTCAGGATCTGGGATGTCAATGTCGATGTTGGCGTGAACCTGAATATCGTCGCAGGGACTGCGTCCGATGGTGATACCTGGGTCGATCCCGTAATCGGCGGCAAGGGACGTATGCAACTCACCGAGAACGTCTATGCCTCAGGCTGGGCACTGATCGGTGGGTTTGGCGCCAACTCCGACTTCATGTGGGACGTGTGGGGTAATGTCGGTTACCAGTGGAACAATTGGCTGGACCTTTGGGCCGGCATCCGCGCAACTGGAGCCGACTACCAGAGCGGCACGTTTGTTTGGGATGCGGTGCAATACGGCCCGATTATGGGTTTCACGGTTAAGCTGAACTGATTCGGCTTGACTTTGGCTTCATGCGGATCGCTGCACCGGTCGACGTTGGCTGGGCTCAGGTGCGATTGCTGTGCTCTTGGAGTATCAGGCGATGACAGGCCTCGATATCTTTGCCTTGATCATCCTGCTTGTCCTGTTCTTGTGCGCGATTGCAGCGTTCGTGTTTCTGGGCCGCTGGCCGGGGGACATTGCTGAAAAACGCGGGCATCCCCAAACCGATGCCATCCGTGTGGCCGGCTGGCTTGGCGTGCTCAGCCTCGGACTCATCTGGCCGATTGCCTTTATCTGGGCATTCACGAACCCGGGAACCGGTAACGAGAAATGATCATCTTTCTCACTCTTTGTCTGTCGGGGATCGTCTTCCTTCTCGTCAAGGTCAAGGTGCTGCCCTGGAACATCTGGACCAAGTCGTCACCCGCGACGATCATGATCTTGCTGTTCATCTTCCTGTTTATTCCGATGCAGTGGGGCGCACCGGGCGGTGCCGCACTGGTGATACGTCAGTCAGTGGCAATCGTTCCCAACGTGGCTGGTGAGGTTATCGAGGTGCCGGTAGAGCCCAACGAACCACTCAAACAGGGCGACGTGCTATTCAAGATCGATCCAAGGTCGTTCCAATATGCCCTTGATGCCAAGAAGGCAGCGCTAGCGGAAGCCGAACAGAACGTGCTGCAACTGCAGGCCAATGTGCAGGCGGCAAAGGCAAGTGTCGACCAGGCCACGGCGGCGCGCAACCGCTCACGGCAGCGCTACGAACGGGCCGCGAAGGCCAATGAACAAGGCGGCACAAATCCGTTCTCGGCCCAGGAAATTGAAACGCGCCAACAGACATTCCTTTCGGATGAGGCCGCACTCAACCGGTCTATCGCCGGCCTAAAGCAATCGGAATTGGCGGCAAGTTCTGAAATCGACGGCGTCAATACGACGGTCGCGCGACTGCGGGCCGAGGTCGATAAGGCAACCTATGACCTCGAGCAGACGACCGTGACGGCCCCAACCGACGGATTTGTCACTTTCGTTGCGCTGCGTCCTGGCGCTCGGGTCGCCGCCCTTCCGCTCAGCCCGGTTATGGCATTCATTGATACGTCGGAAACCATCGTGGGTGTTCAGTTTCCGCAGATCTATGCGCGATACATTGAGCGTGGCCAGAAGGCTGAAGTCACGTTCAAGGCCTTTCCCGGCCAGACTTTGACGGCAACGGTCGTCGCACTCATCGAAGCGACGGCGGAGGGCCAGATCCAGACGTCTGGCTCGGCGGCTCAAGCCTTTCCGACAGTGCCGGGACCGTTCTTCGTACGCCTTGAAATGGATGATGAGGAATGGGCAACCCGGCTTCAGGCCGGCGCAGCCGGTGACGCTGCGATCTACACGACGTCCGTCACGGCAACGCACATCATCCGCAAGGTCATGATCCGCATGACAGCGTGGATGAACTACATCATCCCAAACTGATCCATCGGCTGCATCTGTGAGCGTTCGCTCACTGAGTGTTTGGGGCGGTCTGCACCGATACGGAACGGCCGCTGGCCCTGCGAAGTCCGTCGATGACCTTGTCCGCATGTTGCCGATGTCTGAATATCCGCCGGAAAAATGGCTCCGGCTTGAAGTCCGGCCATGCCTTGTAAAGGCCGTTTGCCACGGTCCGGGCCCTTTCTGACTCGCCCAGCTCGAGATATGCGGCTGAGAGGTAGGATGCGGTCAGTGAACTGGAAGATCCTCCGGTATCCATGACCTGCTGAATGGTCTTCACGGTCTGGGCATAGTCCTTCAGGTAGAAGGAAGAGACGGCAAGTATGTTGGGCTCGATGCTACCGGGCGGTAGGCCCCCGTTCTGCACCTTGGCGGCCACAAATTCGCGTGCCTCGGCGAAGTCACCATTGAAGATCAGTATCATGCCGTTAAAGTTGCGGTTGTGATGGTCAGCGGGGTCGAGCTTAATCGACCGTTGCACCAGTTCCAGCGACCGATTGAAGTCACGCCCGACGAACTCCACCCAAGCCATCGCAGAGTGAACCCAGGCGTTGGTCGCGTTCAACGATTGCGCCCGTTTCGCCGCATCACGAGCCTGCTGGAGTAGTTGGGGTACCTTGTCCGGTGGCCCCAGAAAGGCATGGAAGGCCAGTATCTGCGCAGCGCCTGCGTGACCTCCGAAGTAGTCGGGATCAAGCTTGATGGACTGCTGGAAGAGTTCCATCGCAGTCTTGAGCCGGGCCGGATTGGTCGGCGGGAAGATAAGCTCCCGCGCCTTGTGAGCAAAATCATAGGCCTGCAGCGAGGTGGGGGACTTGTCGAACATTGCCCTGCGCTCAAGTTCCATCCTGGCTGCCCGGCCAGAGGATTGCGTTGAGCTGACCTTGGCGGGCGCTTCGCCGACCACAGGCCCGGTCTCTTCCAGTTGCCGATTTGTCAGGACAACCGCCATCACGGCAACTGTGGCGATTGCTGCAATGCCAGCCCACATCAACCCGCCCGGGTTGGACTGTTGAGCGCTCTCAGTGGACTGCGAACTCAAAACGAACTGAGGTTTGTAAGCGCCGGTCGGGATCTCGATCTGGAGAGGATCATCCTTGCCCTGCCCCGAATAATAGGTCTTGAGGCTGCGACGCAGGCGGCCGGCATCGACGCGCACGATGGGTTCGTCCTTCCAGTCAGAACCTATCTTGCGGCCATAGACTTCCTCCGCAATCGCCTTGCCGACGATCTGATCCTCCCGCCCGGCGAGCTTTTCTTCGACGATGTAGGTCAGGAAAGACTGCAGTCTTGGCGAACCGGAAAACGGCTCCCGCTCGAGCATTTGAGACAGATGTCGACGTACTTCCGCAGGGTCAATCTTCGCGACGTTGTTCTGACCAGTCACCAGGCATCCCTTTCGAGAATTGCTCGCCCCGACAGCTTTAAACGCCCAAACCCGCACATTGGATTTTACCGTAAAACACGGTGTTTTGCCTACCTTTGTCGTAACTGCTCGTCTTTAAATTACCCGAAGGTGCGTACTGACCGGATCAGCAACACCTTGAAAGTGCAGCAGCCACACGGAGCCGGCGGAGTTGGACCAGCATCTCCAATCAGCGTTCGCAGATCGCATCGAGTGCATCCGCGAGCTCCGCCCCGTGGACCATGTTCTTGATGAAATCTGCCGGGATTTTGAAGAAATTGCCGCCTTGATCGCCAACTCTGAAGCAGGGGAAAGCGGCTTGTCCGGCAATGAGCTGGCGGACCTGCAAAACAGCCTCAGGGGGCTTCGACAGGAGATCGACGTGATTGTTCAGCGCCACGGCGACAGGACAACCTAAAGTTCAATCATTTTGCACAGCAAACAGAGGAAGCAAAAGTGTTGAAGCAAGACAAATCGAGACCACGTGGTCTTTCGGCATTCCTGCAAGGCGCCGTGGCGGCCACCTTGCTCGCCGTCACTGGCCCGGTACAGGCACAGGACAAAGCGATCGTTCACGACGCTGAGTTCTTCGTCCTGAAAGCACAAAATGGCGAACGCTGGGCGGCCGAAGACAAGACACTCGACGAGAAACTCGCCGAGTTGAAACAAAAACACGGTCGCACGCCCAACATCGTCTACATTCTCTGGGACGACCAACCGTTCGGAATGGTGGGATTTCCCGGCATCCAGATGAACCTTGGTTTCAAGACCCCGAACATCAATCGCATGGCAGCAGAGGGCATCAACTTCACCCGCATGTACTCGGAGCCCTCCTGTACGCCGACCCGGGCGGCCTTCCTCACGGGCAGGCATCCGGTGCGTCACGGCATGGGCCTGGTGGGCATGCCACACGAGTATGCCGGCCTGCGCGGTGACGAAGTCACAATTGCAGAGGTCCTGTCTGAAGCGGGCTATGCCACGGCGCATTACGGCAAGGGCCATCTTGGCGACATCGAGGAGAGCTACCTTCACAATCAGGGTTTTGATGAAGCCTTGTTCACGCCGATGAACCAGATCACCTCGCTCTACGATGTGAAGGGCTCGGCCGCCAATGCAGTGCTCGGCTTCAGCCCCGAGATCCAGCCCAAGGATCCCTATCAACTCGACAACCCCGGCCTGCTTCCCAGGGGCTGGGTGCAGACCATCGATGGCAAGAAGGGCGAACAGGGCAAGGAATGGGGCCTGCCGAACAACGAATGGTACGACAAGGTCGATGCCGAAAGCGAAAAGCGGATGCTCGCCTTCATGCGCAGGAACGCCGAGGCCGGCAAGCCGTTTTATGTGCAGTATTGGCCCAACTGGTTGAACTTCCTGAAGCCTGACGTGAAGAAGCAGACGCTGAACGGCGGCAAGGTTGCTGAGGCCTACCAACGGCTTGACGCCTTCGTCGGCAAGGTCATGGAGGAACTGAAAGCCCTGGGCATTGCGGAGAACACTCTATTCGTCGCCATGGCCGACAATGGCCCCATGGTCCACAATCCGCCTCCTGGATGGGGCATGACGCAAGTCATGTTTCGTGGCGGCAAGGGCGACTTCACCGAGGGCGGTGTTCGCGTGCCGGCTTTCGCCTGGTGGCCGGGCATGATCAAGAGCGGTCAGCTTGTCGGCGATATCGTCCACGTGACCGACCTGTACACGACGTTTGCCCGTCTGGGTGGTGCAACACAGCACATTCCGACGGATCGTGTGATCGACGGGATCGACCAGACATCGCTGCTCATGAACGGTGACTCGTTCAGCCGCCGCGACTACGTCCATATCTACCAGGGCCATACGCTCGCAGCGACCGTGAAGGGGCGCTACAAGCAGCACTGGATCTCATCCGATCCAGGCGCGAAGTCCGGCATCGGCGCATCGTTCTACGACCTTTATCAGGACCCTGCCGAAAAGAGCCCGCATCTGGTTCCACTCATTCACACGCTCGGGCAGTTCAACACCATGCGAACGCGTCATGAGTTGATGAAAAACCAGTATCCCGACAAGCCGAATGCCAAGGGGATTCCCCTGACCGGCCTGTCGAATGCTCGGCCTGAAACCAAGGCGATTGCCGAGATGGTCAGGAACAACCTCAAAGGCCTGCCGTTCTCGGTACAGCAGTACCTTCAGAACAAACCGCCGGCCGTGCTGGGCGACTTCGACTGGGGCAACTAGAGCAATGCAGAAATGACGTCCGGGTGGCATCCGATTGGTCTCCACCCGGACGTCACCAACAGCGGCAGTGGGAAGGAAGCATCATGTACACTTTCAGCAACAGGAAGGTGAGCCATTTGTCTGCGCTCTGGAAAGGCGCGCTGGCAGCCGCCATGCTTGCCGTCACCGGGCCGACGCAGGCGCAAGACGGCGACATCGTTCACGACGGTGAGTACTATTTTCTCAAAGCCCAGCTCGGCGAGCAGTGGGCTGCCAAGGACAAGGAGATAGACGCCAAGCTGGCGGAGATCCGGGAAAAGAACGGTGGCAAACGTCCAAACATCTTATACGTCCTGATTGACGATGTGAGCTTTGGCCTGATGGGTAACCGGGCCATGAATTACGTCACGGGACTGGACACCACCAACATCAACAAGTTCGCCAGCGAGGGCCTGTCCCTCATGCGGATGTACACCGAACCGTCATGTACACCGACGCGCACGGCTTTCCTGACCGGACGCCATCCGGTGCGCGCGGGGCAGGAAGAGGTGAAAGTGGCTCTGGTCGGCGAAGGCCTGTCGTCACAGGAGGTGACGATTGCCGAGGTGCTGAAGCAAGCAGGTTACAACACTTCGCATGTCGGCAAATGGCACCAGGGTGATATCGAGCAGTCCTTCCCACACAACCAGGGCTTCGATGTCGCCTACTTCCCGATCCACCAGCAGGTGCAACTGAGCCTGATGACGCGAGAGGCCAATGATGCCAACAACATGCAGGGCTGGCACACGTCAAACCAGTCTTCCGAGTTCGGACTGGACAAACTGTTCCGGCCCTATGGGCTGGTTACCGGTGTGGAAGCCAAGGCGGGTGGCAAAGCGCGCGAGGTTGATCTCAAGCCGGGCGAGGAATGGACACAAGCTCACTACCATGCCATGAACGTGCGCTACCAGCGCCAGGTTCTTGAGGAGTTGCGGCGGCTTGCGGCGGAAGACAAGCCGTTCTTCCTGCAGTACTGGCCGCTCTATCCGCTGAACTTCGTTCACGACCAGAAACAAAACAAGACGCGCAATGGCGGATTCTATGCCGAGAAGCTGCAGTTGCTGGACGAGTGGATGGGCGAAGTGTTTGCCGAGGTTGACAAGCTTGGCATCGCCGACAACACGATTGTCGTGTTCATGGCCGACAATGGAATTTTCCGCCAGTATGCCGGCAACAGCGGGCTCACTGAGTTGATTTACCGTGGCGGAAAGGCAGAGCACCTGGAAGGCGGTGTCCGCGTCGATGCTTTCGTTAGGTGGCCGGGCGTGATCGAAACAGGCCGTGCCGCCGGCGACATCATCCATGTGTCGGATCTGTTCACCACCTTTGCCCGTCTTGGACAGGCAACGCAATACATCCCACGTGACCGCGTCATCGACGGCGTCGACCAGACCGCGCTGCTGCTGGACGGTGAAGGCAATTCGCGCCGGGACTATGTGTATATCTACGAGGGACCGGTTTTGCGATCCGTGGTGAAGCAGGAATTCAAACTGCACATGCCGGCACCAGGCGTGCCCGGTGCGGCCGCGCCGGTTTTCAATATCCTACGCGATCCGCGCGAACAAAAGCCGGAAATTGGGTACGCACTTTGGGCAGGCGCGAGTTTCCAGGACATGGTCAAACGTCACAAAATCATGATCGCCAAGTATCCCCACCTGCCTCTCGGCAAGGGCAGACCATACGAGGGCATCGAGAACCTGCGCCCCGAAAGCAAGCTTGCGGTTGAGACCTTCTTCTCGTGGCAGCCGAAGAAGTAGCTGCACACCGTTTACGCAAATGCAGGCGGACCGGCGCACGAACTCATGCCGGTCCGTCTCACCGCCGATCAACACTTCCGGGTTCAGCCGGGCGTTCGGCACTGCATCCGGCGAGGTTTTGCCGGTTTTCGATATCGGATTGCAGGGGCCAGAAGATAGTGTCACGGTGCGATCCTGGGGGCGGGAGAGTGAGCAAAATGCAACATGAATCGAGAAGGCCTGTCTCCAGCCGTTCCGGTCTTTTCAGACGCCTTCACCGTCGTTTGGCGCTTGGCGCACTTGCATGCCTGGCCGTGCCGGCCTGCATCTGTTTCGCACCTGCCTCTCACGCACAGGAGCGCGACATCCGGCTCGTCCTGCAGATCACGGTCGACGGCCTGCGTGGAGATCTGCTGAATCGCTATCGCAGGAGTTTTGGCAATAGTGGGTTCAACTACCTGCTGCAGAACGGGGC
Source organism: Aestuariivirgaceae bacterium (assembly GCA_028282065.1). GTDB lineage: Bacteria > Pseudomonadota > Alphaproteobacteria > Rhizobiales > Aestuariivirgaceae > JANQIR01. Next base: position 32,251 of record JANQIR010000117.1, read on the forward strand.
CGTCTTTACCAATGCGCATTATCTGCACGCAAACACCGAGACCATCGTCGGGCACACAACGCTGTCCACCGGTGCCCACCCGTCGCAGCACGGCATGGTCGGCAACGTGATCTTTGATCGCGATGCCGGAGAGATTGCCTACAATATCGAGGATGCCGACAGCCCGCTGCTGCCCACGCGTGATGAGAAGAAAGAAGGCGAACAGGTAGATCCCGCACAGAAAAAGTCCCGCACGCAAGGCCGCTCACCGAAGAAGATCCTGGTCTCCACGCTGGCGGACGAATTGTTCATGCACTATGCCGGCCGCAGCAAAATCTTCGGCGTGTCGGGCAAGGACCGCAGCGCCATCGCCATGGCCGGTCACGCCGGAAAGGCGTTCTGGTTTTCGACGAGCACCGGAGACTATGTAACCAGCGCGTATTATTACAAGGCGTATCCCGAGTGGGCCGCCGCCTGGAACGAGAAACGCCATGCCGACAGCCATGCGGGCACGTCGTGGGAGCTGACCGCCGATCGCTCCACCTATATGTTGCGGAACCAGGATGATCGTACCTTCGAGACCGACCTTGGGGGATACGGCAAGACATTCCCACACCCGTTCGGCACGTCCGACGACAAACTGTTCTATACGCGCATTCTCGTCAGCCCGGCAGGAGACAGGCTATCTGCAGACTTTGCCAAGCAGATCGTCAAACACGAAGATCTCGGGCAGGATGAGGTGCCCGACTATCTCTCGGTCAGCTTTTCCGGTGTGGATGCGGTCAATCACTTCTTTGGCCCGTCCAGCCTGGAGAACGAAGCGGTTGTCAGGGATCTCGACCGCACCCTTGCAGACTTTTTCGCCTTCATCGACACATCCATCGGTCTGAAACATACGCTGATCGTGTTTTCCGCCGACCACGGCATGCCCGAAGCACCGGAGGTCATGGCCGAGCGTGGTATGGATGTGCGCAGGCTCGATCCCGACGATGTCGCGAAAGCAGCGGCCAAGGCGGGACTTGAGAAGTTCGGCACAGGCGGCCTGGTCCATAGCTTCTTCCGGCCGTATCTCTATTTGAACAGCAAAGCAATACGAGCGGCCGGACTCGACCGTGCGCAAGTCGAAACGGTGATGGCCACGGCCATCCGAAAACTGCCTGGAATCGCCGCTGCGGTACCGACCACAGCGCTTCCCAAGCTTCAGGACACGCCGCTCATCGATCCGATCCGGCGCAACACCCACCCGGACAGATCGGGCGATATCTACGTGATACAACAGCCCTACTGGTTCCTGCAGGAAGGCGGCGCGATCGCCGTCATGCATGGTACGCCCTGGACCTACGACACGTTTGTGCCGATCATTTTCGCCGGACCGGGAATTAGCCCGAAACAGGTCGCACGACCGGTCCACCCGGTGAACGTTGCACCGACATTGGCGGCGCTACTGGGTATCAAGCCACCCGCTGCGGCGATGAGCGGTGCCCTGCCCGAGGCGTTGCGCTGATTTGCAGGACAGGCGACCTCACCGGTTGCCGACCCGACGACATTTTAAGACGTGCCCACCAGCAGATTGAAACAGACGGGAGAGCAGAATGACAATTGCGATACGGAAAAAGAAGGTGCGAACAGCGCTCGCCGCTGTTTCTTGCCTCTTACTGGCCGCCGCGCCGGTCAAGTCGGACACACCGGAGCAGGCGGCGCGCGATGTGCTTAAGAGCATGGCAGATTATGTGAGCGGTCTGGATAAGGTCAGCATGGATTACAGCTCGGATATCGAAGCTGTGATGAAGAGCGGCATCAAGCTGCAATTCTCGGCATCCGGCCAGATGACACTGGATCGACCCAATGCATGGCGCATGACCCGAACCGGCGGCTTTGCCGATGTCGAGTTAGTGTCAGACGGCAAGACGGTCACGCTCTACGGCAAGCACAAAAATGTCTATGCGCAACGGCCGGCACCGGAGAGCTTCGATGCGTTTGTCAACACGGCCCGCGAGAAGCGTGGTGTTGCCCTACCCGGCGCCGACCTGTTTCTGGCAAGTGTGCACAAGGAACTCACCGAACCGGTCAAGGAAGCACTCTATCTCGGCACCGCCATGATCGACGGTGTGGAATGCGAGCATCTGGCGTTTCGGACAGATGAGGTCGACTGGCAGATTTGGGTTGCCACAGGCGGCAAGCCTTATCCGTGCAAATACGTCATCACCACCAAGGACATGGATGGCGCGCCTCAGTATCAGCTGAGAATCCGTAACTGGAACGATGCGCCGGATGTGAGCGATGCAACATTTTCATTCAAGCCCGGTGAAGGAGCCAAGAAAGTCGATATCTCCGCAATCGGCAACACCGGAATTGTAAAGCCGGACAACAAGTAAGGGGACATGAGCACATGACATTCAAAACAGCCACAAAGGGCATGACAATCGCCACAGCGCTCGTCATGGGTGCTGCATTCTTCGGCCACGGCAGCAAGGACACGCCTGTTTTCGGCCTGGTTTCCTTGACGGTTTTCACGCCGGCGCATGCAGCCGCTGGCAGGCCATTGACACCGACGTCTGTTGCCGGCGTCTCACGCCGCACATCCCGGCGAACGGCGCGGAGAAACTGACGTCATGACACGCTTACCAGCCGGGTGTATCCACACCATTTGCCGCGCCTTGCTGGCCGGGCTCATGTTCGTGCTGTGCCCGGCTGGCGCCTTCAGCCAGGAGAATGCGTCTAACCCTCTTGCGGCGGTGAATAACACCGATCTGAGGTGGCAATACTTCTCCGATGACGGCAGCAACGCTCACGATCTGTTTATCGACGGGGCCTACATGTTGATGCCGACATTGAAGCTAAAGTACGAGCTTCATTACGGATTCACGGATGTGACCGGCACCAATGAGCGCGATTTCGAAAAGATCGTCATCAAACCCATTCTGTTTGTATATCAGGCCAAGGTCAGCGACGTTTGGGGCATGAAGGTTGCCGTTGGGCTCGATTGGATCAACTATCTCGGCAATCACGCCAAGGGCATCGGCGTGGACGCGGATCAGCTAGGCCCGTTTGCAGGGCTCGCTTTCGCCAACGCTCAGACAGGTCTGGCCATCATTCCGCTTGTCCAGCACTTCACGTCCTACAACGGCTCGGTTGACGTCAATCAGACGGCATTCCGGATCATTGGACTGCAGCCTTTTGGACAGGGTTACTGGGCCAAGATCGACGCCAAGTTTCCCTACGACTGGGAGAACGATGCCTGGCCGATCACCGCCGAAGCGCAGCTTGGCTACAACATCAGCCAAGGCCTGGCGATTTACGCAGATGGCCTGGTGGGGATTGGCAAAGACAGACCCTACGACATAGGCGCCGGATTGGGCATCCGGTTCAAATATTGAACAGGCCATCGCAGCCAGCGTGCAGGGGATCGTTCGGGAAAGCAGATGCTAAATCTGAAAGTGCGTCACAGCCTGACGTTGCGCGCGCGATCGCTGGTTCCGCTGCACGTCAATATCGCCACCATCATTTCCGTTCTGCTGCTCGTAGTGGTTGGCGGTGTTGTCTTTTACGATCAGTTGCAGGGCCGCAAACTGGCGCTTGCCGAAGCCAAGAGTGCATTTCAGTCGGTCGGCGAGACGCTGCGCGGCGAGTTTCAGGCGCTGCGCGAACCAATCGAGACAGCGGTGGAGGCCACTGCCGCAGCCGTCAACCTGATTTCAGATGACGATCTTTTGACCCTATCCACTGTGCGGCGCTTTGCCAACCGGCTGTCAGAGACCGATGGCCTCTATGCACTCTATTACGGCAACGAGCGCGGTGACTTTATCCTGGTGTTTAACCTGGCGGTCGCCGCGCCCGGCTCGAAGGCAGCCTATCTGTCCTGGATTATCCGGCGGCCCGACACATCGACGTTCAGGCAATCGGTAGTGTTCTTGAACAACGATTTGGAGGTCGTCTCATCGGCGACAAACTATCACAACGGATATGATCCCCGGTTGCGTCCCTGGTACCATGCCGCTCAGCATTCCGAGCAAGCTATTCAGACCGCTCCTTATATCTATTTTGAAACCAACGATATCGGGATCACCATTGCGAAAAAGACGAAACGGGGCCGCGGAGTCGTCGGTGGAGATCTGACCCTGCAAACGCTTTCCAAGGTTCTGCAGGTCAAGCGTCTGACCAAGAACTCCGTAGCTGTTATCTTCGACAGCGGCGGCCATATTCTGTCGGCCGGCGAGATCAGGCATGTGCTCAAGATCAGGCGGCAGGAAGATCGTCCCATTGTAGCCCAACAGACCCTTGCAAGCGCCGCGCACCCGGCGTTCAACGCGCTGAGCAGGCTACGTGCTTCGGGGATCAGCGAGGGGGTGCACGAGTTGACCACTGCGGACAGTTCGTGGATTTCCTGGCTGTCACCCATTCCGCTCGGCCAGGGGCGTACTGCCCTGCTGAGCGTAATGTCACCGGCAGACGAAGTGTTCGCCACGGTCAACCACAGGCTCAAGATCAGCATCACGATTGCGGTCGCAGGCATCGTTGTGGGTCTTCTTCTGGCTTGGGGTATTGCCAAGGCCATCTCGCGTCCCATTGGCCTTCTGACGGACGAGGCATATCAACTGAGGTCGTTCGACTTGAATGAACGCGAACCCATTCGTTCGCGCATCCTTGAGGTACATCGCCTGTCCGAAGCTGTGGCAACGCTGAAGCGCTCGCTCAGGGATTTCTCCCGTTACGTACCGGCTCAGTTGGTGAAGCGGTTGGTTTCCGGCGATATGACAGCCGACATCGGAGGAGAACGTACCGAACTGACCTTCCTGTTCACCGATATAGCCAACTTCACATCAATCTCGGAAAATCGCGAGCCCATGGAGCTGATGCAGGACGTTTCGGACTACTTGGCGAGGGTCAGTACGGTTCTCATTGAGGGCGGTGCAACCATCGACAAGTATATCGGCGATGCGGTCATGGCGATGTGGAACGTCCCGGTCGCACAGCGCAATCACGTGGAACAGGCCTGTGCCGCCGTTCTCGCTGCCGCCAAAGCGGTCGAGGACTTCAATGCCCACTATGTTGCAAAGGGTAAACCTCCCTTCGAGACACGCTTCGGCCTGCATGTCGGTGAAGCCGTTGTCGGCAATGTCGGGTCTGCGGAGCGCATGAACTACACGGCGCTTGGCGCATCGGTGAACCTGTCGGCGCGGCTGGAAGGTCTCAACAAGCATCTTGGCACAACAATTCTCGTCTCCGATGCGGTTCAGAGACGGGTCAGTGACAAGTTTCTGTTCAGACAGGTTGATATCGTGAGGCCCAAGGGGGCGGCCAAACCCGTCAGGGTTTTCGAACTCATGGCGAACGCCCCGGCCAGCGAAGAACAGTCAGCCTACCTTAAGAGCTGGCAGACAGCGCTCAACCGCTTCCAAGACAGGGACTGGCAGGAGGCGGCCACGCATCTTGAACAGCATGCCCGGGCATTCCCGACCGACAAGGCGGCAGACGTGCTGCTGCAACGAGCACAAGTCTATGCCAAGACACCGCCGCCCGGCGATTGGGACGGTGTTTTCGACGTCGGGGAGAAGTAATGCACACATCATTGTTCAGCATCAAGGCGGTCGCAACGTGAAACTGTCTAATCGGGTACGAGTTGCATTGGTTTGCGCCGTCCTGGCCGCGTCGGCGTTCGGCATCGCCGCATACTGGTCACTAAAACAGGCACGAGATATCATTGAAGCCGGGCTGCAGCAGAGGCTGGAACTGGCTCTCAGCTCTCGCGAGCAAAGCCTTGAAAACTACACAACAGCAGTGAAGGAAGACCTCGCCCTGTTCGCAGGAACCAGGGTCGTTCAGGAAGCCGTGCAGGAATTCGCCCAGGCCTTTCGTTCGCTTGGCGATGATCCAAAGAGAGAGGTCCAGCGGCTTTATATTACGGACAATCCAAACTCCACCGGGCAGAAGCAGAACCTCATCAAAGCCAACGACGGGTCGGACTACAGCCGACTGCACGGTCTTTACCACAACTGGTTTCTGCAACTTATGAAGACACGGGATTACTACGACGTGTTCCTCGTCGATTCTGAAGGCAATGTTGTCTACTCAGCTTTTAAGGAAGATGACCTCGGCACCAATCTGCTAACCGGCAAGTATGCCCGGGAAGCAATCGGATCAACCTACCGCGCCGTCTTGAAGACAATCCCCGGCGGCATCGTGGCGTCGGACTTCGCACCCTATACACCCAGTCAGGGCCAGCCTGCCGCTTTTGAGGGCATTTCAATCCGCAGCGAGGGAAAGATCGTAGGCGCCCTGCTCATCCAGCTCCGGCTTGATCCGTTCAACGAGATCATGCGTTCGACCCGTAACCTGGGTGAGACAGGCAAGACCTATCTGATTAACGGCGAAGGTCAGGTCCTCACCGAGGCGAGATTTACAGACAACAAGTCGTTTGAATTGAAAGCGAGCACCGAACCGGTAAAGCGGGCACTGAACGGAGCCTCGGGGATATTGCTCGCCACCGACTATCGTGGCCAGGATGTGCTGTCGATCTATCGTCCCTTCAGATGGGCAAACCTAACGTGGGCAGCCGTGGCGGAAATGGACGTTTCTGAACTGAGAAACACAGACTCCGATCTGTGGAACAGTTTGCTTTGGCTTGGATGCCTGGTTGTGCTGACGAGCGCATGCCTCGGCTGGGCGCTGGCTGCCCCGGACGATCGAACCGATTAGGGCGCTTCACGATTGGGTTGAGCCGGCGTCGGCCAGTAAAACGCGAAATTTACATTGTTACAAAAATATCATTTGTAACATTTTCAATTTACACGTTGGCCTGATTTGTCTCGCAGAGTGGGACGGGCCATGCCATACTCCGCCGGCTGGCTTGCTGTGACCTTGAGGTTGAAGGGCAATCCAGCATCGAAAGTGGTCGTTCAGCAAGGCGCAGCCGGCCCGGAGCAGACAATTGACCTATCATATGGTTTTTACGCCGCCAGAGCAGCAACACGACATGGCAGCAGGACATTTCGAATGCCCGACGCCCGACCGGATGCAGGTCGGGATCGTTGGTGGCAACGCGTGGTTCCTGGCCAGCATCGAGACTGTTCTTCGTGACAGCCGGCGCTTTAAGTTTGCCGTGGCCGGTGACGCGATTTGCAATGCCCTGAGCGCGCTACCGGTCAGTGAACCTTCCGTGCTGATTTTGAGCGGAAATATGTCGCGTGGCGAGATAGGCCAGTCCATCCTTCGCATCCGCCAGATCAACCGGCAGATCCGCGTGGTCGTGCACCTGCAATCCCTCAAAGCGGCATTCATCCGGGACGTCATGCAGGCGGGCGCCTGGGGGTGCTTTTCCCAAAGCGACAGTCCGGAAACCATGCTGAACGTTCTGTCTGCCGTTGATGCCGGCCGTATAAGCTATCCCTATATTGACTTGGCTGCCCTTCGCGACGATCCGTTCGAACAGCTTTCGCGTCGCGAATACGATGTGTTACGCGCCCTGTCGAAAGGATGGAGCAACACGCAGATATCGTCCCGGCTGGGTATCTCGGAAAACACCGTGAAGTATCATCTGAAGCTCATCTACGGAAAGCTGGACGTCCCAAACAGGGCCACGGCAATCGCACAGTTCATGCAGCGCGAAGGCGTTTAGAGCGCTTCAGCCCGTCCAGCCTAGACCGCTTGCGACGCAGTTCATCGACAACAGAAGCGGCACCCGCACCTGTGCGCGTTCTTCGCTGCTCGAATCGGTCTGGCGATATTGGCGCAATAGCTCAACCTGCCAAAGATTACAGTGGTCGAGATGCGGCTGGGCTTCGACAAGCCGTTGGCGAAATGCGGCAAATCTGGTCGCCAACTCCGGTTCGCCAGTAACTGCCAGAACACAACGGATCGTTTTGTCATATTCGGTTCGGATCAGGTTGAAAATCTGGTCCCGAACCGCCTTGTCGCCAACCAGCCTGGCATAGGCGGCGGCAACGTTCATATCGGCCTGATGCAGGGATTTCTCAGCTTCGTCAATAATCAGCTTGAACAACCTCGAGCGGGCATACAGGGAACGAA
>JANQIR010000243.1 GCA_028282065.1 Aestuariivirgaceae bacterium
ATGTTCCCGAAAAGTGTGTGCGGTTTTCGGATAAGAACATGCTCAATATCAAAGAGATAGAGCATTTTTAGTGACTCAGGTTTCACAAAAAATGCTCTACGAGTCCCGATGGTGTTTGCGGCGGATCGCATTCAAAGCCGGGCGAAACAATTCTCGATGGCGTTGGCGAAGAAGCCGACATCGTCCTCGCTCAAGCACAGCGGCGGAACCATTCTCAGTACGCTTCGATAAGGTCCGGACTTTGACAGGACAAGGCCTTCTTCGCGCGACAGTTCGAACACCCGAGCGGTTTCGGCGGTGGCAGGGATCTTCTTATGCCGATCCTGAACTAATTCAATGGCGAGCATCAGGCCGCGGCCGCGCACGTCACCAATGATTTCGTGCTTTTGCTGCAGATCCCGCAGCGTTGAAAGCATCTGCGCGCCGATTTTGCGGGCGTTTTCCTGCAGGCCTTCGTGTTCAATAACCCGCAATACCGCACGGCCTGCAGCACAGGCTACCGGATTTGCACCGTAGGTGTTGAAGTAGAACTTGTCTGCCAGGGCTTCTGCGATCTCCCGGCGGGCCACGACCGCCGCAAGCGGAATGCCGTTGCCGATGCCCTTGGCCATGATGACGATGTCGGGCGTCATACTATGGTTCTCGAATGCCCAAAAGTGGCTGCCGGTGCGGGCAAAGCCTGATTGCACCTCGTCAATGACCATGACGCCCCCGGCGGCCCGCACGCGTTCGGCTGCGCCCTTTATGTATTCCGGCAGCATTTCGACGATCCCACCATAACCCTGAACCGGTTCGATGATCATGCCGGCGAGCGCGCCAGATGTGGCGTTGGTGATCGTACGGCCAACCTCTTCCAGATAGGCGTCCACATTGTCACCATGCACCCCACGATAGGCATTGGGCTCCGCGACATGGTGAATGCCGCCCATTAAGGGTACGTTGTGCCGGAACCCTGAAATGCCGGTCATCGACTGTGCGCCGAATGTGGCGCCGTGATAGCCGTTTCTGAGTGCCAGGAAGTCGATATTGCCGGTGTAGCTACGCGCCATCAGCAAGGCGAGATCGGCGGCTTCCGCTCCGGAATTGGTGAAGTGCACGACCCAGTCCTCTCCCACCGGCATGGTCGCAACCAGCTCCTCGGCAAAATGTGCCGGAACGGGGTGGTAGAACATGGTGGTGCAGTGCGGCAATGCCTCTAGCTGCTCGCGGATGGCTTCGTTCACAATGGGATGGGCGTGGCCGACCGAAATGCAGACGTTCATTCCCAGCAGATCAAGATAGCGGTTGTTCTTTTCATCCCAGAGATACTGACCCTTGCCGCGCGAAAAGATCAGAGGTGTCTGGTAGGGCACAAATGCCCGCTGGGATGCGGAATAGAACCTGTCGCGGCGCGAAACCACGGCCTCGCTCGACCAGTCGGTTTCGATGGTGGCGTTAGTCGAAGAAGTCATGTGTTGTCTTCCCGTGCGTCTGGACACCCCGCGCACTTTGGATCGGATCGTGGTGTTGCAAAGCGAAACCGGCCGGTAGAGAAGCAATTTGCCCAATACCGGAACACGATTTACGCATCCCATTTGATGATAAGTTTTCCCAATACGCAATGGTGGCATTGAAACCGGCGGTACGGGGCCGCTAGGGTCGGGAGTGTAATTACTCAGAGACAGGGTGGTTCGATCACGCCATGGCCAAGGCAGGTGACAGTGCGCGTATAGTGGTGATCGGCGGCGGCGTCATCGGGCTGTCGGTTGCCTATCACCTGGGGCATCTGGGTGCCCAGGATGTGTTGCTCCTGGAGCGCCATCAACTGACCAGCGGCACGTCCTGGCACGCCGCCGGCATCGTCGGCCCGCTACGCGCTAACATGAACCTCACCAAGCTTGCCGTCTATGCAACGGAGCTGTTCAGCGCACTTGAGGCGGAAACCGGTCAGGCGACCGGTTATCGCCAGACCGGCGGGATGTGGCTGGCGCGTGATGAGGACCGGCTCACCGAAATCAGGCGCATTGCGGCAATGGGCGAATTGAGCGGTCTTGACGTTGCCATGCTGGCGCCAGATGAGGCGCGCGAAAAATATCCGCTGATGCGATGCGATGACCTGACCGGCGCGCTGTGGGTGGAAGCCGATGGCATGACCAATCCGGTTGATACCTGCATGGCGCTTGCCAAGGGGGCCAGGGCACAGGGCGTGCGGATCCGCGAGCACTGCCGGGTGACAGGGATTTCGCAGTGCGATGGCGCGGTGCGATCAGTCGAAACGGCGGACGGACAATCGATTCGATGCGATACGGTTGTGATCTGCGCCGGCGCATGGTCGCGCCAGCTTGGTGACATGGCCGGTGTGACAATTCCCCTGCAGGCGGTCGAGCACATGTATGTCGTGACGGAACCGATCGCCGCATTGCCGCAACCGTGCCCGGTGATCCGCGATCTTGAAGGGCGGATCTATATCAAGGAAGACGCCGGCAGACTTGTCTTCGGGGGCTTCGAGCCGGATCCGAAACCCTGGCATCCGCCTGCGGACGGTTCGGAGGGCAGTTTTGCGATGTTTCCGGAAGACTGGGATCAGTTCGAACCTTTCATGCATGCCGCGCTCAACCGGATACCGGTGCTGGAAGAGACCGGCATCCAACACTTCATGAACGGTCCGGAGAGTTTTGTGCCGGACACGGCCCAGCTTATGGGAGAAGCGCCGGACCTTAAGAACTGCTATGTGGCAGCCGGTCTCAACTCCATCGGAGTCATGTCGTCGGCAGGTGTCGGTAAGGTGCTGGCGGAGTGGATCATCGCCGGTGAGGCGCCGATGGATCTTTGGGGAACGGATATCGCCCGGGCCGATCCGAAATGGAACTCGGACAAATTCCTGGAAGAACGCATCGGCGAAGCCGTGGCCAATCAGCTTGAGATGCACTGGCCTTATAAACAGATGAAAACGGGGCGTGGTCTCAGGACTACACCGTTTCATGAGGCACATGAGGCAGCAGGTGCGGTGTTTGGTGTCACCGGCGGTTGGGAGCGGCCCCTGTGGTTCGGCCAAACGCAGACCGAGCGTGAGGTGCGCTATAGCTATGGCGACCAGCACTGGTGGGCGATGGCTGACCGCGAGGCGCAGCTTCTCAGCCGGAGTGTCGGACTGATCGAGCTCACGCCGTTCGGCAAGTTTGATGTCACCGGTGCCGATGCCGAGCGGTTTCTGCAGCGTGTTTGCTGCAATGATTTTTCCGGAGCGGAGCATCGTCTGATCTATACGCAGATGCTGAACAGCCGGGGTGGCATCGAAGCCGATGTCACGGTCTGGAAGTTCTCAGACACGCATTTCAGGGTGGTTGGTGGAGCCGTCACGCGGCGCAAGGACCTGATGTGGCTCACCCGTCATATTGCCGGGGGCGAGCGGGTCGAAATCACCGATGTGACGGACGACCTTGCGGTGCTTGGCGTGGCTGGGCCGGACAGCCGGGCGCTCCTGGAATCCGTGACTTGCGAAGACCTTTCTTCCGATGCCTTTGCAACGTCCAGGACCGTGAGAATCGCATCGATGTCCGTGACGGCCGGACGGATGAGTTTTTCCGGCGAGCTGGGGTTTGAGCTCTATATGCCGAAAGACCGGGCTGTGCTGGTGCACGATGCGTTGATGGGCTGCTCGGACGACTTTGAGATCGGGTATGCCGGTTTGTATTGCCTCGATGCCTGCCGGATGGAGAAGGGCTTCCGGCATTGGGGGCATGACATCGGTCCGGATGAGACTCCGCTGGAAGCAGGACTGGGTTTTGCCGTGGCTTGGGACAAACCGGGCGGTTTTATTGGAATCGAGACGCTACGGCAGCAGCGCCGACACGGGATTGCGCGGACCCTGGTGCAGTTTGAGGTTACCGACGGCCGGCCGCTCCTGCTGCACGATGAGCCGATCTACTGCAACGGCGCGCTCAAAGGCATCACGACATCCGGCGCTAAGGGTTTCCGGACCGGCAAATCCCTGTGTTTCGGCTATGTCGATCTGGCAGACGGCGAAACCCGAGCCGATGCGCTCGGTGCGGTCTACGAGGTTGGGATTGCGGGTGAGCGGTTTCCCATCCGGCCTTTGCGGCGTCCGCCCTATGATCCGGACGGGGCAAGGATGCGATCGTGATCTGGCGGGGAGATTAGGCGGATATGCACGATCATGCCTGTGTGATCATCATAGGTGGCGGGGCGATGGGATGCTCGCTCGCCTATCATCTGACCAAGTGCGGCCGGCATGATGTCGTGCTTGTCGAAAAGAACGAACTGACCGCCGGGTCGACCTGGCATGCGGCAGGCCTGTGCACACATTTTGCGCACAACCTGACGGTCATGCACATGCGGGCGCATTCGGTGCGGCTCTATTCAGGTGTCCTGGAAGAGGACACCGGTTCGCCGGTGAGTTTTCATCGGACCGGTGCGTTGCGGGTAACGCGTTCCGGGGACCGGATGAAGGAATTCCGGCATGTTCAGGGTTTAGGTAAGTTCGCCGGGTTCGACTTTCATATCCTGACCCCGGACGAGCTTGCCAAGGTTCATCCCCTGGCCGACACCAGTGACATTCTCGGGGCCATTCACGAACCGCTCGATGGTCATGTCGATCCGAGCCAGGCGACCCATGCCATGGCGGCGGGCGCACGGGCAGGCGGTGCGGCGATCCACCGGCATACCAAGGTCATGGGTATTGAACGGAACCGCAGTGGCGAGTGGGTGGTGGAAACCGATCAGGGGTCCATCGTTGGCGAACACCTGGTCAACGCGGCCGGAACCTGGGCGTACGAAATTGGCCGAATGATGGGGCTGGAGCTTCCCGTTGTGCCGATACTGCACCAGTATCTGGTGACGGACCGGATTGAGGCGGTGGCAGCGCTTGACCGGGAATTGCCGATCATCCGGGATGCGGAAGAAAGCTGGTATGTCCGTCAGGAGCGCGACGGGCTGATCGTTGGGCCATATGAGCGCGATGGCGTGCCCTGGTCGATAGATGCTGTGCCGCCGGACTTCGGCATGGAACTGCTGCCGCCGGATCTCGACCGGATCGAGGACATTGTCGAGGCGGCCATGAACCGTGTGCCGGCACTGGCCGCTGGCGGCATCAAGACCGTGGTCAATGGTCCGATTACCTTTACACCGGATGCCGGCCCGCTGATCGGCCCTGCCTTTGGGTGTGAAAACGGATGGCTGCTCACCGGTTCCAGCATGGGCGTTATGGAAGGCGGCGGTGCCGGCAAGTTCCTTGCCGAATGGATGGTAGGAGGCGAGCCGCCGATGGACCCACTGGCGGTCGATTCTCGGCGGTTCGGCGCCTATGCCGACCGGGACTTCCGAATTGCCAAGGCGATAGAGTGTTTCGGAAACCAGTTTGCCATTCACTATCCTTACGAGGAGCGCGAGGCCGGCCGGCCGAAACGTGTCTCTGCAATCCATGACCGGTTGAGAGCAGCCGGTGCGGTGTTCGGCGTGGCTTACGGCTGGGAGCGTCCGAACTGGTTTGCGCCTGAGGGCGCGGATCGTCGAAGCACACTGAGCTTTGGGCGGGCAAACTGGTTCGATGCGGTGGGGGCGGAGTGCCTTGCCGTGCGCGATCGTGTCGGCCTGGCGGACATGAGCGTGTTTTCGAAGTTTCTGATTTCAGGTCCGGATGCAGTGCCGTTCATGGAAAGCCTCGGGGCGAATCGCCCGCCTCGAAGCATTGGCCGGATTGGCCTGATACATGTGCTGACAGCTTCGGGCGGTGTCCTGTCGGAGTTCACGGTCACGCGCACTGGCGAGGATGGGTTCTATCTAACGAGTGCGGCGGCGGCCGAGCGGCAGGACGGAGACGTCCTGCGTGCCCACGCCAAGGCATTTTCCGGCGTTACCATCGAACGTGTGAGCGACCGGATTGGCGTGTTGTCGCTCATGGGGGCCCGGTCCCGCGAGCTGCTAGAGATTTTATGCGATGCGGATCTTTCAAACGGGGCATTGCCTTGGCTCAGTTCGGCAGACCTCACCGTTGCCGGTGTGCGGGCGCGGGCTCTTCGCGTGTCCTATGTGGGTGAGTTCGGGTACGAACTCCACTGCGATATGGCTGACCTGCCGTTGCTCTACGATGCGCTGATCAGAGAAGGTGGTGCATTCGGTCTGAAGCACTTTGGAGCCTTTGCAATGAATTCCATGCGGCTGGAAAAGGGGTACAGGGCCTGGGGCGTCGACTACACCACCGAGCGGACACCGCTGGAAGCCGGCGTGGCATCTTTCGTCAAGCTGGACGGACGCACGTTCACCGGGCGAGATGCCCTGGCCAAACATTCGAATCGGGCCGATATCAAGGAGATGGTGCTGTTGCGGCTTGCAGATGATGGTCCGGATCCATTTTACGGCCATCTGGTGCTTTCGAACGGCCGCTGCGTTGGTCTGGTCACGTCGGGCAGTTTCGGCCACCGGACTGGCGCCAAACTGGCGCTGGCCTATCTGGATGCCGGCAGCGGGGATCTGACCCTTGAGGTGGAGATTACCGGAGAACGGCTTGCGGCACAGATTTTGGAGCGCCCGCCCTATGATCCGGACAACGCACGGCTGATCAACGGGGCTGGTTGAATGACGGCTGCGAACGACAATCCAATCATTGCCCTATGGTGCCATCCAAGGTCCATGTCGACGGCAACAGAACGGATCATGCGCGAGCGGGGCGATCTCACCTGCTTCCACGAGCCGTTCATGTACTACCACTACGTTCATCGCGACGTGCGCGAGTTCCCGCATTTCGATGTCGATCCGAACCAGCCGACGTCGTTTGATGACGTGTTGGCGCTTCTCACCGGCGCAGCCGAAACGGGGCCGGTGTTTTTCAAGGACATGGCGTACTATGTGGTGCCCGAACTGTTCGAGAGGCCGGAGTTTGCAGGCCGGTTCGAGCATGTCTTTTTGGTGCGGGATCCGCGCAAGTCGCTGATGTCCTATCACAAGCTTGATCCGGATTTCAGCTGCGAGGAGACAGGGCTGGAGGCGCAGTGGCGGTTGGCAGACTGGCTGCAGTCGCAAGCAGGCATTGAGCCGGTGGTGCTGCGCGCGGAGTCCATTCAACGCGACCCAAGATCGGCGATGTCGGCTTTGTGGCTGCGGTTAGGGCTTGCGTTCGTCGAACGGGCATTCGAGTGGGACGGTGAACGCATGCCCGAAGACTGGAAAAACGTATCGCAATGGCATCAGGGTGTGACCGGCAGTTCGGGTATCCGGCCTACCTTGGGCGAGAGCGATAAAGAGATCGACGAACAGTTCGCCAGGGTTTGTGAGGCCGCTCCGAAACTTCGTACCTATCTGGAACATCATCTGCCGTTTTACGAGAAACTGTGTGCACTGGCTGATACGGTCAGTGCGTCACGATAACTGCGCTGCCACATAGTCCGAAATCCGGTCCAGACCGGCTTGGAGATGTTCGGGCTTTGCGCCGATTCCGATGCGCAGATACCCGTCAAGGCCATACACATCGCCCGGGGCGACGAGGACGCTCTTTTCCTCCCGCAAGGCGTGGGCAAACCGGGTTGAGCCGATCGGTAGGTCGTAGTGCACGAAAGCCATGCCGCCGGCGCGTGGCGGAACCAGGGAAAATTGGTTTCTCTCGCCAGCCCAGGCGTTCAGCACGCTTAGATTTTCGCTCAGTATCGTGCGGCTGCGTTGCAGTATCCTCGCGCGGCGACCAGTTTCCAGAACGAGCGTGGCGACATGTTCGCTCAAGGCGCTGGTCGTGATCGACGTGTAGTCCTTGCGCGCCCAGGCTTCGGTGATCTCGGCCGCCGGTCCGGTGAGCCAGCCGATGCGCAATCCGGGCAGCGCCATGGCCTTGGACAGGCCGTTGGTCACGATCGCCCTTTCGTAGAGGTCGACGAAGCTTGCCGGTTCCTCACCGGCCAGTTCCGCGCCCTTATAGACCTCGTCGGCATGCAGCCACAGGCCGTGTCTTTGCGCTATGCGGACAAGGGCCTGCTGGGCATCAAGCGGCAGCACCGCACCGGTCGGGTTGTTCGGGTGGCAGACGGTGATGAGCTTCGTGGCCGGGGAGACGGCTGCCTCCACTTCTGCAAGGTCAGGCAGCCAGCCCAGGTCCTGGCGTAGCGGGACCTCGCGCACGGTAATGCCGATGGCCTTTGCCCAACCACGTATCTGCAGATAGTTCGGTGTGATGAGGACGATTTCATCGCCTGGGTCCAGCAAAGTCATGACCATGAGGAAATTGGCTTCCGCCGAGCCGTTCGTGACAAGAACCTCGTTCGGTGTCCGGTCCTTGTACAAGGCGGCGATCCGCTGGCGTAGTTCCACGGCGCCACTGGTCCAGCCATAGCCGAGTTCCACCTGCAAAAGACCAGCGATTTCATCAGGCGTCAGTAAGGTGTTGAGGTTGAAGGGATGCACGCCGCTGTCGGACAGGTTCAAATCGACGGTGTTTTCATAAAGGGACTGGATTCGCTCCAGTTCAAACTCTTCCATGTGCATGATCCAAGCACCTTCATAATCCGGTTGTGGCAAGGCACCCCACGGTTGACAAACTGTTCTATAGCATGCGTTGGTGTGCACAAAGGCCCGGCGGGGCGAACCACTCAGACCTTACGGGGCAGGCACTATGCGGCAAATCATACTTTCGATATTGGCTATATTGTTTCTGGCCGGCACCGCGCTGGCGCAAACGGCTCAGCAACCGTCCGGGAAGTCAAGCAAACAGGCAGCTGGAAAGCAGGCCGCCTGGAAACACGAATGCGCGCAAAGCAAAGACAAGAAAACGACGAACTGCCGGATTATCCAGAATCTTGTCGTCAGGCGCGGTGAAAAGCAGCAACGCCTGCTGACGGTTATCGTCCGGCCACAGCCGAAGGCCAAACTGCATTCAATTCTGCTGGCTCTGCCGCATGGCCTGTTTCTTCCGGCCGGGGTGCAAATCACGGTCGACGAGGGAAAACCGATCAAACTGCCGGTTCAGACCAGCGATGCTGCTGGCGCCTATGCCGGCGTTGCCATAACGCAGCCGCTGCTATCGTCGCTTAAGAAGGGCAAGATCATGAAAGTGAGCTTTGTCTCCGCCAGCCGGAAGGGCATTTCCATACCGGTCTCGCTGGCGGGTTTCACCAGCGCATATGGAAAGTTGCCGGCAGCGGTAAATTAGGTCATCGGCGGCACCCTCACACGACCGGTGTCAGGAGCGGCTTGCCGGCGAAGTGGGCAGCTAGGTTGCCGATCACCAGATCTCCCATGGCTTTGCGGGTTTCCACCGTCGCGCTGCCCTGATGCGGTTGCAGGACCACGTTGTCCATCTCAATGAGTGCTGCCGGGACATGCGGCTCCTGCACATAGACGTCGAGGCCTGCTGCGCCGAGCCGCCCATCCTGCAGGGCGGCGATCAGCGCTTCTTCATCGTGCACTGAGCCACGGGCTACATTGATAAAGGTGCCGTCCGGACCCAGTGCGTCCAGCACCTCTTTATTGACGATTCCGCGGGTTGCGTCTCCACCGGGGCAGATTGCGATCAGATAGTCACTGGCAGCGGCCATATCGGTCAGGCTGCCGTAGAACCTGTAAGGCTGGTCATCTTGAGCCGACCGGCCATGATAGACGATCTCGCAACCGAATATCTCAAGCTTGCGGGCGATGTCCTTGCCGATCCTGCCCAGGCCGAGGATGCCGACAGTGCGGCCGCGTATGCCGCGTGCTAGCGGCGGATCGCCTTCGGCTTCCCAGCGCCCGGCGCGCAGGTAACGGTCCCATTCGACAAAACGGCGGCTGCAGGTCAGCAACAGCATGACCGCCATGTTGGCGACATCGTCGTTCAGGACGTCAGGTGTGTTGGTTACCCGTATGCCCCTGGACCTGGCGTGCTCGATGTCAACGCCGTCGTAACCGACACCAAAGCTTGAAATGAGCTTCAGGTTGGGCAGGGCCTCCATCAAGGCTGCATCCGCTCTTCCCATGGTGGCGGCAGCTGTGAGGGAACCTGCGATTTCCGCCAGAAAGGCCTTGCGGTCGCAGGCCTCAAACAGCCGATGGACCGTGTAGGCATCTTCCAACGCGCTGGTGACATGCTGCATCATCGGCGTCACCATCAAAACATGTGGTTTCATGCGAGTGATCCTTGTCTAAAGTGATGTGGCCGAAACACGGGTAAACGGATGTGGTGCCATGGACGTCATCGATCGTGTGGAGATATTTGCTTACGAATTCAAAGTGCCCGATCTTGGACTTGGCGTACATGCCGGGATGGGGGTGAGCAACTATGAGTACGTGAAAGGGGCAGAGCTTTCCGTCAGACGGTTGGCCATACGCATCTCAGCAAGTTCGGGGGTGGTCGGCGAATATGCCGTGAACTGGGGGGGCACGGAGGCGACCTTCGGGCAGATGTGCATGGCGGCGCCGCACCTCATCGGCCGCGACCCGGAAGCGCGTGAAGAAATCTACGATGACTTGAAGCGCGACCTACGTGCCTATGACCGTATGGGCACCGGCCCCATAGACATCGCCCTGTGGGATCTGGCCGGCAAGAAATACGGCGCGCCGGTGTCCAGGCTCCTGGGCGGGTTCCGGGCTCGCCTGCCCGCCTATGCATCGACGCATCACGGCCAGATCTCCAAGGGTGGCCTCGACACGCCGCAGGCCTTTGCCGATTTCGCGATTGACTGTAAGACGCGCGGTTTCAAGGCGTTCAAGATTCATGGTTGGCACGACGGTGACGTTCGCCGTGAGATCGAGGCCGCACATAAGGTGCGTGCGGCAGTCGGCAACGATATGGATCTGATGAACGATCCCGCCTGCCAGTTGCGCACCTGGCGCGACGCGTTGAAGCTGGGGCGGGCGCTCGATGAAGCCGACTATCTCTGGTATGAGGACCCTTATCGCGACGCTAGTGCGGCTGCCCATGGACACAAGCTTTTGCGGGAAAAACTGAAGACGCCGATGATGCTGACGGAATATGTGCGAGGGATCGAATCGACTGCGAACTTTATACTCGCCGGTGGGACCGACATGGTGCATATCGATCCGGAATATGATGGTGGCATCACCGGCGCGAGAAAACTGGCGCATTTTTGCGAGGCCCTCGGGTTGGATGTTCAGTGCCATGCCTGCGGTCCGGCCCAGCGGCATCTCATTTCAGCGTTGCGCAATACGCTTTACTATGAACTTGCGCTTGTCGGCCCGGACATGCCCAATTTGATCGCACCTGTTTATACATGTGGATATACCGATCAGATGGAGGCGGTGGCGGCGGACGGTACCGTTGAAGTGCCCACGGGCGCGGGGTTGGGCGTTGCGGTGGACTGGGATTACATTGCACGTCATCAGACGGCCTGCCGGG
>JANQIR010000248.1 GCA_028282065.1 Aestuariivirgaceae bacterium
GGATTTCCGATGCCAATTACCAACCACCCTCCGAAGGACCACTCCCATGCCCAATGCCATTCGTGGTGAAATCGAAGCTGAACTGGACGGTAAACCCCGCGTCCTGTGCCTGACACTCGGTGCCCTTGCCGAACTGGAATCCGCACTCGGCGAAGACGACCTTCTGGCCCTCGTGGAGCGTTTCGAGGCCGGCCGGATGAAATCCTCCGACGCCATCAAGGTCATTGCCGCAGGGTTGCGCGGTGCCGGTGCCGAGGTATCAGACCGCGAGGTCGCCGCCATGCGGACCGAAGGCGGCGCAGCCGGTTACATCGCCATCGTCACACGTCTGCTGGCGGCAACGTTTGCCCCACAGGACAAGGGCGAGGCGTCCGGCGATGACGTCTGAGCCGTTGATCCCCTGGGCCGATGTCATGCGCATTGGCCTTGGCACGTTACGGTTTGCACCGCAGACATTCTGGGCGATGACGCCGAAGGAGTTTGCCGCTGCCGTGCAGGGTCTTGCCGGCACCAGCCGCCGAACATCCGCCCCCGATCGCCAGTCGCTTTTGCAACTCATGCAGCAATATCCGGACCGGACATCCCATGACTGACACCTCGCAAGATATGAACCTGTCAATCGGTATCGACACGGCTCCCTTGAAGGCCGGTTTGCAGGACCTGCAACGCCTCGGCCAGACCTTTGGCCGGACCATGGTGCGCGCCTTTTCCGGCGCGGTGTCGGGTGGACGAAAACTCTCCGATGTCCTGAAGTCCTTGGCCGTCTCGCTGTCGCGGCAGCTGCTGGGCGCCGCGCTGCGCCCCGCCGGCCAGGCATTGGGTCAGGCGCTAACCGGTTCGGCTTCGGCGTTGGCTGCGCCCGCGGCGGCAAGCGTAAGGCCTACCCCGTTTGCTGCCGGTGGCATCGTCAACTCACCGGCGCTGTTTGCCATGCGCAAGGGAACCGGCATCATGGCCGAAGCCGGTCCCGAGGCGATCATGCCGCTGGCCCGAGGATCCGATGGCAAATTGGGCGTGCGGGCAGGCGGTGGCGGTGCGGTGAACGTCACCGTCAATATCACCACCCCGGACGTTGAAGGGTTCCGCCAGTCGCGCTCACAGGTCTCCGCGGCCCTTGCCCGTGCCGTCGAGCGCGGCCGGGGGAATTTGTGATCCTCTCAG
Source organism: Aestuariivirgaceae bacterium (assembly GCA_028282065.1). Classification (GTDB taxonomy): domain Bacteria; phylum Pseudomonadota; class Alphaproteobacteria; order Rhizobiales; family Aestuariivirgaceae; genus JANQIR01. The sequence goes on from JANQIR010000248.1 coordinate 1,162, forward strand.
CACTTCCCCCCAAACGGAAGAAAACTCCGCAATGACAGCACAACTGCACGACATCCGCTTCCCGACCGCCATTTCACGGCGCGCCACGGGCGGTCCGGAACGGCGTACCGAAATCGTCACGCTTGGCTCCGGCCGCGAGGAGCGCAACACCCGCTGGGCCGATAGCCGCCGGCGCTACAATGCCGGGTTCGGCATCAAAACCCTGAATGAGATTCACGAAGCCGTTGCCTTTTTCGAGGGGCGTCGTGGCCGTCTCCATGGCTTCCGCTGGAAGGACCATGCGGACGACCGCTCCGGCCCGCCACAGTCCGAAATCACCGCATTCGACGTCGGCCTGGCGACGGGTGATGGAGTTACGGACACCTTTCAACTCGTCAAGACCTATGGTTCAGGCGCAAACGCCTATGTCCGGGAGATCCGTCTGCCGGTGGCAGGCACGGTGCGTGTCGGCGTGGATGGAACGGAACTTAGCGAGGGCACAGACTTCACCGCCGATCCGTTGACCGGTCTGGTGACGTTTCAGCCGGCGGCCATTCCCGCTGCCGGAGCGGCCATAACCGTCGGTTTCGAGTTTGACGTACCGGTGCGTTTCGATACCGACCGTCTGGAGATCTCGCTCGCCGGGTTCAATGCCGGTGACATTCCCGACATTCCGATTGTGGAGATCAGACTGTGAGAACGCTTCCCGATGGTTTGCAGGCCCATCTCGACGGCGGTGCGACCACCCTTTGCCGATGCTGGAAACTCGCGCCGCATAATGGACCGGCGATGGGGTTTACGGACCACGACCGCGACCTTTCGTTTAACGGCGTGCAGTTCGAAGCCGCTGCAGGGTTTACTGCCAGCGAATTTGAGGCGCAGCTTGGATTTGCGCCTGGTAATCTGGAAGCCGCCGGGGCGCTCGACAGCGCCCGGCTCAACGAGCACGACCTGGCTGCCGGGCGCTTCGATCATGCAGCCGTTGATATCTGGCTGGTCAACTGGGCGGATGTCTCACAGAGAATGTTGCTGCATTCGGGCACGCTTGGTGAAGTGACCCGTGGCGAAACCGGGTTCACCGTGGAAATTCGAGGCCTGGCTCAAGGACTTGATCAGCCAGGTGGACGTCTCTTTCAGTACACTTGTGATGCACGGCTCGGTGATCCGCGCTGTGCTGTCGATCTTGCAGATCCGGCATACACCATCGGCTGCGCCGTGCTGTCGGTCGGCTCGCGCAGCCGTTTTGAGGTGTCCGGCCTGGAGGCCTACACGGACGGATGGTTCGACCGGGGAACGGTTTCCTGGTTGAGCGGTGCAAATGCCGGCCAGATCATGGAGGTGAAACGGCACGCCGCCTCTGCGGCAGGCTGGGTTATTGAGCTGTGGCACGCCATGCCTGCCGATATCCAGCCGGGCGACCAGCTTTCGCTGGCTGCAGGCTGTGACAAACACTTTGGCACGTGCCGTGAGAAGTTCGCCAATACGGAGAACTTTCGCGGCTTTCCGCACATGCCGGGCAACGACTTTGTGACGTCGTATCCCAATCGTGACGATGCCGGTCATGATGGCGCAAGCCGGAGTACCGGTCATGTCTGACATAGCAAGCCGTGTCGTCGATGAGGCGCGAGGCTGGTGCGGCACACCCTACCGGCATCAGGCCCACTTGAAGGGCGCAGGCTGTGATTGCCTGGGACTGGTGCTGGGTATCTGGCGGGAACTCTATGGATACCTGCCCGAAACCGTACCTGCCTATACATCGGACTGGGCGGAAGCCGGCTCCGGCGACCGGTTGCTGGCCGCGGCATGCCGGCATCTGGAACCCTGCCGAAACCGTGTCGTAGATGCCGGCCACCTGCTGGTTTTCAGGTGGCGGGCGCACTTGCCGGCCAAGCATTTGGCGATTGCGACCTCGCCGACCTCAATGGTGCATGCCCAACAGGGTGCATGCGTTTGCGAAACCGCCATCTCGTCCTGGTGGCGGCGCCACATCGCCGGCGTATTCCGGTTTCCGGATGCTTGAGTGGTGGCTGAATGACGGGAACAGACCGTACGGGTACGGCCCCCCGCCGGTAACCTTAACGGAATGAAGCTGTTCGTTTACCTTGCCCGGTAAGGTAAACAGTCCGTTGCATCTAACACCAGGAAGGTACGATGTACGCCATCATGAATATGATGCTGGTAGCCGGAAGCGTCGCTATAGGCGACTTTTTCTTTAACGACGGGCTGGTAGTATCGACCACGCTGCAGGAGCTTTCACAGCACCTGTAGTACAAAGCGCGCCATATAGCGCCTTTCCTGACCCGCCTTTCGCGGGACCGCACCCCTCGCGTGTGTGAACAATAAGCCTAAAATTTGAAGTAATTGACGCGCCGGCCACTGTCTGTCCAGCGGATGCATCCCCATGACCACACTCCTTCTCCAGACCGCCGGCCAGGCTGCCGGCGGTGTCTTCGCAGGTCCGCTTGGCGCGGCCGCCGGTCGTGCGCTCGGCGCCATTGCCGGCAACGTCATCGACCAGGCCCTGTTCGCACCGTCAGCCCCGCATCGCGAGGGTCCCCGGCTCACCGATTTGCACGTTATGGGCTCGTCGGAAGGTTCAGCCGTGCCGCGCATATGGGGCAGGGCGAGGCTTGCCGGAGAACTGATCTGGGCGACCAATCTGGAAGAGGTAGTGACGACCCGCTCTGAAGGCGGCGGCAAGGGCGGGCTTGCACCGTCAGGCCCGCAGGTCACCGAATACAGCTACTTTGCCAATATCGCCGTCGGCCTGTGCGAAGGCGCGATTTCCGGAATCGGCCGGGTCTGGGCGGACGGCAAGCTGTTCGATATGGATGGCGTTACCTGGCGGCTCTACAAGGGCAGCGAGGACCAGCAACCAGACAGTCTGATTATAGCAAAGGAAGGTGAAGCCGGTGCGCCCGCCTATCGCGGGCTGGCTTATGTTGTATTCGAACGCTTAAGCCTTGAGCGGTTCGGCAATCGTCTGCCGCAATTGTCCTTCGAGGTCTTCGGTCCGGCAGGCGACCTCGAAAGTACCATTGAGGCGGTAAATCTCATCCCCGGCTCGAGCGAATTCGCCTATGAGCCGGATCCGGTGACCCGCACCATCGCCTGGGGCGAGACGGGCCCGGAGAACACCCATGTCTCGCCGTCCCGCTCCGATTGGTCGTACTCGCTGGACCGGCTGCAGGCGGCATGCCCGAACTTATCGTCCGTATCCCTGGTCGCCGCCTGGTTCGGAACGGACCTCAGGGTGGAGCACTGCCAGCTGACGCCTGCCGTCGACCGCACCGAAAAGCAAACCAATCCGCATGCCTGGTCGGTGGCGGGCCTCACCCGTGCGGCCGCCCCTGTGGTCTCCGGCATTGACGGCCGGCCGGCCTTTGGCGGCACGCCCAGCGATGCATCGCTGATCCGCGCGATCCAGGATCTCAAGGCCCGTGGTCTGAAGATTACCTTCTATCCGTTCATCATGATGGATATTCCCGGTGGGAACGGCCAGCCGGATCCCTACACGGCTGCGCCGGATCAGCCGGCCTATCCCTGGCGCGGCCGCATCACCTGCGAGCCGGCGCCCGGCCTGTCCGGAACCCCTGACAAAACTGGCCAAGTGGACATGCAGTTGCAGGCCTTTGTGGGAACGGCCGATGCGGTACACTTCACTGTCCAACCGGGTGTGGTGACCTATTCAGGCCCGCCCGAATGGAGCCTGAGGCGCATGGTGCTGCACTATGCGGCCCTGTGCGCGGCGGCAGGTGGCGTTGAGACCTTCGTGCTGGCCAGCGAACTGCGTGGCCTGACAACCCTGCGCGGTGCCGGCGATAGTTTTCCGTTCGTCGAGGCACTGACGGACCTGGCCGGAGACGTGCGCCAGCTTTTGCCGGACGCGGATCTGTCCTATGCGGCAGACTGGTCGGAATATGCCGGCTATCGGCCGGATGATGGCTCCGGCGATGTGTTCTACCATCTCGATGCGTTGTGGGCCTCGCCGGACATCGGCTTCATCGGCATCGACAACTACATGCCGTTGAGCGACTGGCGGGACGGGCCGGACCATCTCGACAGGCTTGCCGGGACAGATACGATCTACGATCTGGCCTACTTGCAATCCGGCATCGAGGGCGGCGAGGGCTATGACTGGTACTACGCCGATGAGGCCGCCCGTTCGGCCCAGACGAGAGCGCCGATTGCCGATACCGCTTATGGCAAGGACTGGGTGTTCCGCATCAAGGACATCCGCGCCTGGTGGAGCAACGCGCACTATGATCGCCCGGGCGGTATCGAGGCCGCGCAGCCGACCGCCTGGCAGCCTCACTCAAAACCGGTACGATTTCTGGAGGCCGGGTGCCCGGCCATTGACAAGGGCACCAACCAGCCGAACGTGTTCGTCGATCCGAAGTCGTCGGAATCGCGGCTGCCCTATCACTCCACGGGTGCGCGCGATGACTTCCTGCAGCGCCGCTACCTGCGCGCGTTGATCGATTATTGGAACCCTGCGGCCGGCAACAATCCTGTCTCGCCGGTCTATGGCGGGCCGATGATCGATACGGCATGGACGGCCTTTTGGGCCTGGGATGCCCGGCCCTTTCCGGTTTTCCCGGCGCGCCGAGATATCTGGGCCGATGGTGGCAATTACGATCAGGGCCATTGGCTGAACGGCCGGCTGGGCGCCGTTGAGCTGGCCGGGCTTGTCCGCGGCGTCCTGGAGACCTTCGGCTTCGCGCCGGCCGATACATCGGCTCTTGAGGGCGTCGTCGACGGCTTTGTCATCGACCGACCGATGTCGGCCCGTGCCGCCCTGGAACCGCTGGCTGCCGCCTTCGCCTTTGACGCGGTGGAATCGGGCGAGCTTGTCAGGTTCGCTCATCGCGGTCGCGGCGGGCAAATAACGTTTGCGCCTGGTGATCTGGTTGAGACGGCTGCCGATGCGCCTCTCTACGAAATGGCCAGAGCGCCGGAGACCGGCCTGCCGGACGTTCTGAAACTGACATTTACGGAGTCGGCATCCGACTATCGCGTGTCGTCCACCGAAGCCCGGCGTCTGGCCGGACGGAGCGCGCGTCAAGCATCGTTGCAGCTTCCCTGCATCCTTCCTCACGCGGTTGCCTCTGCCCGTGCGGAGATCTTCCTGCATGAAGCATGGCTGCGCCGCGAAACGCTCAACCTCACCTTACCGCTCAGCGCCTTGCGCCTTGAACCCGGCGATCAGATCGAACTGGCCGGTGGCAGCATCTCCGGCCCTTATCGCCTTGTGAAGGTGAACGATGCGGGGGCCCGCCGGATTGAAGCCCTCCAACATGACCTAGAGCTCTATGTTCCTCCACCGGGCGCGTCACGCACGGTAGATGTCGAGGTGCCGGCGGTGTTCGGCCTGCCGCGCGTCCACATTCTGCATCTGCCTTTGCTTGATGAAAGCGCTGGTGCGGCGGCGCCCTGGGTGGCGGCGGCGGCCGTGCCGTGGCCGGGCGGCATGGCCGTGCTGCGCGAAAGTGGCGGCGGGTTCGTGCACGAACAAACCCTGCCGGTACCGGCCGTTATTGGTGAGACGCTGAACAGCTTTGCTGCCGGCGCGGTTGGCAGGTTTGACCGGGCGCCGACGTTGCAGGTTGAACTGTTGTCCGGCGCGCTTCAATCGGTCAGCGAGGCAGCGCTTCTGGATGGTGCCAATGTGGCCGTTATCGGCGACGACGATACCGGCTGGGAGGTGGTCCAGTTCCAGAATGCCGGGCTGACCGGTGAGCGGACCTACGAACTCACCGGTTTTGTGCGTGGGCAGGCCGGTTCGGAACCGGAAATGTTGCCGCTGCGCCCGGCGGGATCACACTTCGTGCTTCTGGATCAGGCGGTGCGCCAGCTCGACGTCTCGGTCAATGATCTGGGCCGGACGCTGGCCTACCGGGCCGGCCCGGCGCATCTCAACCACGGCGATCCGGCTTTTGCCGGGATATCCGCAACCGCATCGGGGCTCGGCTACAGGCCGCTTGCTCCGGTGCATGTGCGTGCCGCGCGTGTCGGCGCAGATATCGTTCTGAGCTGGATCAGGCAAACCCGCGCCGGCGGCGACAGCTGGGATGTTCTGGACGTTCCGCTGCACGAAGATACCGAACGCTATGAGATCGATATTATGGAAGGAAGCACTGTGAAACGAACCCTGGAGTCTGCGCAAGCGCAGGTAACCTACACCGCATCCCAGCAGACGGCCGATTTTGGCGGACCGCCATCTGCCATCGATCTGGCCGTGTATCAGATGTCCGCTGTCTTCGGCCGTGGCGCAGCGCGCAGGGTGACGCTCCATGTCTGAGACGGCGCGGCTTGGCCTGCCGCTGCTCGCTGCGGCGCAGGCCCAAAAACACATCACCCACAATGAAGCCCTTGCCGTGCTCGACATGGTCGTTCAGGCCAGCGTGCTGGACCGCGACCTTACCGTGCCGCCGGGCACGCCTGCCGAAGGCGATGCCTATATCGTCGCTGCCGGCGCGAGCGGGGACTGGAGCGGTCACGATGGAGAGATTGCCGCCTTCAGCGCCGGCGTCTGGATGTTTGCGGTACCGTTCACCGGCCTGTTGGCCTGGTTGGAGGATGAAGCCGTTCAGCTTGTCTGGCAGTCCGGCCAGTGGCGGCTTGTGAGCGAGCTGGCCAATCTGCAGAACGTTCCGCAGATCGGCGTCAACACCACGGCCGATGCCACCAACAGATTTGCGGTGAAGTCCAACGCGGTGCTGTTTGCCGCGCTGGAGGCCGGTGCCGGCGGCGATGGCGATGTGCGGTTCACCGTCAACAAGGAAACCGCCGGCGATACCGGTTCGTTATTGTTCCAGACCGGCTGGTCGGGACGGGCGGAAGTCGGTCTTACCGGTGGTGAGGACCTTAGCTTCAAGGTCTCGCCGGACGGTTCGGCGTGGCATACGGGATTACAGATTCTGCCGGCCAACAACGGCAGGGTCGCTGTCACCGGTAGCGGTCTGTATGTCGGCGATCCGTCTTTTTTCCGCAATGCCACGTCCGACAACAGACCGGCAATTGAAATCGGTGCGCCCGATGGATCCTTGGTACTGAACGTTCAGGACGGTGACGGCCGCTTCAACATGCGTTGGAATGCCTCCAGCGGGATTGCCCCGGCGATCCTGAAGGGCGGTGATCGCGCCTGGGAACTGGACATGGACAGCGGCTTCAGCGGCTTTGGCCTCTCGGTCCGTGAAAGTAACGCCGAGCCAACCGCCGAAAACGACCCGGTTGTCTGGGACACGATTTTTGCAGTTGGCCGCAACGGCATCCAGCACATGGGCTCCAATGTCTTGACCGAGGCCGGCAACGGTGGTGCTGCCGGACGGCTCGGTGGTCAGGTCGTCACGGTCGCCTATGAGAGAAGCGGCGGAACGGTTGTCGGCAACCGGTTTGCCCTGGGCAACGGCGCGACTTTAAACGACGGTTTCGCTGTCCCGTTCGATGCAAAACTTTTGGCTGCGACCATCGTCCTGTCCGGCGGGAGCGCCGGCGTTTTGACCGTGAACGCCTGGCACAATGGGGCGGAGAATTCGTCCTATCAGCTCTCTGCCGATTATCAGGGCGCGGCGGTCACGTCCGTTCAGGACTACCAGTCATCGCCTCTGCAACTCCTCGCGGGCGATACGCTCAATTGGCGTGTCGCCGCTACCGCCGGCGGTGACATGCAGGCGATCGTGACGGCCTTCGTGGTCTTTGACTGACCTGCTCCAAGCAAGGATCCAAGACATGACCCCACCTGTGTCGAACGCTCGGCGGCGTGCGGATGCGCTGCCCATGCCGCACGAGTCCTACCAGGACGGACTGCGTGATGGGCGGATCGCCGCACTCGAAACCATCGCCGCAAGGCAGGACACACGGCTCGATCGGCAGGGCACGCGCTTGAGGATCCTTGAACGCATGATGTGGGCCCTTCTGGGCGCCATGGCACTTGTCGAGTTCGCGCCCAAGGCAGCCGGACTGATCGGCCAGTTCATGTGAGCCGCCATGAGGGCAGAACGCGCCGAAATGCCGGATCCGAACGCCACGCGTCCCACGCGCTAGCAGGCCAATTCACCGAACGATGGGAAGGCGACCAACCATATGACCCCATACGACTTTTGCGCCCGCCATGAGGGCCTAAGGGAAATTCCCGGCCCGAAAACAAACCCGCTGATCACCCGCATGTACCGCGCAATCGGTGCCCGCAACTGGCAACATCTGGACGACGGTGTCTATCACTGGTGCGCTGTGACGGTACATTGGTGCCTGATCTCCACCGGCTACAAGACCTTGTCGGATCAGGTTGCCGGCAACAGGTTTCTTGCTCGCTCTTTCGAGGCGTATGGCGTCGGAACCCGTGTCGGCGGCAATGAAGCTGTACCGGACATCCTGCCGGGCGATCTGTTGATCTTCTGGCGAGGTATTCGGGACAATGGCGTCAACGGCCATATCGGGTTTGCCACCGGGCGCTACGACGCGAAACGCATAGAGGTGCTGGGCGGCAATCAGTCCAATGCCATCGCCCGCAAATGGTACCCGCGCCGCAAACTGATCTCGATCCGCCGCCTGCCGGGCCAGGCCATAGCTGCGCCGCCGCCGGTGGACGTCATCACGCAAGCGATGCTGCGCCGCGCCGCCGGCCGCAGGAGGCGCCACGTCCTGCATGCTGAAATGGCCCGATGGTGCACCGTCTACTTCCCGCAATTCGGCATCACGACACCTGAGCGCATGGCCGCCTTCGCAGCCGTTTCAGTGACCGAGTCGGCCGGTTTCACCGCGCTTGAGGAGAACCTCAACTATCGTTCTGCCGGGCGCGTGCGCCGGGTGTTTCGGTACTACCGCAAACGTCCGCATGAAGCGCATGGCGATGTGGGCCGGCCCGAAACGATTGCCGGCAAAGCCTATGGACCGTTTCCCGGGCGGGGTGCGGCACTCGGCAACACAAACCCTGGCGACGGCTGGCGCTTCCGGGGCAGGGGGCTATGGGGCCTCACCGGCCGGTCCAACTATGCACGGTTGAGCCGGCAGACCGGACTGGACTTTGTCAAACACCCGGAGCTTCTCGCACAGCCGCAATATGCCGTCTTGTCCGCCTGCCACTTCTTCGCGCGTAGCGGCTGCGGTCCGCTTGCCGATCGCGGCGACATTGAAGCGGTCAGGCTGAAGGTGTCGGGCGGCTCGCGCCTTGGCATGCACAGCGTGAAGCAGTCCTATGTGCGCTGCCGCAGGATATTCCGCAACGTGCGGCTGGATGCGTTGCCGCCGGTGCGTGATCCTGCAAGGTCCAAGTTCAAGTCCGGGCCCGGTTCCAGCACGGTCACCGCCGGGACGGCCGCCGCAGCCGCCCTGTCGCTTGCCTGGTGGCAGGGTTTCGGTATGGGCGCCCTTGCCGTTGCGGGCGCGTGCCTGGCGGCGGCGTTGCTATGGCGATATCGCCGTCACTTCAAGCGCTTTGCCGGTCCGGCAGTGCTCTGACCGACTTCACCAAGTGTCGGGATTTTCTCAAGGTCAAGTTTGCGTTTGGCGCGCCAGAGATCATGTTGTGTTTGCATATTAAGCCACAGAACCGGGCCATTGCCACAAAGCTTGCCGAGCCGCAGCGCCATCTCTGGCGAAATCGCAGTCTTTTCATTCAGAATATCGTACAGATTCATCCGCGAAATTCCGAGAAGTCTCGCAATCTCCGTTTTGGATTTGCCGAGCGCTGGAAGCACATCCTCTCGCAAGATCGAGCCTGGATGAACGGGTATCCGATTTGGGTCGCGTTTCATCAGTGATAGTCCTCCAGGTCCACGTTCACCGGCGCGTCGTCCCATTCGAAGGTCAATCGCCAATTGCCGCTCACGCGCAGGCTAAAGACACCTTTCCGTGCGCCCTTGAGTTCATGGAAATGGAAACCGGGTATGTTCATGTCTTCAGGCTCTTCGGCGCAATCAAGCGCATCCAGCATACGGTGGAGTTTGGCAATCCGGTCCGCATTCAGGCCGCGTGTCTGACCGGTCTGCCAATATCGTCTGAGCTCCCGGCTCTTGAAGTTTTGGATCACGGGTTGTTTGTAAGGTAGTAATTTACAATTGTCAATTTTAGCCGGGCTGCTCAAGTCCACCTGGACATTAGATGTCCGTGCCCCGTGCCCCGTGCCCCGTGATCGTTACGGCCACGGCCCAGCTCACTTCCATCAACCAGACGGAGCCCATGCCCATGCCTCCAACTACCAAGCATGCCACGCAGTCCGTGGCAATCAACGCCGCTATCCTTTGGGCGGTGTGCAATATCGTCTTGACGGTCTGGTTCCCGCATCTCGACCCGCAAGTGAAGGTCTCCGTCGAGATCCTGGTGAATGCCTTCGGTATGGCCCTGGTTATCTGGGGCAGGACCCGGGCGCGCACCCTGATCAGCTGGTGGGAAGAACAATGAACTGGCTGGTATCGCTTCTGGCAGGCCCGCTGGTTGATGTCGCCAAACAGTGGATTGCCAAGGAGGCCGACGAGGCGGAACTGGAGGCAAAGATCCGTTCAGCGCTGCTGGACGCACTGTCCCGGATGACCGCTGCCCAGGCGCAGGTGCTGGTCGCCGAACTGAGCGGCGAAAGCTGGCTGCAGCGCAACTGGCGGCCGATCGTGGCGCTCACCAGTTTCGCCATCCTGGTATGGTACTCGTTCGCCGTTCCGATCCTGGTCAACTGGTTCGGGGCGCCGCCGCTTCAGGCGGGTACGACGGTCCAGGATTGGATGTACCCGATCGTGCTCACCTGCATTGGCGGCTACATCGCCGGCCGGTCGTTTGAGAAAGCGGCGGCGCGTTGGGGTGGCAAAGGGCGGTCCTGAGGCGACGGTCGGGGGATCAGCAACGCGCGCGCTGCGTCGCGGACGTCACGGTTGGAGAAGCGGAACACCGAGCGGTCCATGGCGTAGTGAATGAAGCCGGAGGCGAAGCCGAGCGCGGTCAGCGCCGGCACCAGGCCCGGCGCGTCGAGCAGACCGGTCAGGAAGGGGAACAGTTGCGGGCCGTAGCGGACCGCCTCGTCTTCCACCGCCTCGATTTCCATCACCGGCATCAGCACGACGGAGATGAGGACGAGCACCAGCAGAACGCTCCATCTTCGTTGGTTCACCGCGCTCCAGAAGCGATACCAGCGCGATGGCCCAGGCGCAGGCCCGCCGGCCGCGACCTCGCTGGTCAATCCCACCGCCACCAACCAGTGCTGCGCCGTCCACATCACGATGAACACGAACGGGTCGACGAAGAAAGCGGTGAGCACCATCAAGGAGACGCTGACGATATACGCAGCGCGCGGTACTGACGGCGAGCCGGTCCGGACCTCCGCCCACAACAGCCAGGCGGTGGCGAGCACCACCAACCCTGTGCCCAGCACCTGAAACTGCCCATGTACCGCCGACAGCCACTTGGGATCGACAATGGGGTCGAGCCAGCGTTCCTGCAACACAGCGGTACCGGCCAGAACCTCTGCTATAAACACCATGACACCGCCGATGCTGAGCGCGAAGAGCCGGTCCATGCGCTGCGCCTTGACGTCTCTCGGGCGGCCTGATCGTGTCCGGTAAAGGCTGAGAGCGCCATAATGTTGCGAGGCGAAGTGGTAGGTCACAAACGCGTAGTCGACGATGGCGAGCGCGACGATCCGCTCCACCCGCGTCAGCGGATAGGCATCGTCGCCGGGCAACAGCAACGCGAACACAAACACGGCGATGGCCATTGGAACCCAGACGAAGCGCGTGCGTTGGCTGTGTAGCAAAGGGCGATAGGCCGGCGTGCAATAGGCGACATAGGCCGAACTCAGCCGGTGCCCGATCCAAAAGCACGCGGTGATCACCAGGTAGAAGGAGTTGATCGGACTGTCCAACGGATCACTGTGCCCCCGGCCCAGCCACCACACGAGCGGCGCCAGCCACAGGGCGTTCAACATCCATAGGCCGTCCCACAACGGGCCGCGCACCCATGTCTTGGAATAGCCGGCGGTACTAGCCGTGAATGTGCCGGCAAGCCTGTGTTCCATGGTCTGTCTCCTGCTGGGACAGACTATAACGGGAGGAGCAAAAGTGTTGAGCACTTTTATGCCCGCACTTCCGCTTGCCACAGGCAGCTGATAAGTCCGGTTCCACCACAACGATAAGAGCGGCAGACATGGACCCACTGACACAGGGCGCCCTTGGTGCGGCGCTTCCGCAGGCGCTGCGCCGCAAGAGCCATATCGCTATTGCCGGTGCGCTGGGGTTTCTGTCGGGAACGGCGGCGGATCTCGATATCCTGATCCGCTCGTCGGCGGATCCGCTGATGTTCCTGGAATATCACCGCCAGTTCACCCATTCGCTGGTCTTCATACCTGTTGGCGGACTTCTCACCGCGTCCGTATTGCACTGGGTCTTGGGGCGGCGCTGGAAACTGAGATTCCGTCAAACGGCCTTGTTCTGCACCTTGGGTTACGCCACCCATGCCTTGCTGGATGCAGCGACGTCCTACGGCACCATGCTGCTCTGGCCGTTCAGCACGGAACGGTTTGCGTGGAAGCTGGTCTCTGTGGTCGATCCGCTGTTCTCCGTACCGCTGGCGGTTCTGGTGGTGTTGTCGGCGCTGAAAAGCCGGCCTGATTACGCCCGGCTGGCATTGCTTTGGGCGGTGATCTATCTCTCGCTTGGTGCGGTCCAGCAGCAGTCCGCCGTAAAGATGGCGCACGCCATCGCCCAAGGCCGGGGACACCAGCCCGAGCGCCTGGAAGTCAAACCGAGTTTTGGGAATATTCTGGTCTGGAAGACGCTTTACGAGGCCGGTGGCACCTATCATGTCGATGCGGTGCGTGCCGGCATCGCGCCGAAAGTGTATCCGGGCGCGTCGGTGCCCAAACTCGATCTGCCGCGCGACTTGCCCTGGTTGAAGCCCGGTTCGCAGCAGGCAAAGGGCATCGAACGCTTCCGCTGGTTCA
>JANQIR010000269.1 GCA_028282065.1 Aestuariivirgaceae bacterium
GCCCATGCCATGCTGGAGGCCGGTATCGCCAGTGATGACCCGAAACTGATCGCCATGTGCGACTGGCTGGCCGACCGGCAGATCGTGCGCAATGACGGCGACTGGGCCATCAACGCACCAGGCCTTGAGTGCGGCGGCTGGGCTTTCCAGTTTCGCAACGATCACTACCCCGATGTCGACGACAGCGCCGTCGTCGGCATGCTCCTGCACCGGGTGGACGGCAAACGTTACGCCAAACATATTGCCCGCGCGGCCGTCTGGATCGAGGGCATGCAAAGCTCGAACGGTGGATGGGGCGCCTTCGACATCGACAATAACGCAGATTTCCTGAACTCCATTCCGTTCGCCGACCATGGCGCCCTGCTGGATCCGCCGACCGTCGATGTGGCGGCGCGTTGTCTGTCCTTCCTCGCCCAGGTCGGCTACCAGCAAGACCATCCCACCGTTCAGCGCGGCTTGAAGTTCATAAAGGACGAGCAGGAAGACGACGGTTCCTGGTACGGCAGGTGGGGGACCAACTACGTCTATGGCACATGGTCGGCGCTATGTGCGCTCAATGCGACCGGCGAAGACATGCAGCAACCTTATATCCGCAAGGCCGTACAATGGCTGCTGGACCGGCAGCGTGAGGACGGTGGATGGGGTGAGGACGGTGCCACGTACTGGAAGGAGCGGCGCTACGAGTGCAAGGAGTCCACGCCGTCACAGACCGCCTGGGCGCTGCTTGGACTGATGGCCGCAGGCGAAGTTCACAACCCGGCGGTCACCACGGGTATTTCACATCTCACAAATGCTCCGCGCGACGGCGACAAGTGGGACGAGCCATGGTTCACCGCCGTTGGATTTCCGCGGGTGTTCTACCTGCGCTATCACGGATACAGCGCCTATTTCCCGACCTGGGCGCTTGGCCGATACAGCACACTCAAGAACAGCAATACCGGGCAAGTCCAGTGGGGCATGTGATTTGCCGCTCGCCGTCGTCACCGGGCTAAAGCGCGAGGCGCACCTGGCGCGAAAGGCTGGTTTGAACGGCCAGCTGGTTGTTGCCGCGGGGCCGGGCGCGCCAATTGCAGCGGACATCATTGCCGGACTGAAAGATCGCGGCGCCAGCGGCATTATTAGTTTCGGTGTTGCAGGCGGCCTCACGGCAACATTGCAACCTGGAACGCTGTTGCTGCCGGAACGCATTACGGGGCCGGAAGACGAGGCAGCCACGCCCGTCGATGCTGTGCTGCATCAGCGGCTGATCGACGCCTTGGGCGGATCGCACGAGGTAGATACGCGACCACTTCTGTGTTCCAGCAACGCGATCACGACGCCTGAGGAAAAACTGCGCGCCGGGAAAGCGGCCGACGCCTGCGCCGTCGATATGGAGTCTTTGCCGGTGTTGCAAGCCGCAGCATCACAAGGCTTGCCGTTCGCCGCCATCAAAGCGCTCGCAGATCCGGCCGATCGTGCCATTCCGGATGCGGTGGTCCGCGCAGTGCGCCCGGATGGGGAGATCTCAGTAACTGCACTGGTCTACGGCCTGCTGACCGGCCAGGTTTCGCTATCGCAGATCAAGGCCCTCAAAGACGACAACGGCCTTGCGGAAAGCACGCTGAAACGGGCCGTGAAGGCCGCCCTTCCCTTGTTCATGCCGGAATTTTAGAGCGCTACTCGGCAGCGATCTTTGGCGCGTGAGTTTCCGCCAGGAACCTGTCGACATGCTGCTCATGCAGTCCGTAGTCGGCCTTGCGCGCATTGCTCATGTCGATTTCCGGCGCCATCGGCCCATCGACCTTCGGCCCCCGCATAGCCACCTTGAACGCCTTGAGCGGGTTCGCCATTGCATCGACCGCGGCTGTCGGCTCATATCCGCAATGGGCCATGCAGTTGGCGCACTTTTCGTAGCGGCCGGTACCGTAGCTGTCCCAGTCGGTGGTATCCATCAGTTCTCGGTAGGTCGGCGCATAGCCCTCACCCAGCAGGTAGCAGGGCTTTTGCCAGCCGAACACATTACGGGTCGGCATGCCCCACGGTGTGCAGTGATAGTCCTGATTTCCGGCGAGGAAGTCGAGGAACAGGCTTGAATGAGTCAATTTCCACTTCTTGCCCTTGCCGTGCCGGAACACGTCGCGGAACAGTTCCTTGGTCTTGCGGCGGTTCAGGAAGTGCTCCTGATCGGGGGCGCGTTCGTAGGCATAGCCCGGAGAAATCGAGACGTTTACGCCCATCGATGTGGTGAGGTCGAGAAATGCCGCAATGTCCTCAGGCGCATGGCCGTCGAACACCGTGCAGTTCACGTTCACATTGAAACCCTGATCCTGCGCCGCCTTGACCGCCTTGATCACCTTGTCGAACACGCCCTTCTGGCACACGGACTTGTCGTGATGATCGCGCAAACCATCGAGATGAACGGAAAAGAACAGAAACGGCGAGGGCTTGAAGAGTTTCAGTTTCTTTTCGAGCAGGAGCGCATTGGTACACAGCGACACGTATTTCTTGCGTGCCACGAGCCCTTCGACGATTTCGCCGATCTCCTTGTGGATCAGCGGCTCACCACCTGGAATAGCAACAATCGGAGCGCCGCATTCGTCCGCCGCATCAAGGCATTCCCTGACCGAAAGACGCCGGTCCAAGATCGGCTTGGGATAATCGATCTTGCCACACCCGGCACAGGCCAGATTGCAACGGAACAATGGCTCAAGCATCAAGACCAGCGGGTAGCGCTTGTTGCCTTTGATGCGTTGCTTGAGGACATAGGCGCCGACGCGCACCTGCTGCATAAATGGGACGCCCACGAGACTTTGTTCCTAACTAAATACCTGACCGTCGCTCTCAACTTCTAAAGCAACGGGATAAGTGCCATATGGCAGCACGTCAAGGCCCGATTGGATCAAGTTCTGCCTCCGGGAACCTTTGCCGCAGTCATTGCCGAGGACCACTTAATGAGTTGCGGGAGCACAATCAAGGTGCAGACCAGTGTAAATAGGATCGCCACGGTCAACAATTCGCCCATGCTGGACATGCCGCGATGCGGCGACAGCCACAGCGTTCCGAATGAGCCTACCGTGGTAAGCGCCGAAACGGTGACGGCGCGCGGTGTGGAACTCCCCGTTATATCGGCAAATCCTGGCACCTCACGTGCGCGCATAACGTAGTGGATGCTTGAATCGATCCCCAAACCCAAGAGCAGCGGCAGCACAATCACGTTGGCGAAATTGAACGGTGAATCGAATAGCGCCGTGTAGCCGAGCAAGAGCAGCCCTGCGAGGATGATCGGCGTCAGAACCAGCGCAATGTCCAGCGGTCGTCTGAGGACCGGTAGAAGGACCAATATGACGAGCCCCATGGCCGACAAACAGGCGATGATCATGGCGCGCGACACCACATTGGCGGCACCGGTGACTTCGACGGGCGTGCCGGTGGCACCGGAGGCCAGGGTTCGCACCTGGCGCACAAACTCCCGAAGTTCCTTCTCATCACGAACATTGACCGCAGGTTCCGCCGTGATGCGCCAGCGTCCATCCGGAGCGATGTAGCGATTTCGCACTTCCGGATCTATCGTGTCGACGGTCAACGGATCCATTGTTGCCAGCTTCGAGAGCTTGCCAAGCAAGGCGGGAAGCCGGACAAACATATTGCTCTCAAGACCCTTCAGCGTTCCGTCTTCGGCTTTTGCGCCACTATCCAGGCGGTCGAGTTCAGCAACGAGATCAAGTGCCGCACCGCGGATTTTCTTGCTGACGGCCGTAACCTCGGCCAGGCCAATCAGGCCAGTTTTCAAGCTTTCGAGACTTGCACGGCGCGCCCGCGCGCCAATGTCGGGGGTCTGGTTCACTTCGGCGGGAATTACGCCGTCCAGCAGATTGAGCCGGTCGAGCTTGCGGCGCTGCTCTTCCGGCACAAAGGTGTCTGCCGACATGACCTTCGCGACGGCCGGAAGCCTCGCCAGTTCCGCAGCCAGGGGACGGGCCTCATCCGCATTCTTGACCAGTATCTGTGCGGCATAGCTTTGGCCCGGATCACTCTTGAGCAAGGCATTAAAGGCAATGACAGAGGGAGTGGCGGGATCCTTAAGGCCAATCGGATCACCATCAAAGCGAACCGAGGGCAGCAGCATGACCGATCCCACAGCGGCAATGAGGACAACGCCGGTCGTTGCAAACCTCAAGAAGCCTGGCAGCCGGGCAGGTGACCGGGCCGTCTGTGACCGAGGGGCCTTGGTCCACTTGCGGGGAAGCGGGACAAGGGCAACGGCGGCTGGTATTAGCGTCAGGCTGGTCAACAGCGCGATGATGATGCCGCCGGCTGCAATGATCCCCAACTGCGCCATTCCGACAAAGTTGGTCGGCGTGAAGGCCAGAAAGGCCAGCGAGGTGGTCATTGTGCACAGTCCCAATGCCGGACCGGCGCGCGAAACGGCAAGGGCCATGGACGCCATTGGCGTCTGTCCTGAACGGGCAAGCTCTGAATAGCGCAACAGGATGTGCACGGCGTAATCTATGCCCAACCCAATGAAGAACACGGCGAACGCCACCGAAATCATGTTGAGATGGCCGACCGCCAGCGTCGCGAAGGCCGCGTTGAGCGAAAACCCGCAAACCAGCATCAACAGGGCCGGTATGATCAGCCGGATTGCCGGCATGCCAAGCGAGATGACGATGGTGACCAGCACGAAAGAGGTGATGGCAGCCACCTTGGCGCCCTTTTCCACGGCGCCGAACTCCTCGCCATTGACCGCAACTTCGCCGGTCAGGGCCATTTTGACACCGCTAAAGCGCCTGATTTCAGAACTGTCCAAGATAGTGCGCGCCTCTGCCAATGCGGTTTCGGCGGCGTCTATCTGAGCGTAATTCAAGGCCGGTTTGACAATCACGAACCATCGATTGCGCGTGACGTAATTGCCGCCACCGCCGATCTTCTCCCAATCCAGGGCTCGCGGCTTGCCGTCGGCTTCGCCTGCCACTGTGGCTTGCGTCTCTGCCAGAAAGGCAATGATGCTGTCGGGCACCTTGATGCCGCGTTCTGCAGCCGTGCGGATCTGGGCGATCAGGTCCGACAGACCTGCAAGGTTGGGCGAATCGGCGAGGCCCTGAAACATAGGTGCGGCCCGATCCAGATCATCGGTGATCTTCGCAACATCATCAAAAGGCAGATAAAGAATGCCGAAATCGTCGAAGAAGTCGCTGGTGCCCGGCGCATAGACGTTTTGAAACAGGTCCGGCCTGGTGCGGAAAGACCGGGCCAGGGCCTTTGCGGCCTGCCTTCCCCGCTCTGGTTCGGCCGCATCGACAACGACAACGAAAACATTGTCCTGTGCCGGGAAAGTCCGGTTCAGGTCGGCGAAATCCTGACGAAACGGCAAGTCTGCGGCAATCATCTTGCCGGTGTCCGTGTCAAGCCGCAGATTTGACACGGCGATGGCGACCGACGCTATGGCCACCAGGACGTAAACGACGATCACAAGCCTTGCATATCGCCAACAGGTGCGCGCAATACGGCCATAAGCATTCAGCCTGCCCTTGGCAGGTTGTCCGGTTTCTGACGCACGTGGCGTCCCGTTGCCAGTCTTTTGATCTGTGACCCGCATCAAGCGGCTCCGCTGGTTTGCACTGCGGCCGGAAGAAGCACGGCAATGTGGATTATCGCGGGCGAGACCATATAGCCACTGACAAATTTTGTTGCAGCGCCAAATTGCCGCCTCAAATTACCTATATCGGATCATCATATATTAATGTGATATATATCATTTCGATATTCAAATTGGCTGGAAAGCGACGGAAGAGACCAGGGAGCACCGTCTCATGAACGTACGGACATTGTGTCTTGGGATCCTCAGTTTCGAGGAGGCGTCCGGATACGAGATCAAAAAAATGGTCGAGGATGGGCTGTTCAGCCACTTTATCGATGCAAGCTACGGATCGATTTATCCGGCACTGACCCAGATGCTCAAGGAAGGCCTTGTATCGGTCAGAGCCGAGGAACAGTCGGGCAAACCGGACAAAAAAGTTTACGCCATCACGGCCGAAGGCCAGCGCGCCTTGAACGAAGCGGTGAATGTTGAACCGAAGAAAGACAAGTACAAATCGGAATTCCTGTTTCAGATGCTGCTCATGGAACGCGTCAGCCCGCGACATCTCATTGCGGCCTACGACAAGCAACTGGATGAACTGCGCGCCGAGTTCGAGCGTATTGGTACGTGCTGTGACAGCGCGCAGGAACATCCCGGAACGCGGTTCGTCAACGGATATGGGCACGCGGTGCTCAGCGCGGCGATCGCTTACATGGAAGAAAATCGCGCCGGACTGGCAAAGGCGGCTGGCGACAGTGGCCTGCAGGCTGCCGAGTAGTGACCACAAGGGCCGAACGACGTAAAATATGATGAGACGTTCATACATATGGGCAGCGCTGTTTGCTGCCGTCATGATTGGCTGGCTGGCGTCCGGGCAATTGACGCCCGGCATTCAGGCCGACGGCCCCAGCAAGCCTGTCCCGGCTGCCACTTCGCAAACCGACCAGCCGTTCAAAGTGACAGTCCGTACCTTCGCAAGCAAACTTCGCAAGGAAACGATTTCCGTGCGCGGGCGCACCGAAGCCTTCCGTGTCGTAGAGGTTCGCGCGCGCACCAAAGGTATCGTCGAGAAATCTCCGTTACGCGAGGGCGATACGGTCAAGACCGGCGATCTTTTGTGCGAACTGGACATGGCGAACCGCCCTACCCGCCTCTCTCAGGCGCAGGCTCAGCTGCAAAGCGCCAAGCGCGATTTCGAGGCCGTGACCAGCCTTTCGAAGCAGCGCTTTGCTTCAGAAGCCAAAAAGGCATCGGAGCGGGCCAGGATGGATGCGGCCAGTTACGCGGTCGAGGAAATCGAATGGGATATCAGGTGGACCAAGGTCGCATCGCCCGTTAACGGCATTCTCGCTTCACGTCCGGCCGAACAGGGATCTTATCTTCAGGTTGGACAATTGTGCGCCAGCGTTACGGTGCTCGACCCGATTATCGTCACGGGTCAGGTCGGCGAACGGCTCATCGGCAAGCTGCAGGAAGATCAACCGGCCAAGGTAACACTGGTTACCGGCGATAAGCTTGAAGGTGTCATCCGCCATATTGCTCCCAAGGCGGACATCGCCACCAGGACCTTCAAGGTCGAGGTTCAGGTGAAAAATCCTGACAACTCAATCCGCGACGGCATCACTGCAGAGATCCTGATCCCGCTGACCGCATCGCCGGCCCATCTGTTGCCCGCAAAACTGCTCGGTCTCAATGACGACGGTGTCATCGGCGTAAAATCGGTGGGAGATAACAACCAGGTCCGGTTCCATCCCGTGCGCATCCTGCAACAAACCCGCCAGGGGACCTGGGTTGCCGGCCTGCCAGACCGGATCACTTTGATCACCGCCGGCCAGGACTACGTGGTAGAGGGTGAAAAGGTCGAACCGGTGCCCGAAGAGCAGGGCGTGCAGTCATGATTTCGGCCCTGGAAGCCTTGCTGAGGCGGCCACGGGTCGCGCTGACGCTGATGGCCGTCATGGTCATTGCCGGGGTCTACAGCTACCTGACCATTCCGAAGGAAGCGCGCCCTGACATCCAGGTCCCGACGTTCTATATCTCCATTCCCCTGCAAGGGGTCTCTCCTGAAGACGCCGCCAGACTGTTGGTCAAGCCGATGGAGGAGGAACTTCGCGGCCTGGACGGCCTGAAGGAACTCACCGGTGTCGCCGCGCAGGGTTATGCGGCTATCATCGTCGAGTTCGAAGCAGACATCGATACGGATGCCGCAGCACGCGATGTACGCGAGAAGGTCGACCTTGCCAAAGCCGAACTGCCGTCGGATGCCGAAGAGCCGGTGGTCAACGAGGTCAATCTGTCCTTGTTCCCGACCATCGTCGTCGGGCTGTCGGGCAATGTTCCAGAGCGCACACTTTACAAGCACGCCCGCCAGCTTCAGGATCAGATTGAAGCGCTGCCCAGTGTTCTGGAAGCCCGGCTGACGGGTCAGCGCGAAGAACTTCTCGAGGTGATTATCGATGAGTTGAAACTGCAGGCC
>JANQIR010000284.1 GCA_028282065.1 Aestuariivirgaceae bacterium
GCCGGCACCCGGCCAAGAGGTGCAACGCCTGCCGAGGATCGCGCCCTGGCGGATGATCTGCTGGCCGATCCCAAGGAACGCGCCGAACACCTCATGCTACTCGACCTTGGTCGCAACGATGCCGGACGCGTTTCTGAAATCGGTTCGGTGACGGTAACCGATCAGTTCATTCTGGAGTTCTACTCGCAGGTCATGCACATCGTGTCCAATGTCGAGGGCACGCTCGACAGCAAGCATGATGCGATAGATGCGCTGTGCGCCGGCTTTCCGGCCGGAACGGTGTCTGGCGCGCCGAAAGTGCGCGCAATGGAGATCATCGACGAGCTTGAGAGCGAAAAACGCGGTCCTTATGCCGGTTGTGTAGGATATTTCTCTGCAAATGGTGATATGGACACCTGCATCGTGCTTAGGACGGCCTTGGTGAAGGACGGCAAGATGTATGTACAGGCAGGCGCCGGTATCGTTGCCGACAGCGTACCGCAAAGCGAGCACGAAGAGTGCATCAACAAGGCCAAGGCTTTGTTCAGGGCCGCCGAAGAGGCTGTCCGCTTTGCCGGCCAGGCGGTTCGTGGACAGTAGGCGTGTAACAGCATCATGATCATCCTGATCGACAATTACGACAGCTTCACCTGGAACCTTGTGCACTATCTGGGTGAGTTAGGCGCTGAAACGGAAGTTCACCGTAACGACAAGATCTCCGTCGGTCAGGTGCTGTCCGCCGGACCGAAAGCCATCGTCCTGTCTCCCGGCCCTTGCACGCCGAACGAGGCCGGAATCTGTTTGGAGCTGATCGAACGCGCGCCCGAAGACATGCCTATTTTCGGAGTTTGCCTTGGTCATCAGGCCATCGGCCAGGCTTACGGAGCAAAGGTGGTCCGCGCCGGCAAGCTTATGCACGGTAAGCTATCGGATGTGAACCACGATGGACGCGGCGTTTTTGCCGACGTTCCGGACGGTTTCGCCGCAACGCGGTATCACTCTTTGACGCTTGAACCCGGCTCGATTCCCGAATGTCTCGACGTCACGGCGCGAACGTCGGATGGCACGATTATGGGCGTACGGCACACGCAGCGGCCCGTCCACGGCGTGCAGTTCCACCCCGAAAGTATTGCATCGGAACACGGACATAAGCTATTGCGGAACTTCCTCGATCTTGCCGGAGTGTGACCGCACACGATGCCTGATTTCAAAAGCCTCATAGCAAAAGCCGCAGATGGCGCAACCTTGAACCGTGACGAAGCGCGGCAAGCCTTCGGCATAATGATGTCCGGGGAAGCCACGCCGAGCCAGATCGGCGGTTTTCTCATGGCGCTTCGTGTGCGTGGTGAAAGCATCGAGGAAATAACCGGTGCAGTGGAAACCATGCGGGAAAAAATGACCCGCGTTGATGCTCCCGCCGATGCCGTAGATATTGTGGGAACCGGTGGTGATGCGTCGGGCACCTATAACGTGTCCACTTGTGCCGCCTTGGTCGCGGCCGGTGCCGGCCTGCCAATTGCAAAGCATGGCAACAGGGCGCTGTCTTCCAAATCCGGCGCCGCAGATACGCTGGCCGCCCTGGGTGTCAATATCGAAGCTGGTCCGGATACGATCTCTCGGTGCATCGAAGGCGCGAATGTCGGTTTCATGTTTGCGCCGGCGCATCATGCCGCCATGCGTCACGTGGGTCCGAGCCGCGTGGAGCTTGGCACCCGCACGATTTTCAACCTGCTCGGACCGCTCTCCAACCCGGCGGGCGTAAAGCGCCAGGTTGTCGGTGTTTTCTCTTTGCACTGGTTGGAGCCATTGGCGCACGTATTGAAAAATCTTGGTTCCGAACGCATCTGGGTCACACATGGCGAGGGCGGGCTCGATGAAATAACGCCGACCGGCACCACCTGGATCGCCGAACTCAAGGATGGCAACGTGACAACCTTCGAAGTTCAGCCAGAAGATGCCGGAGTGGCGCGCGCATCGCTGGACGATTTGAAGGGCGGCGATGCAAACCACAATGCCCATGCTTTGCGAGGGGTTCTGGCCGGAACAAAGAACGCATTCAGGGACGCCGCCGTGATGACGTCCGCAGCAGCCCTCCTCGTTGCCGGACGCGCCGCCACCTTGCGGGAGGGTGCCGACCTGTCAGCGGCGGCCATTGATGATGGACATGCGGCCGCAGCCCTTGAACGGCTGGTGGAAATTTCAAACGCCTGAAGCGAAAGGCCAGTTGCACTGAGCACCATTCTTGACAAAATCGCTGCCTACAAGCGCGAAGAAGTCGCCGAAGCCAAGTCGGCCCGGCCACTTACGGGACTCGAACAGTCGGCGCGACAGGCGCAACCGCCACGCGGCTTTGCCGCTGCCCTTATGGAGAAGGCTGACGCTGGGTCGTGGGGGCTCATCGCGGAGATCAAAAAGGCCAGTCCGTCCAAGGGCCTGATCCGGGAGGATTTCGATCCCCCTGCCCTGGCATCAGCCTACCAAGCCGGCGGCGCAGCCTGCCTTTCCGTGCTGACCGACACACCGTCCTTCATGGGCGCGCCGGCATTCCTGACCGAAGCCCGCAACGCAGTCACCCTTCCGGTCCTTCGCAAGGATTTCATGCTCGACACCTATCAGGTCACGGAGGCGCGAAGCTGGGGAGCTGATTGCATCCTGCTCATCATGGCGATGATCGAGGATGCACTGGCGGCGGAACTTGAAGCGGCGGCAACCGATTGGGGCATGGACGTCATCGCCGAAGTGCACGATGCAGCCGAACTTGACCGGGCGCTGCAATTGCGAACCCCCCTGATCGGCATCAACAACCGTAATCTCAAGACATTCGAGACGACACTTCGCACGAGCGAGGATCTGGTCAAGAGCATACCGGCAGACAGGCATGTAATCAGCGAGAGTGGCTTGTTTACGCCGCAAGACCTCGCACATCTGTCCGGATTCGGCATCAACAGCTTCCTGATCGGAGAAAGCCTGATGCGCCAGGACGACGTGGCGGCTGCCACGCGCGCGATCCTGCAGAGGCCGGATGGCATGCGCGCGACGGCTTGAACGGACACAAAACGGAAAATGAGCAACACACGGCTGACACATCTCGACGACACCGGCGCGGCGCGTATGGTCGACGTATCGCAAAAGGATGTGACCACCAGAACTGCCTCCGCCTCCGGCAGTGTCTATATGGAGCCGGCGACACTAAAGCTGATTGAAGAGGGACAGGCAAAAAAAGGCGACGTCCTGGGAACGGCCCGCATTGCCGGGATCATGGCCGCCAAACGCACCCACGAACTCATCCCGTTGTGCCATCCGCTGGCCTTGTCGAAAGTGACGGTCGAGTTTGAACCGGTGACAACGGATGCACGCATTGATGTAACTGCATCCGTCAAGCTTGACGGCAAGACGGGCGTTGAGATGGAGGCGCTGACAGCGGTGTCAGTGGCCTGCCTGACCATTTACGACATGTGCAAGGCGGTCGACCGTGCAATGCGGATTTCCAATATTCGCGTCACCCACAAATCCGGCGGCAAGTCGGGTACATATCAGGCAGATTGAGGCTTGAGATGTCCCTACTGCCCGTAGAAGACGCCAAGACCCGGATTCTCGCCGGTGCGCGGCCCCTGCCCATAGAAACTGTCGCAATCGCCAAAGCGGCCGGGCGTGTTTTGGCACGAGACCTGAAGGCGCGGCGGGATCAGCCACCACACGCGGTGTCGGCCATGGACGGATATGCAGTGCGAGCCGAAGATGTAACATCGTGCCCTGTGGATCTGGATATTATCGGCGAAGCGCCTGCCGGCCGGGAGTATCGCGGGCGGGTCGGAAAGAACCAGGCGGTAAGGCTCTTTACGGGTGCACTGGTGCCCAAGGGGGCCGATACGATTGTCATCCAGGAAAATACGCGGCGGGACGGCTCCCGCGTAACAGTGCTGAAATCTGCCGGCTCCGGCCAGTTTGTTCGTCCAGCCGGACTCGACTTCTCCAAAGGCGAAACCGTTCTGAAGGCTGGAACATGGCTCGGCGGACGCATGCTGGGTCTGGCGGCAGCTATGAATTACCCGGAGCTGCCGGTGCGCCGAAAGCCGCAGGTGGCGGTGCTTGCCACCGGTGATGAACTTGTGCCTCCCGGATCGCGGCCGCGCAAAGACCAGATCATCTCATCGAACAGCCTTGCCATCTCCACCCTGATTACGCAGTTCGGCGGTATATCCGTCGACCTGGGAATCGCACCAGACGATCTTGCCGAGATTGCCGAGCGGATACAGCAGGCAAAAGACGCCGACGTGCTGATCACAATTGGCGGAGCATCCGTCGGTGAACATGACCTGGTACACGATGCGCTCATCAGCACCGGCGTCAACCTGGGCTTCTGGAAGATCGCCATGCGGCCAGGCAAACCGCTGATGTTTGGCAGGCGGGGACGCCAACGCATACTCGGCCTGCCGGGTAACCCCGTCTCCGCACTCGTGTGCTCGAAACTGTTTTTGGAGCCGCTGATTGCCGCCCTGCTTGGCCATGACCTGCCGACGAAGCCGGTCGTCGCGCAGTTGACATCGGATTTACCTGCCAACGATCATCGTCAAGATCACCTGCGCGCCCGGCTCCACCGCGATGGCAATGGATTGCTGACCGTGAACGCATACGGCAAACAGGACAGCTCCATGCAGCGCACCCTTGCCGAAGCCGACGCGCTGGTAATCCGCACGCCCCACGCACCAGCGGCCAAGGCCGGCGACACTGTCGAAGTCCTTCCGATAGATTTCTGACGCAACATGCCGCACCGTTAATTCCGCCTTAGCACTTGATGAACATAACTAGAACAGGTACAAGTGTTTATGTTTTGTTCCGAATCTCTTCGGGGCTTGTTCTTACCAAACGTCAAGGATGCCCGGCATGCTCACACGCAAACAGTACGAACTTCTTATGTTCATTCATGAACGGCTGAAGGAAAGCGGGGTTCCCCCTTCGTTCGAGGAGATGCGCGTAGCGGTCGATCTCAGATCCAAATCGGGCATTCACCGGTTGATCACAGCCCTTGAAGAACGTGGATTTCTAAGGCGGCTGCCGCACCGTGCGCGAGCCCTGGAAGTGCTGAAACTGCCCGAATCGGTGAAACCCAGCCCGGCCGCGAAACAGCGTGGCTTCAATCCCAGTGTTATTGAGGGATCATTGGGCAAGGCACAGCAGAAGCAAAGTGACCCAGCCCCGGATTTCAACGCCACACTGGTACCGGTCATGGGCCGGATTGCGGCCGGCGTTCCGATTTCGGCAATCGAGGATCACAGTCACAACATTACCATTCCGCCGGAAATGCTCAGTTCCGGCGAGCACTATGCCCTGGAGGTTCAGGGAGATTCGATGATCGATGCGGGCATCCTCAATGGAGATACTGTGTTGATTCAAAAATCAGACGCGGCAACGAACGGTGACATCGTCGTCGCGTTGGTTGATGATGAAGAAGCCACGTTGAAGCGCCTGCGCCGTAAGGGCGATTCCATTGCGCTTGAAGCGGCGAACCCGGCCTATGAGACGCGTATCTTTGGTCCCGACAGGGTGCGTGTGCAAGGCAAGCTGGTCGGCCTCATTCGCCGCTATTGACCGGAGCTGCCGGTTTCTTTTTGGAGTTGGACCGCCGTTTTGTACGTTTCTGGTTCTTACGCTGCCAGTAAGACCGGTAACCTGCCGGATCGTCACGGATAGAGCGCGTCCCCACCGGACTGACCACCC
>JANQIR010000024.1 GCA_028282065.1 Aestuariivirgaceae bacterium
GCCGGCAAGCATGCGCAAGGATGCTCCGCTGGGCACCGGACTCCTGCTGGACGGCGTGGAGGATTTTGTAAAGCTGTGTGAACCAGCACCTGTCGCGCCGCATTTCGGCGATTTCGTGCTTGGCTTTCCGGCAGCCGTCGAAAACACCCGAGCCGCTCTGTCGGCCGGCGCCACAACAATCGGCAATCTTGGACAATACTTCACTTTCCGATTGCCGGGCTGGGATGATGATATCGCCAGCACACAGGCAACGGTTACAGCGATTGCGCTCATAGCCGCTCAAGACGCCGATGTTCTGGTGCACTCGAATCTGGACGACGGCTTCGCTGCGCAGTTCACCGATCTTACATGCGTGCTCGGCGCCGTTCTGCTGGAGCAGCATATTGCCGGGACGCTATTAGGTGCGCAGGTGACGCATTGTTGGGGCCATCATTTCACCGATCCGCTGCGTCGCCTCGCCTTCCATCTTGCCCTTGCAGACGTATCGGTGTCACCCGGCAGCATGATCTACGGCAATACGGTGAGCTACCTCGGAAACGATGCTCAGAACTACGCCAGCCTCGCCAGTTACCTTTCGATAGACATCGTCGGCCAGCGAATAGCGCCTACAGGACATGCCATCAACCCGGTACCGGTAAGCGAGAATGAGCGCATTCCCGACATTAGCGAGATCATCGACGCACAGTTATTCGCCGGCCGCCTTGTTGAACTTAGTGAAAACCGGCCGGCAACAACGGATATCGAACAGGCCCGCAAGATGGCTGCTGAGATCGTTACCGGCGGCCGACGCTTCTGCCACCAGGTCCTTTCGGGGCTGGATGCCATTGGCATAGATACCCACGATGCCTTTGCAATGCTGCTTGCACTTCGCCGCATCGGCGGACGCAGGCTCGAACGGGAATTCGGCTCTGGATCCAAAGACAGGCCTGGAACATCCAGGCGCAGCCCCTTGGTGCCCTCACCTTTGGAAGAAGAAATCACCGCAGTGGCTGCGGCGCAGTTGTCACGCGTCACAGCCGATGAGCGTAAGCGCCTTGCCGAAGCCGGCGCCCGCGTCGCGCTGGCCACAACCGACGTGCACGAGCATGGCAAGTTGGCCCTGGAGCGCGTGCTGAGATCGCTGGATGTCGAAACGGTGGATGCCGGTGTATCGGTTGACCCGGAACCGCTGGCCATTATTGCGATCAGCAATTCTGCCGATGCCATCTTGCTCAGCACTTACAACGGTATTGCACTTAACTATTTCCGCGCCCTCAAATCCGCGCTGTCAGATCGTGGCAGCAAACTGCCGGTTCTGATCGGCGGCCGGCTGAATCAAATACCGCAAAGCTCCAACACCTCTTTACCGGTCGATGTGACAGATCAATTACGCAACGAGGGGGCGATCGTGTGCGCCGAGATTGAAGATGCGGCAACCGCCCTCCTGCAAATCAAGGAACGACAGCAATGACAACACAGACTGTAGGCATCATTGGTGTAGGCCATTTGATCCGGCATATGATGCCTGCCTTGGTGTCCGCACCGGCCGATTTCCTTCTATCACCACGCGGCGAGGCAACGGCGGCGGACCTGTCCCACCGTTTCGGTTTGACCGTCGCAGGCAACAATCAGGAAATCGTGGATACGTCGCCAACAGTCATACTGGCCGTCAGGCCATACGATGCACTGGCCGTGGCAAGCGGACTGAACTGGAGGCAGGGCCAGACGGTCCTGAGCCTGTGTGCCGGCATCGCGACCGCCGACCTCGCACCTGCCGTATCACCAGCCAGCCTCGTCATGGCCATGCCCGTCGTCGCCGCCGAGTTCGGCGAAAGCCCTACCCTGCTCTTTCCTGAAGACGCACGCTGCCGGGCACTACTGGAAACCTGCGGCCCGGTCATCGCGGTGGCAGACGAAACCGACTTTACACCGTCGGCAGCCATCGCCTGTTACTATGGATGGGTGCAGGAACTTATCAACCAGATGATCACCTGGCTGATCGATCGCGGCGTTGGAGAGCACATTGCCAGACCCCTTGTCGCGCAAATGACCCGCGCCGCCGCGACCACCATCCGCGAACGTCCGGACGCGTCCGTCACAGAACTCGTTGCCGAACTCGCCACACCGAGGAGTTTCACCCTGAAAGGACTGGACGTGTTGCGCGCCGGCCATGCGTTCACACCATGGCACGATGCCGCAGCGGCAGTGGCGCCATCAAACCCTGAGAAGTGAACGGACTACTCGGCCGCAGCAGCCTGCTTGTGGTTGACGATTTCGCCACGAGCTGGGTAACCGCGCTGCAACACGAAATCGAGCGCACCGAGGATGTCCTGGAATGCCGGGCGGGCAAACGGCATGGTCTGCACCGTGCCGAAATACAGCGTCTGATCGGGACGGATCAGGAAAAGACCCGGCTCGGCAAACAGTGCAGGCTCTTCGACGCCGATGGACGTCTTTCCGATCCCGGCAGAGATATACAAGCCCCACTGACGGGCAACATCAAGATCCAGGCCATATCCGACGGTCAGGTTGTCGAGTTTCCAGTCTGCCTTGGCTGTCGCAGCACGTTCGGCATCGTCGCTGGAGAGCACCAAGACAGAAACGCCGCGCCCCTCAAAATCATCCAGCTTGTTGTCGAGGTCCTTCAGGTAGCGGCTGCAGATCGGACAATGCAGCCCGCGGTAAACAACAACCATCGTGAAGTTTTCCGGCGACTGTCCGGACAGGGACCAGCTGCCGCCGCCGACCAGATCCACGCTTAGCTCCGGTGTCTTTTGACGCGGAATGACGGGGGTTATCTCGCTCATGTTCTTGTCTCCCAGTTTGGCACTTTATGGAATGGCCGTAGGCATACCGGCTGCGGACACACAAATCCCGCAAAATCTGCTCACTGCCAATCACTTGCGCGTGTGCCGGCAATGTGGGAGCTGCCCGGAC
This sequence comes from Aestuariivirgaceae bacterium, assembly GCA_028282065.1. GTDB lineage: Bacteria > Pseudomonadota > Alphaproteobacteria > Rhizobiales > Aestuariivirgaceae > JANQIR01. The sequence continues at coordinate 2,917 of JANQIR010000024.1, forward strand.
GCGACTGCCGCCAGGCTTGGCCCGGCGGTGCAAACGGATTTCGGTCTGACTGTTCATGTCCGGCAACGACCGTGCGGTCCGGTACCGCGTGAATTCGAAGTCAGGACGAATTAGTCTGATCAAATTAACGGATATTTGGCACCCAGACTTGTAATTTGCGCCCGACCGGCGCATATGTCGCGCGATTGAGCGATTGACTTCGCACATCGCAGCATTATGTTGCCGACGCAAATGGCTGGCATAAACGGTAATTGAATCGCCCAACCAGCCCAACATGGCAAGCACGCCAATATGGTCTCAACTTTCGCATGACATTTGAAAGTCTCGGACTTAGCCCGAAAGTCCTTAATGCGGTTACAACCGCCGGGTTTGATACACCTACTGAAATTCAGGCAAAGGCCATCCCCTCGGCGATGGAGCGCCAGGATGTGCTGGGCCTTGCCCAAACGGGATCCGGCAAGACAGCGGCATTCACCTTGCCAATGCTGACTTTGCTGGAAAAAGGCCGGGCCCGCGCACGCATGCCGCGCTCGCTGATCCTTGAGCCGACACGCGAGCTTGCAGCCCAGGTTCACGAGGCTTTCGAAACATTCGGACAGCAACACAAACTGACAGTCGCATTGCTGATCGGCGGGGTTTCCTTCGATGAGCAAAATGCCAAGATCGACCGCGGAGCGGATGTTCTGATCGCCACGCCAGGCCGGTTGCTCGACCACGTAGAGCGCGGCAAGCTGATGCTGCACGGCATTGAGATCTTTGTTGTCGACGAAGCTGACAGAATGCTCGACATGGGATTCATCCCGGACATCGAACGAATTTGCAAGATCCTGCCGATTACCCGTCAGACGCTGTTCTTTTCCGCGACGATGCCACCGGAGATCAAACGGCTGACCAGTCAGTTTCTTCACAAGCCTGCCCAGGTTCAGGCCGCACCGCCGGCAACGACCGCCGAAACGATCACCCAGCGGCTGGTCCGTGCACCAAGCGATGCCAAGGCGAAGCGTCAGAAGTTGCGGGAGGTACTCAACGAGGCTGGCGAGATCAAGAATGCCATTGTGTTCGCCAACCGCAAGACCACGGTGGGTATTCTCGAGGCATCTCTCAAGCGGCATGGTTTTAACGCCGCCGCACTGCATGGCGACATGGACCAACATGCCAGGCTGAAGACCCTTGATGCCTTCCGCTCCGGCGAAATCACCTACCTCATTGCCTCCGACGTCGCAGCACGCGGTTTGGACATTCCCAACGTCAGTCACGTCTTCAACTACGATGTCCCGATACACGCAGACGACTATGTGCACCGGATCGGGCGCACCGGCCGTGCCGGCCGTGAGGGCAATGCGGTCATGCTGGTAGTGAAAAGCGAAATGAAGGCTTTGAACGCAATCGAGGTACTGATCAGAAAGCCGATTGAATGGCAGGATGGAGCGTCCGACACATCCGAACAATGTGACAAAGACAGCGAAGAGAACTCTGCCAAGTCTCGCGCGGGCGGTTCAGATACCGATAAGCAGCCGGACCGCAAGCGGCGCTCCCAGGCCAAATCGAAGCGCGGAAAAAAGGCCGAAAACGACAATGCCCCCTCACCTCAATCGGACGTAGGGTCTGTGCCGGATTCCGCTGGCTTTCATGCCGGCAACATGCCCGCATTTCTTGCACGCCCGGTGCGCTGATATAAATGGAAGCTTGGCCTTTGCGTTAGGTGTTCGACCCGACCGGCACCTTCTTGATCTTGGTCTCTTCCCAGTCCTTGCCAGCAGCAAGAATACAACTCACACCATTGGCCATAGTGACGATCACCGTCCAGGAACCCGATTCAGACAGATACAATTCGACAAGCCCGGCAGACGCCGCCAGCCCCAGCCCTCTGCGCTGTTCCTTGTAGCGGGATTCAAGCGCGGACAGCATACTATCGCGCTTTGCGCAAAACCGTGACTGCGCATTGGCAGCAGCCGGGAACATACTGGGTAAAATCAGGATAAGTGCCGCGAAACACGCGGTTGTCCAGGTCTTAATGAAAACGATCATGCGATCCTCCATCGCCCGCCCATGGCGCATCCAACGGAGGTAGCTTTTGCTTTCTTGGCCCGTCAAACGCGCCCGGGACTAGAGCCTTCGATCAACTCACACATTCGTGCTCTCCCGTCCGCACATTGAACCCGTCAAGCTTGCGCGCTTTGTCCTAATGAGGCGTTAATGATGTCAGATAGCGTTTGACACGCTTAATGACGCATGACCCATGCCGGGCAAATTGCGGCCTTGCTGGGACAATTTGCTTAAACTTTCGACCGACCACCTTTTGGACTTGCAAAGGAGATCATTGATGGAGCGCCAGTTTGAAGTCTACGCCGTAAAATATGCCCATATGACTGAAAGAGTCCGGGCGGACAACTTCATTTTTGCCGACGACCATCTGGCGTCGCATCCGATGGATTATTTCGTGTGGGTCGTAAAAAACGGCGCACATACCATCCTTGTCGATACTGGCTATGACAGGCAGGAAGGCAAAGCGCGCGGGCGGCCCGTGCTGATGGAACCTGTAGACGCACTCAGTGAGATCGGCATCACGCCGCAGTCAATCGACAGCATCATTATTACACACCTGCACTACGATCACGCAGGCGGCCTCGCACAGTTTCCCGAGGCCGGCCTGCACATGCAGGATGCCGAAATGGCATACGCGACCGGCCGCTGCATGTGTCACGAAACGTTGCGCAAACCGTTCACGGCAGACCACATCTGCGAGGCGATCAAGCGGGTTTATTCCGGCAAGGTCACATTCCATGACGGTGACGCGGAAATCGTCCCCGGCATCACCGTGCATCATATCGGCGGTCACAGCCGTGGTCTTCAGTGCGTCCGTGTGGAAACCGCCAACGGACCGCTGGTGCTGGCTTCGGATGCCTCACACTATTATGAGAACTTCGAAACCGGAAAGCCGTTCCCGATCGTCGTCGATCTGGAGGAGATGCTCGCAGGTTTCGATCGCCTGCGCCAACTGGCCGGCCCCGAGGGGCGCATCATTCCCGGACACGACCCGCTTGTACGCGAACGCTACCCGCGCGCCTTTGAGGGCTCCAAGGCTGATATTCGTAGGTTGGATATGTGAACGCCGGATCAACTATCCGGCACTTCGATCTCCAGCGCCAATATGAGAAAGCTCCACGATTTGCCGTGCCCATCCAGGCCAAGCGAACTATTCACGCCGCCCTCCAGCGCATCACGCAAAACGAAGTTGAGCCCGTGAAGCTGATCCAGTTCGTAGCGCTCCACCGGCCCCCTGATCAAATCAGGATAAGCCTGCTTCACCCGATCCGCCGAGAGCTGTTGCTTGATCAAAGGGTAATCACCCGGGGCATAGGCCCACACGGACACGTTGGATATGTTTGCCTTATCGCCTGCCCGTGCATGCGCAAGCTCACGAAGAGGCACGCGCCGGCTCATGCTCTCAACACCTCAACGCGGGTCTGCACGAGGCCCCGGTCGATCAGGGCGGAATGCGTGACCACACTGGGTGTTGTCCGGCTGCGAAAGCCACCACCACCGGCCGGACCACAGCACAGGAGCGCCTCGATCTCCCACAGCACCGCGTCAATCAACACCTGGTCCGTGGACCGGACGGCGACGCGCAACCGTACATCTGTCAGCACCTCCTCAATCTCAGGCGGCACCAGGCGTGCGGAACCGTGAACCGCATCAACTCCAATCAGATCCAACCGACACCTGCCGGCGCAATCAGGCATACGGTCAAGAAGCTCCTTTAGAACCTCCCGCGCCAACCGGGCGCGCCCTGCGGCCCCTGCCCCGGCATAGCTGATCTCCGCTTCACCCAGGTAGCCGCCATCCAATCCCACGGTGACCTTGAGCTTGTCCGGCCGCTCACAACCGGACGCATTGGAAACCCGCACCCGGTCGTGCCCCATCTCTCTGATAAGCACGTTTGAAAAATCAGCCGTAACATCGGGGGTGAGATAGGCCGACGGATCATGCACTTCATAGAGCAGCTGCTCTTTGACGGTGCGCACGTTCACAACACCTCCGGTTCCCTCAAGCTTGGTGATCGTGACATCGCCTTGATCGTCAAGCTCTGCGATCGGATAGCCGCAGTCCGCCAGGTGCGACACATCCTTGAATCCGGGATCCGCAAAATAGCCGCCGGTAACCTGCATTCCGCACTCCATCAGATGGCCGGCCAACGTCCCCTTTCCAAGTAAGGGCCAGTCCTTCAACAGCCAGCCGAAATGGCTCACGGCTGGGGCAAGAAACAGTGACGGATCCGCCACCCTACCGGTGATGATGAGATCCGCTCCTGTGTCAATGGCCGGCAAAATAGCGTCGATACCAAGATACGCATTGGCACCAATCAGATTAGCCCGCAGATCGCCAACCACAGCGCCGTCAAGATCTTCAAGCGGAGTATCGGGTGGCAGAACTGAGGTAACATCGTCCCCGTAGACAAGTGCAATGGTGAAATCATCGCCCACCAGTTCCCGGGCCAGTCGCAAAGCGCACTGCCCGGCCGCGGCGACATTCGCCACCCCCATATTGGTGATAATGCGCGTGCCGTTAACCCGGCAATGCGGCAGTACCGCCCGTAAGCGCGCGTCCAGGCGTGGATTGAAACCCGACGCCGGATCCAATCGGCGATCACGGTGCGCAAATGCAAGCGTACGCTCGCCAATCGTCTCAAAGACCAACCAGTCCAAGGCCGCATCGCGCGCAAGGTCCACCGCCGGCGTAAGCCGATCAGAGGAAAATCCGGCACCGGTACCGATGCGGATCACCTTGCTCTCCGACTCAAAACCAGCTTATCCGGCATGGAACGTTCCTTTGGTGGAACCAATCCTGGCAAACCTCACACAGTTTCCCCGGACATGCCAGCATTCGCAATCATATTCCCCGCCGCACAAACGGATATGAGCGAAACCCGCTCTCACCACAAACAACCCCCCAGACCGACCATATTCAGGCCGGCCATATTCAGACCGGCCCGGCGGATCTTGCAGGGGTGTTGCGGAACGTCAGTATTGAACCCGGATGCGTGTTGTGCGCGGACCGTGCCGCTTCACAAGACTATAGAGCGTTGCAGCGTGACGCGGGTGTAGGCGCACACAGCCATGCGAAGCCGGACGTCCCAGATTGCGGATATGATTAGTGCCGTGAATGGCATAACCGCCCCGGAAGAAAATCGAATAAGGCATCGGGGAGTTGTTGTATTTGCTCGAGTAGTGCATGCGCTTCATGACTGTCGGACGGTAACTGCCAATCGGCGTGCGGTAACCGCGCCGTGCTGTTGAAACCCGCCAGGTTGCATAGTGCCGGCCGTTCACGGTGACATGCATACGTTGGGATGAAAGGTCGATCTTCGCCACCACCGCGGCCATGGCAGAATTTGCCGAGGGCACCGCGAACAAAAACGCGGCGGCCAGACCTGCTGCAAATTTGGGCAGAGCTTTGCCAATTCCAGTGAAGTTCATGAGTTTGCTACCTCGTATCAAGACACTGTTTCGACGCCGCATCCTGAAGCCAACCATGGTCCCGGCCAGCCATGCAACCCCGGCGGCATCACGAAAACGTGACAGACGATGGCGTGAACCGGTCTTTTGCCGGCTTGGATCCAGACGCTGTGCACGAGTTCTAGTCGGGAGCGTACTTGCCACACAGGCGATGAACTTACGCTGAATTAAGCGTTCAAAATTGTAAGAATCGAAGAAGAATTCACGTGTTTGAAATAACAAATGCGACCAGGGAATATTCCCTGGTCGCACAAAATTTCTACTACTATTGAGGTGCCCAGTGCGACCGGTCTGACCGCACCACAGCCCCGTTCAAATGAACTCAGCCACCCGCTGAATCGGAATCATCACTATCGCTGTCAGGCGTCGTTGTGCTGGACCCTGGGCCTTCATTTGTGGAGCTGCCGCCGGATGTGCCAGTAGTAGATTGCGAATCACCAGAGCTGGAGCTTGATGCATTTGCATCTTTAAACTGTTGCTTCTTTGTCTGCTGCTTCGCGGTGGTTGTCCCATCAGACAAGTCCGAACTCTCAACAGAACCAGGAGAACTTCCTGAGGTCATGTCGGAGGGTCCCGAAGGTGCGGGGGCTGGCTTCGGAGTGGGTTCACCCACGGCTGACGGTTTGATGCCACCAGTCACAAATCCAGCCGAAATGGCCGCTGTAACTTCACTTTTGTTCAATGCAGACGCAAATTGCGACCCATTGCCTGCATTGTTCCCCGCACCTGGTACAGACGCCGTTTGGGTTGGGGTTGAGGGATTTGCCATATTCTGCTCCTATCGCTCCAAGTAAAGTTCACGCTACGCCCGCCATGCGTGAACGTTTGATATTTCATCCGCATCTGGGATGTCTGCAGGAATTACCTGACAGGCAATGTGAAATGTTAACCAAACGGATTGGAAACGGTATTCGCACTAATCACGCAACGTCAGTATTTTCTACGGACGTATAGAGAGGCGCAATTGAATTTTACTCCGGTTCCGGGGTCAGGGACTTGCGATGCAAATTGCAACCTTGGGAGCCGGTTACGTGCTGCTTCAACCCTGGCGCGAACGCGACAAAAGCACGTGCGATCAGGCAATGTCTCCTGATCGCACATTGATGTTGCTGTTTTATTGGGACAACCAATGCGGTTTTTAAAACCACATTATGTCTCAACTCAAACTACTCAGCCGCCCGTTGAACCGGAATCATCGTCATCACTGGAACTTGAGGAGCTGGATGACCCTCCGCCAGAAGTGGAGGAACCCGTCGAGCTAGTATCATCATCACTTGAGCCCTCGGAAGTGTTCCCACCTTCACCGGAGCTTGACTCGCTCGTGCTGCTGCTCGAACTCGAATCCTGAAAGCCACCGGCTGGATTATTACCAACGCTGGAAGAGTCTTCAGGGCCAGAAGAGGAACTCGAAGAACTCATATCGTCACCGCGCCCGGGAGGTGCAGGGGCTGGCTTCGGAGTGGGTTCACCCACGGTTGACGGTTTGATGCCACCAGTCACAAGTCCAGCCGAAACGGCCGCTGTAACTTCGCTTTTGCTCAATGCAGACGCAAATTGCGATCCATTGCCTGCACTATTCCCCGCGCCCGGTATAGACGCCGATTGGGTTGGGGTTGAGGGATTTGCCATATTCTGCTCCTATCACTCCAAGTAAAGTTCACGCTACGCCCGTCATGCATGAACGTTTGATATTTCATCCGCATCTGAGATATCTGCAGGAATTACCTGACAGGCAGTATGAGATGTTAACCAAACGAATTGGAAACGATATTCGTACTAATCACGCAACGTCAGTAATTTCCACGTACGCAGAAATTCAATATCGTATTTTGAATTTATTATAAGTCATGCATCCACCAGC
>JANQIR010000130.1 GCA_028282065.1 Aestuariivirgaceae bacterium
TCGCCGGCACAAGCCCGAGCGGATTGAGCTTCTTGTATTCCTTCGTATCCGTACCGCCGAAGCTGCCGCCAACCGTATGGCGTTCAAACTCCTGCCCGACTTCCGTGAGCGCCCACAAAACTTTCTGAACGTTTATCGAGCTACGCCGCCCCCACACAGTAATCATTCAACTTTCTCCTAACTGTGAAACAAGGCCGGGACATTGGCCTCGAAAACCCGGATTCGCAATAGCCAATACACAGCAAAAGGGCCCGGCAAATAGCCGGACCCTCTTCTTTTGTGTGCTGCAGGGAGGGAGAAGAACTAATTCGAGGCCGTTTGTGATGACAGATACCGCATCGGATCTACTGCCGAGGCGCCTTTGCGCACTTCAAAGTGCAATTGCGGGCTGTCGACGGATCCGGTTTGACCTGCCTTAGCGATGATTTCACCGCGCTTCACCGTATCGCCGCGCTTGACGAACAGCTCCCGGTTGTGGGCATAGGCCGTCACCCATCCGTTATTGTGACGGATCAGCACGAGGTTGCCGTACCCTTTGAGCTCGTTGCCTGCGTAGGCGACAATTCCGGACTCAGCGGAGCGTACGCTTGTACCTTCGGGAACAGAAATATTGATGCCTTCATTGCGCGTTCCGTTCGGTTTGGTGCCGTATGAGGAAATCTCCCGGCCTCTCACCGGCCAACGAAACATTGCAGCCGATTCGGTTTGCGTCGGCGCTTGGCTGACTTGTGTCTGCGCGGGCGGTTTCGGCACGTCCGGCAAGGCCGGTGCAGAAGGTTGCGCCGTATTACGCGCGGTTGTCGTTTGCGGCGCGGGCACGCTGGCAGACGGTGAACTAGGCGCTGATGCAAATCCCTGTCCGCGCGCCGGGATTTTGATCGTCTGGCCGACTTTCAGCGTCGCAGAATTCGACAAACCGTTCGATCGCGCGATCTTGTAGGGATGTACGTTGTATCTGCGCCCGAGCGAAAACAGAGTTTCCCCAGCGGTTACTCTGTGAACCCCGCTGCCGGCGTAGTTCGGGCGGTTGGCTGGCGCATAGGCGGCGCGCACCTGCGGGCGGAAGCTTGGAGCCGGCGACACCGGATCAGCTACGCCCGGCACGCGCAGTGATTGACCCGAGCGCAGGGTATAGGGCGCTGAAATGCCATTTGCGCTGGCCAGTTCTTCTGCGCTCATACCGTTTGCCTTGGCGATACTGAACATGGTCTGGCCCGGCTTGACTGTGACGGATCCAATGGCCGTCTGGGCTGCCGTACTTCCATTCTGCCAGGACGGTTTGGTCGCGTTGGTATTTGCACCGTTCAAGGCTGTCGATGAAACCGGATCGTTGGATTTGTCCGGTAACGAAGCAGTCTTGTTGACAGGTGGATAATCCGCAAACCGTTTTGCGTCCGTCGAGCAACCTGCAATGGCTAGTGCGGCCGCACCGAAAACGACGGTACGGATAACTTTATAAGAACGTCTGAAGAGACACTTTGAGGACATTACGCATACCCCGGGGTACTGAACACTAACAAACATGTGCCGGGCATGGTGAAGCGGTAAGGTTAAAACTCCGTTGAGAAACGCCGCAAAATTCGTTTCAAATTGTATGGACCGGTCAATGCTCCTTCGCCAACCCTTCGACCAGGGGCACGAAGCGTACCGGCAGCAACGATTCACGCTCGAAACCTTCGGCTGTGCGCGTTACCCGTTGGAGCTCCTGCCGGCCCGCCGCCAATTCCACCGGGATCACCATCATGCCGCCCTCATCAAGCTGATTGAGAAGCGCTGTCGGCAGACGCTGCGCTGCTGCTGTCACGATGATCCTTTCGAAAGGCGCTTGTGCTGGCCATCCCTTCATACCGTCGCCGGCCATTGTTGTGATGTTCCGCAAGGTCAGCTGTTCAAACCGCTTTTCGGCTTCTTTCAGCAATGCGCGATAGCGCTCAATAGTGTAAACACGCCGGCACAGGTGCGAAAGGACGGCAGTTTGATATCCGCATCCTGTTCCGACCTCCAAAACCTTGGTGCGGTCCGTCAGCTTCAATTGATCGCTCATGTAGGCAACCACAAAGGGTTGCGAAATTGTCTGACCGCATTCGATCGGCAAGGCCTGATCCGCGTAGGCTTGATCCTTGAAAATCTCAGGAAGAAAAATCTCGCGCGGCACCCGCTCCATGGCTTCCAGAACGCGCGTATCGCGAATGCCGCGGCTGCGCAGCTGCATGATCATCTGCACTTTGCGGTAGTCGTTTTCCATGCCCCAACTGACCCACCTGCTCGCCGACACCGTCCGCCCCGGAGCGCAATTCAGCCTGCACCCGTAGCCGACGCAATTTGGGATCATGCACCGCTTCACTGTCTATTGGAAGTTCTGCCTGATTGATAAGCTGCCGGCCGGAAAGCACGACCTGCATTACCGTCTCAGTCAAGAGCAGCGCGCAAAGCCTCCATGGCTTCGATCTGTGTAAGATTAAGGTGCAGTGGCGTAACTGATATTTGATTGTTGTAGATGGCGTGCAGATCCGTTCCAGGGGGCGGCGTACTGCGTTCGCGCCGGAAGCCCAGCCAATAATAATTGCGACCGCGCGCGTCCATACGCTCGTCAACCACCATCAGGTTCTGATCGCGCTTGCCCTGCCGGGTCACCGCGATACCGGCAACAGCTTCGGGCACACAATCGGGAAAATTGATGTTGATCAGCACACCCGGTCCGAGTGTGAGCGGAAAAAAACGCCGCACCAGCGCCGCACCATGCGCCCTCGCCGTTTCCCAACGTAGCGTGTCGCGGTCCGATTCGATTCCATAACTCTGACTGAGTGCCATAGATGCAATTCCAAGTGTGGCGCCCTCCATGGCAGCGGCTATTGTGCCGGAATATGTGACGTCATCCGCAATATTCTGGCCGCGGTTCACGCCCGACAAGACCAGATCGGGCGGTTCTGGCAGGACATTTCGCACCGCCATCAAAACGCAATCGGTCGGCGTACCCTCAACGGCGAAACGTTGTCCGCCGAGCTCACGCAACCTTAAGGGGTTGGACAGGGACAGCGAGTGAGATGCGCCGGATTGCTCGGTCTCAGGCGCGACGACCCAGACGTCATCGCTTAGCGTTCCTGCAATCTCTTCAAGGACGCCCAACCCTGGCGCGTGAATGCCATCATCATTGGTGACCAGGACGCGGGCGCTTCGCCCTCGTACGTTAAGTGGTTGCGCATCAGTCATCAGATGCAATGACCTCCATGCCCCCCATATAGGGCCGCAACGCCTCAGGGACTATTATACTGCCGTCGGCGCGCTGATAGTTCTCCATGACCGCAACCAGGCAGCGCCCGACAGCCAACCCCGAGCCATTCAAAGTATGAACGAATTCGGCTCCCTCACCCTCTGTGGGCCGGAAACGCGCATTCATCCGGCGCGCCTGAAAATCGCCGCACACCGAGCAGCTGGAAATCTCGCGGAACAGGTTCTGGCCCGGCAACCATACTTCGATGTCAAACGTAAGGCGTGCTCCAAAACCCATATCGCCGACGCACAGCGCGATCACCCGGTAACACAAGCCCAGGCGCTTCAGGACCTCTTCAGCGCATGACGTCATCCTGTCGAGTTCAGCACGCGACTCATCCGGCGCGCTGATCGACACCAGTTCCACTTTGGAAAACTGATGCTGGCGGATCATGCCCCTTGTATCTTTGCCGGCAGCGCCGGCCTCCGCCCTGAAACACGGCGTATAGGCAGTGAAACGCAAAGGCAGTTCCGCTTCATCGACAATCTGCTCACGCACCAAATTGGTCAGCGGCACCTCTGCCGTTGGAATAAGCCAACGGCCATCTTCTGTACGGAACAGATCGTCGGCAAACTTCGGGAGCTGGCCCGTTCCATACATCGCCTCGTCCCGCACAAGATATGGCGGTAAACTTCCAGATAGCCATGCTCTCCTGTCTGCAGATCGAGCATGAACTGGGCAATCGCCCGCTCAAGCCGCGCCAACGGCCCCTTCATGACCACAAAGCGTGATCCGGCCATTCGGGCAGCCGTCTCGAAATCCATCAGGCCGAGTGCTTCGCCAAGCTCAAAATGTTGCTTGGGCTCAAAGTCGAAGGCGGGCGTCTCGCCGACAACCCGCAATTCGAGGTTGTCACCTTCGTCCTCGCCGTCCGGCGTTTCCCCTAACGGCAGATTGGGCAGCCCGTTCAGCGCAGTATTGAGTTCATCCGTTAGGCGCCGCTCTTCATCCTCCCCCGACTGAATGAACGCCTTTAGATCGGAAACTTCCGACTTCAGCTCTTCCGCCCGTGCGGTATCTCCCGCGCCCATCGCCTGGCCGATTTGCTTAGAGGCCGCATTGCGGCGCGCCTGTGCATCCTGAAGCTTTTGGACATGCGTCCGCCGTGCTTCATCCAGTTTCAGAATTTCAGCAGCCGTTGGCGCAAGGCCACGCCTCGCCAGACCGGCGTCGAATTGATCCGGATGGTCACGAATCCACTTGATGTCAAACATGGCTTTAAAGAATCACCGAAAGGAGGAGGACCCAGGCCCGCAGGCGCGGGCGCCGATTGTATAGGCCGACAGCGCCCATCTTGGCAAAGGCTTTACCGGGCCCCCAACAAGAAATCCGGATCAAATGCCCTGCTCAGCGGTCCTGTCGGTACACATCCTGCCGAAAGAAGGTCAATCCATCCGCATTGGCCCAACCGGTGAAATAGACCCATCGGACTGGGACCTTGCGGCTGATCGAAACATCAACCCGTTGTTTCGCCGCAACCACATCCCGGATCGCGCGCGCCGACCAGCCCGATTGCCCGCGCAGTATCCACTCAGTCAGGATATGCGGCGCATCGATACGCACACATCCTGAACTGTGATAGCGGAAATTGTGTTTGAACAGCGACTTGCTGGGCGTGTCATGCATGTAGACTGCATGCCGGTTGGGAAAGTTGATCTTGACCGTCGCCATGGCGTTTTGCGGACCCGGCTCCTGACGCATGGAATAGCGCCGAGAAGACGTTTGTGACCAGTTGACCAGCACCGGATCGACCTCCGCACCGCCGTTTTGCGGATCGTAGACCTTCATGTTGATCTGATGGAAGTAATTCGGATTCTTGGCCGCCTTCGGAATCAGGTCTCGCCTGATGATGCTTTCCGGCGGCGTCCAATAAGGATAGAAATTGAGTTGCGCGATTGTGCTGTTCAGCGGCGGGCTTTGCCGGTCCTTCTTACCCACCACGATCACGTGACGGGAGTACACGCGTCCATTCTGCACTGCCTCAAGCTCGGCGCCTGGAATGTTCACGACCACATACCGGTTGCCCAGTGCTTTGGGCGCATCGCCGAGCCGTCCCAGATTGATCTGCAATGTTCGAAGCTTGGACCGGGCCGATATGTTCAAGGCCCGGATTGTCGCCGGTCCGACCTCGCCATCCGTGAGAAGACCGTGGCGATACTGAAACAGCCGCACAGCCTGATGAACCCGCTCATCGAAATAGTGCTGATCGCCTTGAACGTTGTACAGATCGCCGGTGAGCGCCAAACGCTGGCGCAGACTGGCGACATATCGGTTACGCGATCCCTTCTTAAGGGTCACGTTGCCCGGAAGAACCGGCCACCCCCCTGCCCTGACAATACGATCATAGCGCGCAATGGCATTACGTATGTGCTGGGCACTGTTCTGATCCAGCATAGGCCGGATGACCTGTTGGCTGGCAATGAACGTCTGCCAGGTGGCAGCACCACCGCGCGGTGGTTGCCGTTGCTGACGGCCTGAAAGATTGTAGTTCTGCTTGGTCTTGAACCCGCCATACTCGTCTCTGGCAAGTGACGTATTCGGTATCGCAAGCATTGCCCCCAGGGCTGCCACCGTAAAAACACGCATTCGCATCATCTTATTGAAGACCTCTATACGCATGAAAGCACAGCGCTTGAAACTGAATGTCATAGAACTGGCGAAAGATTTCAACACACCGTGTCATTAATGTGTGCGGTTACATCCGGAATACGCCGAAACGCGGCTCTTGGATTGGCATATTGAGGGTTGCCGAATAACACAAACCCAAAACGTCTCGTGTTTCTTCTGGCGCTATGACGCCATCGTCCCAAAGCCGCGCCGTGGCAAAATAGGGATGTCCCTCATGTTCGTACTGCTCCCGGATCGGTTGCTTGAACTCTTCTTCTTCGACTTCCGACCAGTTCTTGCCGTCAGCCTCGATATTGTCCCTGCGCACCGTGGCGAGTACGGAGGCGGCCTGCTCGCCACCCATCACCGAAATCCGGCTGTTCGGCCATGAAAACAAAAAACGTGGCGAATAAGCCCGCCCACACATGCCGTAGTTCCCCGCCCCGAACGATCCTCCGATAATCACCGTGATCTTCGGCACCTGTGCACATGCAACTGCCGTGACCAGTTTCGCTCCATCCTTCGCAATACCGCTCGATTCGTACTTCTGCCCGACCATGAACCCGGAGATGTTCTGAAGAAACAATAGTGGAATACGCCGCTGACAGCACAGCTCGATGAAGTGCGCCCCCTTCAGCGCCGACTCCGAATACAAAATACCGTTGTTAGCGAGAATACCGACGGGCATCCCCCAGATACGCGCGAATCCGGTAACCAGCGTCGTTCCGTATAGCTTCTTGAATTCGTCCAACTGCGACCCGTCTACCAGCCGCGCAATAACCTCACGCACGTCATAAGGTTTGGCGAAGGATTGAGGAATGATACCGGCCAGATCGCTTGCCGGATACTTGGGGTCGATCGCCGGCTCAAGCGTTACGGCAGGATCTTTTCGGGTATTCAGGCCAGCCACGATCTGCCGGACGGTCGCCAGGGCATGATGGTCGTCTACGGCATAGTGATCCGCCACGCCGGATTGTTTGGCATGAACATCCGCGCCGCCGAGTTCCTCCGCACTCACGACCTCTCCTGTAGCGGCTTTTACCAAAGGCGGGCCGCCTAGAAAGATCGTCCCCTGTTGACGCACGATGACCGTCTCGTCGGACATTGCCGGTACATAGGCGCCGCCCGCTGTACACGACCCCATGACGCAGGCAATCTGCGGAATGCCTTCACAGGACAGCGTCGCCTGATTGAAGAAGATCCGGCCGAAGTGCTCCCTGTCCGGAAACACCTCGATCTGGTTCGGCAGATTGGCCCCGCCGGAATCCACCAGATAAATGCACGGCAAGCGGTTCTGGCGGGCGATTTCCTGCGCACGCAAGTGCTTCTTGACCGTCATCGGAAAATAGGTGCCGCCTTTGATTGTGGCATCATTGCAGACGATGACGCACTCCCGGCCCGAAACGCGCCCGATGCCGGTAATCACACCGGCAGCATGTATATCGCCGGAATACATCCCGTGCGCAGCCATGGGCGACAGTTCCAAAAAGGGTGTATCGGGATCGAGAAGCTGGTTCACCCGGTCACGCGGAAGAAGCTTGCCGCGCGACAAATGACGTGCGCGCGCCTTTTCCGAGCCGCCCTGTGACGTCTTGGCCCTTTGGGCGCTCAGATCTTCGACCAATGCCTGCATTGCCGCAGCGTTTTGCTGGAATTCAGCCGATGTTCTTGAAACGGAAGTGTTCAGTATGGTCATGGATTTCAATCAGTTGGCACCGTAACATCGCGCAGCAAGACCCGCTACAGAGGGTTTAGCGTTTTTCTGCTACAGACGCTACGATGTCTTGTATCGCTGCGGCAACCTTCGCCAGGCACAAGGAGACTATGTTGGACGCCGGACCGGAAAGAGACGGAAATGTACACGTCTTCCGCGATTTGCCGGATAAAGTGCGTGCCGACGTTGACGCTCACACATCGAGAATTGCTTTGTCGGCTGGCAACGCACTGTTCAGGATCGGCGAACCAGGCGACTCCCTCTACGTTCTGATGGCAGGAACCCTTGGCGTTTACGTGCCTCGGCCAAACGGTGAATCGCCTCTGGTAGCCCTCATCAAGGCAGGTGAAACGGTTGGGGAAATGGCGCTGCTATCCGGCGAACCGCGTTCGGCCAATGTTATCGCACTGCGGGACTGTGAACTTCTGCGGCTGGACCGGGAGGATTTCGAACATCTCCTGAATTGCCACCCGGCGCTGATGGCGGCATTGAACAAACTTCTCGTGCAAAGGTTGCGGGCGACATCGGGGCGTCCCATCGTCCGTATTGAGCCAAAGATCACCACATTCGTTCCCCTCACTGACGATGTCGATATCGTAGCGCTGTGCAACAGATTGTCGGCGGATCTCAATTCACGCGGCCGCGACGTCAAGGTCGTGTCGGCCGATGAGGCAAAACGCTCAAACCGTTGGCTGTCGCAAATAGAGACCCGGCATGATCAGCTGTTTTTATGCGCTGAATGCCAGCGAGGCGACTGGTTGAGCCGCTGCCTGCGACAGGCCGACAGGGTTGTGCTTGTGGCCAGCGCATCCGGCCCGCCAGGCATTTCCCTTCCGCTGGATGATGTACCTTTCGATTCGCATCAGCAGATGCTGGATCTCGTTCTCCTGCACGATCACGATCATCCGAATGCGCAAGGTGCCGCAGCATGGCGCGGACGATATAAGGTCAATCGCCACTTCAATATCCGGCGGTCCCGGGACGGGGATTACCAGCGTCTTTTGCGGGCCGTAACCGGTCAGAGCTTCGGCCTCGTTCTGTCGGGCGGGGGCGCGCGGGCCTACGCACATCTCGGAGCCCTGCGCGCACTCAGAGAAGCTGGATGGGCTATCGATTTTGTCGGTGGCACAAGCATGGGTGCCGTCATTGCCGCATGCGTTGCTATGGACTGGAGCCTGGATGACATAACCCGGGGCATGCGGGAGTGTTTCTATCGGACCAATCCTTTGTCCGACTACGCGATTCCGCTGGTCGGTCTGGTACGCGGGCACAAGGTTGAACGCCTGCTGAAGAAACAGTTCGGCAACATTTCCCTTGAAGAACTATGGCTGCCATATTTCTGCGTATCGTCCAATCTGACACTGGCAACGACACATCTGCACACAGCCGGGCCGCTTTGCGACGCACTGCGGGCGAGCATATCGCTGCCGGGCATTCTGCCGCCCGTTTCCAGCAACGACGGTTTGCTGGTCGATGGAGCGGTCATGAACAATCTGCCCGTGGAGGAAATGCGCACCTTGTGCATGGGCCCGGTTTTGGCCGTCGATGTCGCCCGGGATTTTGCATTGACGCCTGAATGGCTTCGCAAAGAGACCCGCGGATCCTGGCTGCAAAGACTGCGCAATCCGCCGATCATGTCGATCCTCATGCGTGCCGGTACGGTCACCAGTGAAGAACAAAACCAATCCCAGATAGATATGGCCGATCTGGTCATCTCACCACCGCTCGGAGGCATCGGTATCCGCGAATGGCAGGCCTTCGACCGCGCCGTTGAAGCCGGTTATGAACATACCGCCAAGGTGCTTTCAGAATGCGGAGAACGCATCGGCCTTATGGCCTCAACGTGAGCCTGGAGTGTTTTCCCGTCAAAGTGGTTCAAACTTCCTCGTGCTCGACGACCCATGGCTCTGCCGCAGCAGCCTTCTGCCATTGCTCGTATGCGGGCAAGGACATCATGTGGTTCATATATTGCCGTGCGGTTTGGTCGGACGTTAGCTCGTAAACATGGAAGCGGTTGACCACCGGCGCATACATCGCATCGGCAATTGTGAACCGGCCGAACAGAAACGGACCTCCAGAACAGTTCAAAGCCTCTGTCCAGATATCGGTGATCCTGGATACATCTTTGCGCACAGGTTCGCCCACTTCGAGTCTTCTGACGGCACGGCGCATATTCATTGGACATGCATTTCGCAGCGCGCCAAATCCTGCATGCATTTCGTTTGAAATGACCCGCGCCTTGGTACGCACCTCAAGTTCAGACGGCCACAACCGTGCATCCGGGAAAACCTCAGCCAGGTACTCAAGTATGGCCAGCGACTCCCAGATCGTCGCGCTGCCACGCTTGAGCACCGGAACCCGCGCCACCGGCGAAAACGCGAGATAGTGCACATTGTGATTGTCATCGTCGAACGGAGACAAAGTCTCACGAAACGCGATACCGCAGTATGTCAGTGCGATCCATGGCCGCAATGACCAAGACGAATAGTTCTTGTTGCCGATGATCAGTTCAAGATCCTGCACCCGATCGTTCCCCGCTATTGAGGTCGGCTTTCTACCTCTTGCCTGGTCGCGCCGCGCTTGAAATTGTCCATGTAAAGCGTCGCGATGCCTGGCATTGGCGCGCGATTGTGTCCCATTTTAAAGTACTGGGTCGGCCCTCCCATTTCTTTCACGCCGACGGTACCTTCAGCCCGAACGATGAACTTACCATTGGCATAGACTTCCACAAACCCGTTGCCATCGATGCCACCTTTGATGCGGTACATCATATCAACCCACATATTGCCGGGATCGGGCAGTTGCGGATCGTCACCGTAAGTCAAGGTGATATCGCTCTCTCCGCTGTAGCGCGCAGGTTCTGCGAGGAAGCTGAACGGGCCGAGAAAGCCCGACTTCAGCACATCCATGAAGCTCTTGGCTTCGCCTTGTGCGCTTGCCAGCAATACCCTCGTGTCACCACTTTCCAACGTAATATGGAAAATACCGCGGTCGAACCGTTGCGCCAAGAAAGCGCTCCCTCCGGTTTCCTGTTTCCAGCCGCCAATGACCCAGCGTTGGCTGCCGCTTGGCGATCCCACGCCACGGATCATGAAGGAAAACGCATACCAGGCTTCATCGCCGAAATTAAGCCTGCGATGGTTCGCCTCGCGTACCTCGTTTTGCTGGCAGCCACATTCGCGGTCGAGGTCGAACCCCTTGACGCGGATGGCCAGTGCCCGCCCGCCGGCCCGGAAATAGGTCTTGTCTATCCAGTGGCGGCGTTTGTGCATCCGTCGCAACGACCAGCGACTTTCGTCAAGTTGACCGGTTTCGAAGTCATCATGCAGGCTAATCCGGTCAGACGCAGTGCCCGGAGAAACCCAAAGCAATGCCAAGGATCCCAGTGCCACGAGAAAAGCCATCCAGATTTTCAATTTGTTTGATTTCGTCATGTCTGCCCGGGAAGTTTGCATTCGAACTTAACGCCTTGCGATGCAATTTGAATTGAGAATTGTCACACTTGAACCTGTCTGAATTCTGTCGTGTCAATGACAACGCGGGTTCGTCACCCTCTAAGGTTTCCCCTTGGTGTAAGGCTCGATCGGGCCCCCGGCCTCCTTCCAGGCGGCAAATCCGCCTTTCATGTTGAAAACCGGGTGCAATCCCATCCGTTGCGCAACCTGCGTCGCCAATGCCGACCTCAGACCTCCTGCGCAGTGAAATACAAATGATCTGTCTTCTGCGAACAATGACCTGTGATAGGGGCTGTCCGGATCGATCCAGAATTCGAGCATGCCGCGCGGCGCATGTACGGCTCCCGGTATTTTCCCGTCGCGCCAAAGTTCGCGCACATCCCGGATATCGACGATCACATAGCCATCGTCTTCCAGGAGAGCAATGGCCTGCTTAGCCGAAACCTGTTCGATTTCGGCCTCGGCTTCCGCGCAAAGCTGTTTATATCCCACGGTAATGTTCTGGCTCATCTTGGAGTCCCCCGATGGCGTTCAATCCCGGCTGTTGTGACGCTTCCACTTGTCGTATCGACGTAAGGTTTCCTCATTTGGCGGATAGAGGCCATCCAGAGACTCCCCGTCCTTGACGCGCTGAAGGATCCAGTCTTCCCGATCCTGCTGCGCACTGCCTTCGTCGACGACCCGCGCAACTAGCTCGGGAGGAACGACCACCGCACCGTCTTCATCCGCTACAATAATGTCGCCGGGGTAGATAGCCGTCCCGCCACAGCCAACCGCTTCCTGCCAGCCTGCAAATATCAGACCGGATATTGAAGGGGGAGCCGCAACACCGGCACACCAGATTGCAAGCCCGGTATCCCTCACACCTTCCACATCGCGAACCACGCCATCGGTCACAACACCGCGTACGCCAATCGCTTGCATGCGCGCCGCCAGGATGTCTCCCAGAATTGCAGCATGGCGCGATCCCATCGCATCGATAACGGCGATGGACCCTTCGGGCATTTCCTCTATCGCCGTCCGGGAGTTTACGGGCGCCGACAGGCTTTCCACGGTAGCCTTGTCTTCTCGCATCGGGATAAACCGCAGCGTAAAGGCTGGACCGGCAACACGATTGAGGTTTGCGGTCAGTGGAAATGCGCCACGCACCCAGCTTTGGCGGATGCCCGCCTTCACAAGCACCATGGTAATGGTAGCTGTCGATATTCGCTCAAGAGCGTCAAGCTGGTTTTTTTGTATCGCACCGGTCATTTGAATACACTATGTCAAACTATTCAGTACGCAGAGAAAAGCACAAAAGGCAGGCGATGCAAACGCCTGCCTTTCCAACTCTTTGTGAGTGTCAGGTTTATTGCTTCTGCGGTTCCATGGCAGCGGCTGACTTCGCCAGCCGAACCAGGTTGATGAATTCGCTACGGTAGCCGAACGCATCGGCACCCCTGGCGCCTTGCGCCAGCTCCACGATATCGTCATAGCTGAAGCTCCCGGTATACTTGCCGCCACGCAGGATCTGGCCGAATGCGGAAACGGCTGCAGCGAACCGGCTATCGGCAGGTGCCGATGTCACCGTCTGGGCCTCATCCGACACCGTCACCGGGGTTGTAACCAGCGTGCTTGTGTCTTCCTTCGGCAGCTTGTAGCGGATTTTGACAAACGCATATTCGTTTGACGTGTTGCCGGCCTGGGCAGCCGGCGCATTCTGATAGCGCAACCCGTCGACCAGGCCTCCATTGTTGCCCTTCGGCGTAATCTCGTACAACGCCGTGACACTGTGACCGGAGCCGATATCACCGGCATCGACCTTGTCATTGTTGAAGTCTTCCCGGTTCAGAATGCGGGTTTCGTAGCCGATCAGACGGTACTCGCCGACGGTTTGCGGATTGAACTCAACCTGGATCTTGACGTCCTTGGCAATCGTGAACAGTGTCGATCCGGCCTGTTCGACGAGCACCTTGCGGGCTTCGTTCAGCGTGTCGATATAGGCCGCGTTTCCATTGCCGTTCTGCGCCAGTGTCTGCATCAGCTCGTCATTGTAGTTGCCTGCACCAAAGCCCAGTACCGACAGGGTCACTCCGGTCTTGCGCTTGCGCTCCACGTAGCTCTTCAGCTCTTCCGTGTTGGTAATCCCGACATTGAAGTCGCCATCGGTTGCCAGAATGACCCTGTTAACGCCCTCCTTGTTCAGGTTCTGCTGGGCAAGCTGATAAGCCTGCCGGATTCCCGCAGCACCGGCGGTCGACCCACCAGAACGCAGGTTCTCCAAGGCCGAAATGATCTTTGCCTTTTCGCTGGCCTTGGTTGGGGTAAGCACTGTCCCTGCGCGTCCCGCATAGGTTACGATGGCCACCGTGTCTTCCGGTTCGAGCGACTGCAGCAGAAGTTTGAACGAGTTGATCAGCAGCGGCAGCTTGTCCGGCGCATTCATGGACCCAGACGTATCGATCAGGAACACCAGGTTCGATCTTGGTTTGGCGGCCTTGGGCAATTCGTAACCCTTGATGCCGATCTTCATCAACTTGGTGGACGTGTTCCAGGGCGTCGGCATGACCGACACATTGACCTTGAACGGCTGAGCGCGATCCTTCGGCGTTTGATAATCATAGCTGAAGTAGTTGATCATCTCTTCGACGCGCACGGCATTCTTCTGCGGCAACACTGCCCCGTTCAGAGATTTGCGCACGAATGCATAGGACGCCGTGTCCACATCGACCGAGAATGTCGATACTGGGTTTTCAGCGGCAACCTTGACCCGGTTTTCCTCAATCTTGGCAAACTTGTCGCGGCCCTGATCCTGATAATACTGCTGTTGCCTGCTGTCATGCTTCTTCAGATCGTGCCGATACGCCCCGCCCCGTGCCATACGGTTGCCGCTGAGATATGAATTGAAATTCAATCTTTGCGAGGGCGCATTTTGCGCCATTGGCGCAGGCGCTGTGGGAGGCACCGGCTGGTGAAAGCGCTGACGGTTGGTTGACGGTGCAATCGCATCGGCCATTTCATTCACCACACGGCCGGTCAGATTTTGATTTTCGCGTTCGAGCCTCAGCGGCGGTTGCGCGGGAGTGAATACGCGTTCTTCGTTCGGTTTGGCGGCAAGTGTTTTTGCAGGTTCACTTTGTTTGCCGTGTTGCAAAGCGTTGAGCGTTTGAGGCGGTACAGGAGTCTTTTGGAACTCCACCGTGTTGATTACGGCAATCGCCAGAACGGCAAAACTGGCGCTTCCGGCCAGGGCATATTTGAAATTCGCGGTCGAAAAGGTCATGGACAGTCTCCTCAGCAAAGAAAGCGCCCCGCTCTCTTTGGCCTTGAGACGTGCCCCGGCGACAGATCCTTGGCGGACGGGTGAATTTTCTTCGTCGAATGCATCCATTGCCGCCGACAGCGCCTGTTTGCGAGCTTCATCACGCGCGCGGACCGGCGCTTCATCGCGGAAACCCCGCTTCAGTCTGTCCACAGCATCACTCATTGATCCAGCACCGCCATCGTCTTCAGCTTCTTTCTGACCTCATGCATCCGCCAGGATATTGTCGATTCCTTCACGTCCAGAATGGATGCAGCCTCTGCATGACTGAGATCTTCGGCAACAACCAGAACCGCCGTCTCCCTGAGATCGTCAGATAGATCCGCCAGCGCCTCATACATCCAGCCGATCTGCCGGCCGGTCTCTGCCCGCTCATCATGCAGCAATGCGGATACTTCCGCATGACCTGCGTGCGCGACCCGCATCGTGCCGGCCTTGCGCACGTGATCACGGCAAGCATTGACGGCAACCCGGTACAGCCATGTCGTAAAACGGCTTGCCCCACGAAATGACTTCAACCGCCGCGGCAGCGAACAGCATACCTCCTGCGTGACATCCTCCGCATCCGCCGTGTTGGCCAGAACGCGGAGAGCAACCCGGTATACGGTATCGTAGTGTCGTTCCAGCAGGGCGCGAAAAGCATCCCTGTCGCCGGCACCGGCCCGCGCTGCAAGCTCGTTATCGTCCGTCGTCATGCGCATGCATCAGTTTAGACGCGCCAAGATGGCCAATCCTTGGAGGCGATGTGAAATATCTTTTTGGAAAAATCTATTCGACGCCTTCCGGCGCCTTGCCGACGTGTTCCGTCAGCCAGCCGCGCGCGGTGTCTATTTCATTGAGATGAAACGTTTTTACAGCGCCCGGAGCGATGACGGTCGCAGCCTTGGCAAGCCATGTCATCCACTGTTCGTCGGTAACAACAGCACATCGGCTGAAGTCATTGAGATGGCGCAGCGCGAACTTCATGTCTTCCCAAAACGATGCCGGGCTCATACCGCCAAAGCTCTTTACCACCTCCAGAAGGCGCACTTTGCCGTGCCGCGCAATGAACCGTTCCAGCTTGCGCGCGACCTCTTCGAACTCGACATCGCTGACATATCCGTCGACGGTGATTTCGACGAGTTCGGTATCCTCAAACTCGCGATAGTAGAGCATTCATCCGGCCTCCGGTTCGGGAATCAAATTCATCCACGCTGCCATATGTATGCACAATTCCGGAACATTTGAAGAAATTCCAGAGATGAGACCGCCTCAACTCGTCTCTTCGAAGAGCTCCCGGCCTATGAGCATGCGGCGGATCTCCGACGTCCCGGCACCAATCTCGTACAGTTTCGCATCGCGTAACAGCCGGCCGGTCGGGTAGTCGTTGATGTACCCGTTTCCGCCCAGCGCCTGAATGGCCTCAAGCGCCATCCACGTCGCCTTTTCCGCTGCGTAGAGAATAGCGCCGGCAGCATCCTTGCGTGTTGTCTGGCCGCGATCGCACGCTTTTGCCACCGCATAGACATAGGCCTTGCATGCATTCATGGTTGTGTACATATCGGCAATCTTGCCCTGCATGAGCTGAAAAGAGCCGATCGGCTTGCCGAATTGTTTCCGGTCATGGATATAGGGCACCACGATGTCCATACACGCCTGCATGATCCCTAGGGGCCCCGCCGCAAGCACCGCGCGCTCGTAGTCCAGACCAGACATCAGGACATTCACACCCTTGCCGATACCACCAAGGATATTTTCCTCAGGCACTTCGCAGTCTTCGAAGATCAATTCACCGGTGTCGGAACCACGCATTCCCAGTTTGTCGAGTTTTTCTCCCGTGGAGAACCCCTGAAAGCCCCGCTCGACGATAAACGCCGTGATCCCACGCGGTCCCGCATCCGGATCGGTCTTTGCATAAACCACCAGCGTATCGACGCACGGCCCGTTGGTGATCCAAAATTTCGTGCCGTTCAGCACATACCGACCCGACGTCTTCTCCGCCTTGAGTTTCATCGACACCACGTCGGATCCGGATCCGGCTTCTGACATGGCAAGCGCGCCCATGCTTTCACCCGAAATCAATGAGGGCAGGTATCGCTGCTTTTGGTCCTCGGTACCGTTCCGGCGGATCTGGTTGACGCACAGATTGGAGTGCGCCCCATATGACAATCCAACTGCCGCAGAGCCTCGGGAGACCTCTTCCATTGCAATGCAATGCTCCAGATAGCCCATTCCGGATCCGCCATAGTCTTCCTCGACGGTAATGCCCAGCAATCCCAACTCACCGAGTTTTGGCCAGAGCTGTCTTGGAAACTCATTGCTGCGGTCGATTTCGTCAGCAAGTGGCGTGAGTTCGTCTGACGTGAAGGTTCGGACGGTGTCGCGCAACATGTCGGCGGTTTCGCCGAGATCGAAATCAAGCGTTGGATAGTCGTTGGCAAGCATGGGGCACCTTGATCGTTCGCAGTCTCTTGCTAAGTGTGCTTATAGTCCCTCTGGCACTCATTGTCAGTGAAGCAGTATCCCATGTCCGAAATCGAACAGCGGCCCAACACGGTTCCATGGCCACCGATTATCTTCGCCTCAGCAGTGGCCGCTGCATTGCTTTTGACCATATTCGCACCGGTTCGGGTGCCCGGTTTCGGCGGAAGCGTTTATGGCTCGTTTCTGGGTATTCTGGTCATGATCAGCGGGCTTGCCTTTGACATCTCAGCCGGGGTTACTCTGCGCAGGCACAAGACGACCATCATGCCGCATCAGGCGGCGGACAAACTGGTAACGGACGGACCCTACAGCATATCCAGAAACCCCATTTACCTCGGCAACTCGTTGATGCTGTTGGGTGCAGGTCCGGCGTTTTCCTGGCCCTGGTTCCTGCCAGCGGCGATGGCCGCAATCCTGGCCGTCACCCGCCTTGCCATCGTGCGTGAGGAAGCGCACCTGGCTGCGAAATTCGGCGAGGATTGGACCGCATACGCATCACGAACCCCGCGTTGGTTTGGCCCCTTTTAAACGATACCCGAACGCACCGAGCAAATACACTCTTGGAGAGTCTCGCAAAACATGGCTGAAGAATTTGAAATCCGAACCACCAATCCAGATGACATGGCCGCCCTGGAGAGGCTCTACCCGCGGGCCTTCCCGGACGAGGACCTGTTGGCATTGGTAAGCGACTTACTCGATAGCAAACCATCGGTTCTGTCTCTTGCCGCCATCGACAAAGGGGCCTTGGTTGGACACATCATCTTCACGCATTGCGGCGTGTCGGAAGCAGACAGCCACGTGGCGTTACTGGGCCCCTTGGCGGTCATTCCGGATCGGCAAAGACAAGGCATCGGGAGCAAGTTGATACATGATGGATTGGCACGGCTGAAAACCAACCAAACGGTTTTGGTCTGTGTACTTGGAGACCCCGGCTACTACAGT
Organism: Aestuariivirgaceae bacterium; assembly: GCA_028282065.1. Taxonomy (GTDB): domain Bacteria; phylum Pseudomonadota; class Alphaproteobacteria; order Rhizobiales; family Aestuariivirgaceae; genus JANQIR01. The sequence continues at coordinate 17,754 of JANQIR010000130.1, forward strand.
CGCTCCGGGTTCACGGAGGAGACGAATGTCCGGCCGCCCTACCCTCTGCCGGACGAATGGGATGGGGCCTGGCAGTCGGTCAATTTGCACAATACCAGGCAGCCATTGCACGGAACCCTCTGCGTCCCGCGCCCCTGGCGTACCAAGGCCTTGTGGCAGCCTTGATGCTTCTCTTCGTTAGTCCTTGACAGAATCCACCTGCATCATCGTCAACAGTGCCGTCGCAACAACTGTTTCATTGCCCGCCCGTGCGGATATCACATCGCTATGGCACACAGTGAGGGACTTGCCCGGCCGGACCACACGGCCCCGCGCTATCATGGTCTCACCAAGTGCAGGCGCCATCAGATTGATCTTGAATTCCGCTGTCAGCACACCCTTGCCCGGTTCAAACAACGTCAAAGCGGCAAATCCTGCCGCCGTATCGGCGAGTGCCGCCGTTATACCGCCGTGAAACAGACCATGCTGTTGCGTGAGATCTTCCCGGTGCTGCGCGCAAAGATGCACTTCCCCAGGGGTAACGAAAATCATTTCCGCCCCGATTGCAGCCATAAAGCTCTGACGTGCAAAACTCGCGCGCACACGCGCCTCAAAATCCGGGTCACGTGGCTGGAAGTCCGGCATGGCTGTCTCCCGCAGGCGGGCAAAAAGATCCGGCGGAAGACCTCCTTCCGCCGGCAGTATATTGCTTCAAAGTTGCAATCAGGTATTTACGCCATCCACCAGCGCTCGATCATACGGGCGCCGTCCATCGTCCAGATATTGCCCAGCTTCTCAGGATGAGCAACATCCTTGGACGAAGCATAAACGTAGTTGGCATACATTGGCACGACCACGCCACCTTCGTCCTTCACGATGACCTGCATCTCCCGATACAGCTCACGGCGCTTGCCTGAGTTCAACTCCGCACGGGCTTCGAGGAGAAGCTTATTGAACCTCTCATGGTCGAACTGGCTGTCGTTCCAAGGCACGCCCTTCTCGTAAGCCGTGTTGAACATCCAATCCTCTGTCGCACGGCCCGACCAGTAGCAGGCGCACCATGGCTTCTTCAGCCACACGTTGGACCAGTAACCGTCCGCAGCTTCACGCACCACATTGATCTCGATGCCGGCTTCACGAGCGGATGCCTGATAGAGCACCGCCGCATCGACGGCCCCTGCAAATGCGCCATCAGAAGATGATAGATCGATCTTCAACGAGTCCAACCCGGCCTTCTTCAAATGGAACTTCGACTTGTCAGGATCGTACTCGCGCTGACCGATATCGTCAGGCTTGGCCAGATACTGGTTCGCGGGCCCGATGGGATGATCGTTACCGACGGCACCGTGCCCTTGAAGGATCTTCTCGACCAGTTCCTCGCGATTGACACCGTACTTGAGCGCAAGACGAACATCGTTGTTGTCGAATGGTGCGACTTTTGTCAGCATTGGGAACGTATAATGCTGGTTGCCGGTAATATCGTGAACTTCCATTTTCGGATTGCGTTTCAGCAGTGACAGTGTCTTCTTGTCGGCGCGTGAAATTGCGTGCACCTCACCCGTCGACAATGCGCTCATACGCGACGTGACGTCGTTCATGGCGATCACTTCAACGCTATCGAAATGTCCACGGTCGGATCGGTAATCGTTTTCGTTCCGGATCATCTTGGTGACCACACCTGGATCGAACTGTTCGATCTTATAGGCGCCCGTGCCAATACCCTTCGCAATTGCCTCGTCTTTCATGCCGGCCGGAATCACCAGAATGTGGTAATCGGACAACAGGTAGGGGAAGTCCGCATTGCCGGTCGCAAGAGTGACTTTAAGTGTATGATCATCGACCTTTTTCATTTCCTGAACAGGTTTCAGGATTGATTTCGCAGCCGATTTGGATTTTTCGCTGATGTGGTGGTTGATGGTTTCAATCACATCGTCGGCACCGAAATCCTTGCCGTTGTGGAAGGTCACGCCCTTGCGAAGCTTGAATGTCCATACTTTGGCATCCGGTGTGGCTTCCCAGCTTTCGGCGAGTTCGCCTCCGAGAGACCCGTCCGCCTTGACCTCTGTAAGACAGTCAAACGCGGCACCCATCCCCACCATCTGCATATAGGTATCCGAATGCGTTCCGCCGTCCAGCGAGTCCGATGTATTCGCACCGGATACGCCAATCTTGAAATGCCCGCCCTTCTTTGGCGTGGCGGCATACACTTCATCCATGAGCGACGGCGCGATGGTGGCTGCCACACCGCACGCGATCACACCTTCCATGAACTGCCGGCGCGAAATGCGTCCTGCGGCCAGCAGCGCTTTGAGTTCCATTACTCTATTCATTGAATCCTCCACTCCCTTGGCACTCGACAAAAATCGCCCACACGATTTCGTCCGTAAGCATCCTAACCCCGGATTCCGGCGACGCAAGCCGAACATGGCCACGTAAACTTCAGCTTATGCTCAATTTCAGCTTATCTGAACGCAAGTTGCCGTCGCGCATTCACCTGCCTCAAAGCAGCCAAACGGCGGCAAGACCAAGGAAGGCAAAGAAGCCCACCACGTCGGTTACGGTCGTGACGAAGACACTGGACGCAATAGCCGGATCGATCTCGAAATAATCAAGCGTCAGCGGAACGAGTATGCCGGCCAGCGCGGCAGCAATGAGGTTGATGATCATCGCCACCCCGATCACGGCGCCAAGCCCATCGGAGCCGAACCACCACCAGGCGAATAAACCCATGATCACGGCAAAGACAACACCGTTTATCAGGCCGACAATTGTCTCCCTGATCACGACACGTGCCGCATTGACCGGTCCAAGATCGCGTGTTGCCAGCGCTCGCACAGCCACCGTAAGCGTCTGAGTACCGGCATTGCCGCCCATCGATGCGACAATCGGCATGAGTACTGCGAGGGCAACCATTTGCGAAATGGTCGCGTCGAACAGAGAAATCACCCAGGATGCCAAGACGGCAGTCCCCAGATTGACGACCAGCCAGGCAAAGCGCGACCGGGTCGTCGACCAAACGGTGTCGGTTATCTCTTCATCGCCGACGCCACCCAATCGCAAAATGTCTTCCTCGGCCTCTTCCTGAATGACGTCAACAATGTCGTCAATCGTCAATGAACCGACCAGGCGGTCATCCTCGTCCACGACTGCCGCGGACACCAGATTGTATTGCTCGAACTTATAGGCGACGTCGTCCTGCTCATCGTTCACCTTGAAAACCACCTGGTGTTCCTCGGCAATCTTGGAAATCGGTGTGACACGCGCAGTACGTAGGACCTGGCTGAGCGAGGCAAACCCGACCGTGTGAAAATACGGGTCGATAATATAGATTTCCCAGAAGTCGTCGGGCAGATCGTCTTCAGTGCGCATATAGTCGATCGTTTGCCCCACGGTCCAAAACTCCGGAACCGCGACGAATTCAGTTTGCATCAACCGGCCGGCAGTGTTTTCGGGATAGTCCAGCGCCCGTTTCAGGGCGACCCTGTCGGCTCTTGGAACCTTGGCGAGGATTTCCTCCTGGTCCGAAGCCTCCATATCCTCGATAAGGTAGAGCGCATCGTCGGAATCCAACTTACGCACCGCCGACGCGATCACCGGATTCGGCAGATCCTCCATGAGTTCGTCGCGCACGGATTCTTCAAGTTCCGGCAGGGATTCTATATCGAACGTGCGGCCGAGCTTGTCGATCAAGTCCACACGCTCAGTGCGCCTGAGCTGTTCGATCAGGTCGGCCAGGTCGGCAGCATGCAACTCCCGGGTTAGTTTGCGGGCTTCCCTTTGGTTGTCGGCAACGAGCGCGGCCGAAACCGCCCGGACGAACTCGGCGTTCAAGGCGCCATCTTCATCATGCACATCGAGATCTTCGACAACGTCGTTCATCACCACATTCCGTAGCCGGATTTTTCATTGGACCACAAGATCATGCCCTTATAGACCGGAATGGTTGCTGCTTTATACGAACATGGCCTGCAGTCAATTATCCCGGGACGAGCGAGCCCATGCACCTGAGCCTGGACGTCAGAGCTAAACTGGCATGCGCCTATTGCGGGGCAATTTGGGGACTCTTCTGGATTCCCCTGCGATGGCTTGAAAGCGCAGGGGTCGAGGGACCCTGGATATCGGTCGTTTTCTTCGCCGTCGCCATTGCAGTTTTCATGCCCGTGATGACTTTCCGCATGCGCCATCTGGCGCGCGGCGGGCCAGGGCTTTGGATCACCTGCGCGCTGTCTGGCAGCGCCCTTGCCCTTTACGCAATTTCGGTGGTCTATACGGATGTGATCCGCGCCATGCTGCTGTTCTACCTGACCCCAATGTGGAGCACGCTGCTTGCGAGGTTCGTTCTTGCCGAACCGATAACCCGAATTCGCTGGCTGGCCATGTTGCTGGCATTTGCCGGCATGCTTGTCATCTTCGGTGCTGACATCGGCGTTCCTTTGCCGCGCAATCTCGGTGACTGGATAGGATTGGCATCGGGAATGCTGTGGTCCGTGGCGACCGTAAGGCTGCGACAGGACCGCAGCAATCGTGCTGTCGAACTGACATTCGGGTTCTTGTTTTGCGCAACGCTCGTCAGTCTGGCCGGCGCGCTGCTTCCGCTGACCGGTAACCCGGCCGCACCAGACCTGGATACGGTAGCCGCAGCAATGCCCTGGCTGCTGGTTTTCGCTCTGCTAGCCGTTATCCCAGGGTCTCTCGCCGCACATTGGGGCCCGAAACATATCGATCCCGGCATTGTCGGTATCCTTTTTATGACAGAAATCACGGTCGGCGCGATAACAGTTGCGATATGGGCGGGAGAACCGTTTGGACTGCGGGAACTGTTGGGTGTTATTCTGATTACAGCCGCAGGTCTGCTGGAAAGCGTCATCTCGGTGTGGAAAAACAAAAGCGCGCGCACGCGCCAACGCGCCGCCTGACCGGCAATTGGAGACGACACGCATGTCCCAGATCAAACCTTGGAACGAAGTCGCCCCAAGATTGATCGATGTCGCAATGGGCCGCAGTCCGGCCGATCTTGTGATCACCAACGGGCGGTGGGTGAACGTTCACTCCGGAGAAATTATCGCCGGAACTGATGTGGCGATTGCCGATGGCAGATTTGCGTTTGTCGGTCCGGACGCCACTCACACCCACGGTGCCGACACTGAGGTTATTGACGCCTGCGGCCGCTATCTGGTTCCAGGCCTTTGTGATGCGCACATGCATGTGGAAAGCGGCATGCTGACGGTCACACAATTTGCCCGGGCCGTGGTTCCGCATGGCACGACATCCATGTTCATCGATCCGCATGAGATTGCCAACGTGCTCGGATTGCCGGGCGTGCGTTTGATGCACGATGAGGCCATGCGCCTGCCCGTCAACATCTTCGTCCAAATGCCGAGCTGTGTCCCCAGCGCGCCGGGACTTGAAACGCCGGGGGCCACTCTGGGGCCGGATGACGTCGCCGAGGCAATGAACTGGCCAAACATCATCGGTCTTGGCGAGATGATGAATTTTCCCGGCGTAGCGGCAGGCGACGCCAAAATGCTTGCCGAAATCGCCGCAACCCAGACTGCGGGAAAGACGGTCGGCGGTCACTATGCCTCCCCGGACCTCGGGCTACCGTTTCACGGATACACTGCCGCCGGGCCTGCTGATGATCACGAAGGCACACGGGCCGAAGACGCAATTGCCCGGGTGCGCCAAGGTATGCGTGCAATGTTGCGACTGGGGTCGGCTTGGCACGATGTCGCAGAACAGATCAAGGCCGTGACGGAACACGGTCTCGAATCTCGCAATTTCGTTTTGTGTACGGACGATTGCCACGCTGGAACGCTGGTTCGTGACGGACACATGGACCGTGTTGTCCGCCACGCCATTGCGCAAGGATTGAAACCGGTTCAGGCCATTCAAATGGCCACGTTGAATACCGCAGCCCACTTTGGTCTAGAACGTGAACTCGGCTCGATAACACCGGGGCGCCGGGCCGATATCGTCATTACCAGCGATTTGCCTCGCTTGCCGGTAGAAACAGTCATCGCCCGCGGTAAGGTCGTGGCGGCAGACGGAAGATTATCTGGCCAATTCGAACCTTTCAGCTATCCCGCCCTCGCCCGCGACACCGTTGTATTGGGAAAGGAACTGGCTGCCAGTGATTTCGACATACCGGCCCCCGAGGGTTCCAGCGAAGTCACGGCACGCGTCATCGGTGTCATTGAAAACCAGGCTCCGACACGGAAACTCACCCATTCTCTGCCGGTAAGCGGTAATATCGTCGGTATGGATATGCCCAATGATGTTTGCCAGATCGCATTGGTCGAACGTCACCGCGGCACCGGCTCCGTCACCAACGGATTTGTCAGTGGATTTGGCTACAAATTGCCTTGCGCTGTGGCATCGACGGTAGCCCATGACAGTCATCACATGATCGTGGTGGGAACATCCAAGGCCGACATGGCGCTGGCCGCCAACCGCCTCGCGACAGTGGGAGGCGGTATTACGGTGTTTAGCAAAGGCAAAGAGCGCGCCCTTATCGAATTGCCTATTGCAGGATTGATGTCCGATCAGCCGGCAGAGCGCGTTGCGATGGATATAGACCGTATGATCGATGCCATGGCACATTGTGGCTGCACCTTGAACAACGCTTATATGCAGCATTCGCTGCTCGCTCTTGTTGTTATTCCGGAATTGCGTATTTCCGACCTCGGTTTAGTGGACGTAACACGCTTTGAGTTTACCGGCGTGTTAGTTTGATAACGGCGCGCGACCAGCCGGAATGGCAGGTGAGATTGCGTGCAACTGTCCGCATTGCGTTATCTTTTCGTAAACAGGGGCGGGGTAAAATTAGGCTGCACACAAACCATCTGGAAATCAAACAATAATGATGCCAAACAGCCCGCCCATAGCGCCGTTGTCCATAGGGGCCGTACTGCTGATGGACGATGATCCAATATTGCGGGCGATTTACCGTGCGTTTTTTGAAGAGCGCCAGGTAAATACCATTCATGAAGCCGGAGACGGCAAAGAAGCGCTCGACATAATCCAACAACACGGTGAGGCGATTGATTTCATTCTGTGCGATCTGAATATGCCAAATATGGACGGCATCCAGTTCTTGCGCAAAGCCAAGGAGCTCAACTTCCAAGGCCATATAGGCATTTTGAGCGGAGAAGATCAGCTCGTCCTGAAAAGTGCCCAAAGGCTGGCGGAAACCCACGAGTTGAAAATTCTTGGTTCTCTGCAAAAGCCTTTTGACGGAACCCAACTCGATCAGTTGATGTCCAAGCTACCATGCAATCAGCCGGCACCTGTCGCCACACGCAGCAATACCGACGAAATCCTGGCGGATGTCAATGAAGGCAACCTTCGGCGGGCCATTGCCGGCGGATCTATTATTCCATTTTATCAGCCAAAAGTTACCGTGAACGATCGACGGGTCGTCGGGGCGGAAGCCCTGGCGCGATGGCTGCATCCGATACACGGCCTGATCAGCCCCGCGATGTTCATACCCCTGGCGGAAGAGTCCGGCCTGATCGACAGCCTGACAGACGTAATCTTGTTGAGCTGCATTGCCGATCTTAGCAGGTGGAAGCAAAAAGGGGTGGACCTGCGTGTGTCCATGAACCTGCACACCGGCATTCTGCGCCGCCTCGAATATCCCGATTACCTGCACAGGAAGGTGCTCGAAGCAAACCTAACTCCGGCTGATCTTGTTCTGGAAATAACCGAAAGCAGCATCCTGCGCCGGGAATCTGCACCTATGGAGGTTCTTGCAAGGCTCTGCATGATGGGATTCAAGATTTCCATCGATGATTTCGGCACAGGCTTTTCGAATATCGAGCAGTTACGTGAATTTCCATATTCCGAACTGAAAATTGACCAGTCCTTCATCAAGAATGCGACCCGGGACCGCTTCTCGAAAATTACCGTTGAGGCAAGCATCGTGCTCGGGCGCGAATTAGGTATGAGGCTGGTGGCGGAAGGCGTGGAAACACCACGCGACTGGCAATTCGTAGAACGCTCGGGTATCGACGAAGTTCAAGGATTCCTTATCGCCCGCCCCATGTCGGCAGCAGATTTTGAAATCTGGTTCAGTGCAAACCACGGCCGGGTCCCCGATGAACTGTTGCGGGTGCAGCAAGACGGACCAGCACCTTCCGGGACATTCGCAAGCACCGATACGACCAACCTGATTGTTCCGTTCGCTTGACGCCAATATCCCAGCGCCATCCTAAAACCTTGGTATGGCAGCATCGCATCGTCATGTCGCAAATGCGACAGGACCGGCGCATCCTGTAATTGACCCGCTCATCCACGCGTGCAATCAACCCAAGAATGGTTCAGATGGCAAACACGGGGTGAAACCACCATGGCATTGCAGAAAATCCCAGCTACCGTGGTCACCGGCTTTTTAGGTGCCGGGAAGACGACGCTCATTCGTGAAATGCTGACCAATGCAAACGGCCGGCGTATTGCGCTCATCATCAACGAGTTTGGCGATGTTGGCGTCGACGGTGATATCCTCAAAGGGTGCGGCGAAGAATTGTGCCGCGAAGAAGACATTGTGGAACTGGCCAACGGTTGCATCTGCTGCACGGTCGCAGATGACTTCGTGCCGACAATGTCAAAGCTGATCTCAAGACAGGATCCACCGGATCACATCGTTATCGAAACATCGGGGCTCGCCCTGCCTCAACCTCTTGTAAAGGCCTTCAACTGGCCGGAAATCAGCACCAAGGTGACCGTTGACGGGGTCGTTACGGTGGTCGATGGACCAGCTGTGGCCGATGGCCGATTTGCCCACGATCATGACGCGGTTGATGCCCAACGCGCAGCCGATCCGGAACTGGACCACGAAAGTCCACTGGAAGAACTTTATGAGGACCAGCTCGCATGCGCGGATATGATTATCCTGCACAAAACCGACCTGATGGACGAAGCACAGATCTCAACTGTAAGCGATGAATTGAAGGCGTCGGTGCCGGCGTCTGTCTCGGTCGTCAAAACCGCACAAGGCAAGATCGATCCGTCGGTCCTGCTTGGTATGCATTCAGCCGCTGAACAGGACATGGACCGCCGTAAATCTCACCATGAGCAACATGGCAAGGAAGATCACGACCACGACGACTTTGAAACATTCGTCGTGGAGTTCGCAGAAACCGGCACGCGCGAGGAATTGCTGAAGCGGATCGCCAGCACGGTCCAGCGTCACGAAATATTGCGACTGAAGGGATTTGCCGCCGTCGCCGGCACGCCGGCACGCTTGCTGATCCAGGCCGTCGGCTCACGCGTCAACAGCTACTTCGATCAGCCGTGGGCTGAAACGGAAACGCCCAGGACTGCGCTGGTGGTGATAGGACTGAAGGGCCTGAACGCGGAGGCTGTCACACGCGACCTGCGCGGCGACTCAAACTAAATGCACCTCCTTGCCAGTCAGTCGGGAGTCATCGACGACGGCGCCGAGGCCGTGGATCTTCAGCAATCGCCCGGCGACATCGTCGTTATCTCAGCGGCGGACAGTGAGCTTGCAGCCCTGGCCCGTGCGCACGGCGCCCTCAAGGCGCCCAAACCATCGCTTCGCCTCGCCAACCTCATGGCGCTGGGACACAATCTGTCCGTCGACACCTATGCGGAACAGACATTGCGGCATGCCCGGTTGATCATTGCACGGGTCCTGGGCGGAAGGAATTACTGGACCTATGGTGTGGATACGATCGTGTCCCTTGCCACGGAACAGGACATCAAGATCGTTCTGGTGCCTGGCGGCGCCGACGCGGACCCTGAGCTGACCGCTTTTTCCAACGTTAAGCCAGATGATGTTGAGCGCATCAGGCAGTATTTTTCCTTTGGAGGTCCACAAAACATAGCAAACCTCCTGACCTTCTGCTCCGGGATGCTGGATCCCGGCACGGTGGTCACCGCGCCTCCTCCTGCGCCTTTGCCGCCCGCCGGCCTTTACTGGCCTGGCTATGCCCAGGCAAACAGGCAGCGGATCGAGCAGAGTTGGCGGCCGGACGCGCCTGTTTGCGCCATCACGTTTTACCGCGCGCTGATCGAAGGCGGTTTGACCGATCCCATCGATGCACTCATTGACGCATTGCGTAGTAACGGCCTCAATCCACTGCCGCTGTACGTTTCAAGCCTGAAAGACCCCGCATCCGCCGAGGAAATCAGCGCGCAGTTCGACATAGCGCGCCCCGCTGTAATCTTGAATGCCACCGGTTTTGCAGTTGCGAACAGCGGCCGGGACGACGCGGCCAACCCATTCGACGCATATGATTGCCCTGTGCTGCAAACCGTGTTTTCCGGTACCAGCCAACAGACCTGGCAAGACAGTTCTCAGGGCCTGCCGGCGCGCGATCTTGCAATGAACGTTGTGCTGCCCGAGTTGGATGGCCGGATAATGACCCGGGCGGTGTCCTTCAAGGCCGATCAGGATCGCGATGACGCCACACAATGCCAAATCATCACATATGAACCGGTCGCCGATCGTATCGCATTCGTGGCGCAGCTGGCGGCAAACTGGGCGAAACTAAGAGGCTTGCAGCCAAACGAGCGGCGTGTCGCCATCGTGCTGGCCAATTACCCCAATAGAGACGGACGGATTGGCAACGGCGTCGGCTACGATACCCCGGCCAGCACCATCAATATCATGAACAGCCTGAAACACCGTGGGTATGTGGTCGACGACGTCCCGGCTTCAGGCAATGCGCTCATCGAAGAACTCCAGGCCGGCCCGACGAACAACCCGCACCGGTCTGCGGCCCTGCCGGTCGCCAGCTTACCATTAAGAAATTACCTGAAGAGATTCAATGAACTGCCGGAAAAGACTCGGCAATCACTCTCAGAACGCTGGGGCGAACCG
>JANQIR010000041.1 GCA_028282065.1 Aestuariivirgaceae bacterium
CCCGCGACAAACCGTGCCCCTTTCGGCCGTCGACCTCGGCCCGGACCAAGGCCGCGGCAACACACGCCGCAATGGATGTTTCGACGTTCGAGACCTCGAAAGCCCGGCGGACCAGCGTTTCGAGATCCCGCCTGGCAATGCGCTGTGATGAACTCATGAAACTGCCCGCTTCCTATAACGACCTTGCAGGCCCGGCCTCGAACACCTTGACGTCACGCGACAGAACACGCAGGGCCCCAAGTGCGGCACGCCAAGCCTGCATGTGTTCCGATTGGATATGAGCCTCCAGCGCCGCCTCGCTTTCCCATTCCTCATAGACCCGCATGCGACCGTGATGCTCGAGGTCTTCGTAGAATCTATAGGTGATGCACCCCTGCTCCTTGGCGGTCTCATCCATCATCACGATGGCTGCGGACCGCACGGCATCCATGTCGTCTGGATGAACGACAATCAAACCGGTAACGACTATCATTGGCAGCCCCCACATCAGGTTTGTCGGCAATACTGCGGCCCACGCGCGCCCGCTCCGCCCGAACAAAGCACAAAGCCCGCACAATGGCAAAGGCAGCACCCTTTGTGACCGGTCGCGCGGATTTTGAGTCGATTCGCTGTGCAATCGGCATGATTTCGCCGCCAAATCTGGCCACAAACGGCAACCTTCCAACGCAGGTTTACCTCACATTCACCATAGTCAGCCATGATCGTGAGCGCGCGGGTATCGCGCATTCCCCGGTAAGTGAGGTCGAGTCATGACAAGTTCGTTTGCGTTTGGTTTGATAGTTTCCGTGGTGGCGAATATTGCAATTTTGATGTTCATGATCCGTATGGCAAAGAGCGAGGATCTCGTTCCGCCAGGTGACGGAAAGCAAGTTGCCAACGCTGATGCGGAAGCCACAAGTGCAGCCTGACGCTGCCCGACGGCGATGAGAGACACTCATATCGCCGAACGTCTGTTTTTACTGCGTAGCACCGCCGCCGGCGCCTTCGGGAATCGGCGGCGGTTGTGGTTTCCGCCCGGTGGACTTCACGCGATTCGAGCATCAGTTTGACCAAACCGTGAGCAGTTCGACATGCCTCACACAATCATGGCGGAATACTCGGACCAGAACCTTGAAACGCCACAACTTCCCCCAAATCCAGCCCGGCGTCAGCCTTAATAAACCTGTGCAATATATTCGCTTCAGATAGCTGTAGGGCGTGTGAAGCACTTGCGTAAAACTTGCTGCGCGCGTGTCTTATCCAAACCGCGCGGTGCGAACTACGGGAGATTGGATATGAAGAAACTGTTTGTGATTTTGGGGATCGCCGCCTTCGCCGCCGGTTCTGCTTACCCGGCCTTCGCTGGCGCACAGCCTGCGGCGGGAAGTTCGCCGGATCGGATCATATTTGGCCAGGAGGACTGCAAGGAAGGCGAGAAGTGGAACGAAACCACGCAGAAATGTGAAGCAGACGGCGGCTGATCCAGCAGCCGGACGCCTTCGATTGAGACGAGCAGCGGGAGCCGGAATGAGGTTCCCGTTGCCTGTTGGCAGATTACAGCACAATAGCCCGGCGGCGCACCGGCATGTATGATCTGCGGCAATGCCGAGCGAAGCGTCAAACAGTGTCCCAGACTTACGTCCAGACGTCCTTATTGCAGGTGCTGGCCCTGTTGGCCTGACCGCGGCGCTGGAACTTGGCAGGCGTGGCCATTCCTGCCGCATAATCGATACCGACGGCACACCCGCGCCGCAGTCCCGCGCCCTCGGCATTCATGCCCGTACCCTGGATATACTTGAGCCATCCGGGATCACCGAAATCCTGCTGGCTGAAGGCAATCGCCTGAACCAGTTCATTTTCAGATTTGGCACAACCGCCATTGCCCGCCTCGGTTTTTCCAGGCTTGCGCACAGATACAACTTCATTCTCACATTGCCCCAATCCCGGACCGAGGAAATCCTGATCGATGCGCTACAGAAACAAGGCATCGCCATTGAGTGGTTCACCCGGCTGGAGAGCTTTGAGGAAGCCAGACACGGTCTGCCCGGACACGGTCTGCAATGCAAGCTGACGTCCGAAGGCGGCACCGAAACCGTCAAAACAGATTTTCTGATCGGCGCCGACGGCGCACATTCCACTGTCCGCAAGGCCTTGGATCTCGGATTTCCGGGGGAGAGCCTGCCACACGACTTTGGACTGGCGGATGTCACCTTGCGCGATTGGTCGTATCCGCCCGATACCGCCGTAGCCACAGTTATGCACGATTATGTTGTGGCTTACCTCCCGATGGGCGAGGATCACGGCCGCTTCGTGAGCACCAGACCCGACACCTTGAACCGGTTGCCGCCGGAAGCCCGTGTCGATCAGGTTTTATGGGAGACGAATTTCCGCATCAGCTACCGTCAGGTCGAGACCTACCAAAAGGGCAATGCCTTTCTGGCCGGCGATGCCGCCCATATCCATTCCCCCGTCGGCGGCCGGGGTATGAACCTCGGCATTGAAGACGCCGCCACACTCGCCTGGTTGATTTCATCCGGAAAAACAGAGGACTACACGAGACTTCGCCATCCGGTTGCCGCTGATGTTTTGCATTTCACAGCCCGCCAAACCAGGCAACTCACCCGCAGCAATCCGTCCTGGAGAATGCTACAACGTATTGTGATACCACTGGCGCTCAAGATCCCTTCAATCGAGAGGCTTGCCCTCACCCGGTTGACCGGACTGGACACGCCCTTTCCACCTTGGCTCGAACCTCATAACCCATGACCCTGCTGATTTCCGTAACGACGCCGCCTTTGTCCCGCGAGCAAGCGGAGAGCTTTTCCCGGTTGCTGAGCGAGACAGTTGTGCCGGAACCGCTGGCTATCATGGAGAATGCCATTGAGGACGGGGCCACGGCCTGGACGGTCACCGCGCTTTATGACGAGGAACCGGCTTGCGACCGCTTCGAAGCAGCCGCCACGGCAACCGGCTTTTCCGCCAGCACACTTATCATAGAGACAGAAACCGACCGGGATTGGGTCAGCCTGACCCAACAAGGCCTGAAGCCTATCGAGGCGGGCCGCTTTCTCGTTTATGGCGGTCACGACAAGGACCGCATTGCATTTGGCGGCATCAAGCTGCAGATAGACGCCGCCACGGCCTTCGGGACCGGACATCACGGCACCACCCTTGGCTGCCTGCAGGCATTGGATCGGATCCTGCGATTTGACCAGCCGGCACGGGTTCTCGACATCGGATGCGGATCCGGTCTGCTGGCGATCGCCGCCGCACGCGCGACCAAGGCTCTGACCATTGCCAGTGACATTGACCCGCTGGCCGTGCATGTCACCCGGACCAACGCTTCGATCAATCAGGCAGGTCCACTGTTGCGCACCGCAACGGCTGCCGGCGCAAGCCATCCGCTGATCGCGGCAAACGCCCCCTATGACCTGGTCTTCGCCAACATACTCGCCCGCCCCCTGGTTTCATTGGCAGGCGGTATCGTCCGACTAGCCCGGAAAAACGGACTGATCGTACTTTCGGGCCTTACGGTTGATCAGGCGCAGTATGTCACCGCCGCCTATCGAAATCGCGGCGCCCTGCTCCATTTCCACATAGAACTCGACGGCTGGATGACGCTGGTGCTGCGCGCACCGGGCTCAACCCGAACCCTCGCCCAGACCTGACCTGAGGAAGGGGCCCTGAATTGAAAAAAGGGCCCGGCACAATATGCCGGACCCTTTCAGTCCGCCGAATCTCTCCGGCTCAGGAGGAACTGTCAAAACTCAGTGCCTGCCGCCCCAAACCATTTGATGGATCTGGGACCGGCTGACGCCGATGTCTGCGAGCAAACGCTCGTCAAGAGCTTCAAGCTGGCGTTCGGCCCGCGAACGCGTCACATAGGCGGAAACGCCGATGGCAACCTTGCTCAGAAAATCCGGGAGGAAACGCAAGGTGGAGCCAGCGGTATTGGCACGGTCGAAAGTGATCATGCTCATTTGTCGAACTCCTCTAGGGTTGCGGGCGCTTCCGGGTTACGAAAACTCCGTGGCGCAGATTTTCATCTAAGAACGATGGTCGCATTGTGCGGCGCATCAACTTAGTGTTCACTATATGGGTCGCGACGCCCATTCCACCAGCGCGGAAATCACATTGCTGAAATGCAAAAATTGCATAGCTCGGTTCATCATTCCCTAACCAATTGCCTTCTTATTGAACGTGATTTTTTACCTTTTTTAAAGCATGTTATGAGGATTCAGTCGACAAGGCCGACAAACCGGAAAACGGCAAAATTCTGACACAATGAACGTCACTCAAAAAACCAGCGGAAATCCGCCAAAACCATCAATTGTGCGTCGCACAAAAAATACCTTTTTGCCACGTAAAATTCACAATCGCTAACGTTGCGGAAGGCTGCATTCGGCCTTAAGACTTGGGATCATGTTTCAGTCCTACGAAGATTCAAGCAACGCCCGCGCGAGCGCCGGCCGGATAAATAGCCTCCGCAAAGAACTGGTGAAACGTGGCGTTGACGGTTTCATCGTGCCGCGCGCGGACGAATTTCAGGGCGAGTATGTCGCAGCCTATGCGGAACGCTTGCGCTGGCTCACCGGATTTGCCGGATCCGCCGGTTACGCGATCATCGCGTTGCAGAGCGCTGCAATCTTCGTCGATGGCAGATACATGTTGCAGGTCCGCGAACAGACCGACGCGGACATCCTGACACCGCACCACGTTGTCGACGAACCGGCGTCCGATTGGATTGCGGAGAATTTCGGCACCACAGATATACTTGCCTACGATCCCTGGCTGTTAACGCCGCAGCAGGTGGCAAAATTCCAAACGGCCTGCAAAAAGGCCGGTGCAAAACTGCAGGCGCTGGCGTCCAACCCTATCGATACGATTTGGCAGGATCAGCCCGCCCCACCGGCAGCGTCCGTTATCTCTCAGCCCACGCAGTTCGCCGGCAGGACTGCTGAGGAAAAGCTGAAAGAAATTTCAGGCGTGTTGAAGACGCTCGATGCAGGCGCTGCCTTGCTGACCCTGCCGGATTCCGTTGCCTGGCTGTTCAATTTACGTGGGTCGGATGTTGCCCACACGCCGATTGTCCATGCATTTGCCATTGTCTATCAAGACGAGTGCGCGGAACTGTTCATCGCGCCGGAGAAGGTAACGGACGACATCGCCGAAGCGTTACGCGGCGTGGCAAACTTGCGCACCCGCAGCGAATTGACCGAAGCCCTGCAGGCGCTCGGCGCTGCCAAAACGCGCGTCATGATAGATCCGGCCTGGGCCCCACAGAAGGCCGTTTCGGTATTGGAGGAGGCCGGCGCCGAACTTGTAAAGTCGACCGACCCATGTGTTCTGCCGAAGGCTTGCAAGAATGCCGCCGAACTGGAGGGCGCCAGAACAGCCCATCGCCGGGACGGAGCCGCCATGGTGCGGTTTCTTGCCTGGCTTGAGCGTGAAGCACCGGCCGGTCGCCTTGATGAGATCGAGGCCGCTAAGAAACTGGAAGCATTCCGCGCCGAAACCGGTGAACTCAGGGACATCAGTTTCGACACCATTTCCGGCGCGGGGCCACATGCCGCCCTGCCCCACTACCGGGTCACCACGGCGACAAACCGTGCCCTGGAGCCGAACTCAATTTATCTGGTCGATTCAGGCGGCCAGTATCAGGACGGCACCACGGACATCACACGCACGGTTATTGTCGGCACGCCGAGCGATGAAATGAAGGACCGGTTTACGCGTGTTCTGAAGGGTATGGTCAATCTGTCCCGCATCCGTTTTCCGGAAGGAACGACCGGCGGTCATCTCGACGTGCTAGCGCGTCAGGCGCTGTGGGTGGCCGGGTTGGATTTCGACCACGGCACCGGCCACGGCGTCGGCAGCTACCTGTCCGTTCATGAAGGTCCCGCACGCTTTTCCAAGGCCGATGCAACCAAACTGCAAGCCGGCATGATCCTGTCCAACGAACCCGGCTACTACAAGCAGGGTCACTACGGCATTCGCATCGAAAACCTGGTTATTGTGCGTGAAGCTGAAGACATCGAAGGCGGCGAGCGACCCATGCACTGGCTGGAAACGCTCACGCTGTGCCCGATCGACCGCCGGCTGATCGATGTCGAATTGCTGAGCGATGGCGAGCGCGCCTGGCTCGATGCATATCATGCACGCGTATTGAAGGAGATCGGACCGGAGGTGGATGGCAAAGACCTCGAATGGCTGAAACAGGCCACGGCGCCGTTGGGCGAGTGATCCCATGACCCGGGCGACACAGATAACCAGCAAGCAGCTCCGCGACTATTTCATTGGCTGGCAGTGCCGCATTCGCCAGATCGCCATGCGCCGCGACGGCGGCCGCCCGTCACCGGGCATGCGCCCTGCGGTGTATCTTAAGGGTAACCACAAGCTCAGCGACGGCATCACGCTGGTCCTGATCGAAGAGGATCCGTACGAAAGCACCGAGTTCTTCAAGTTTCAGGTTCAAAAATACAACGATCCCAAGGACGTGTATGAAAAGGGTCTGACATTTCTGCAGTCGACCCATTTTCAGGGCCCTGAGGGCTTCTCTGACGCATTGACCAGTGTGTTCTATCAGGACTCCGGTCTGGCCGGACAACTGCTGACGGCAGGTGAATGCATGCTGGATTATTCCCAGTATGGCCAAACCTTCAAGATGTTCTGCAATGTGAGCCGGCTCGCGCCTGCCGACCCGGTCTTCCAGGCCACCGTCTGGCACAATCGGATATTCAACCCCGCATTGCCGGAGGCCGTAATCGTATTGCGCTTCACACCCGATTGGTCCTCTGCCCAGGCCGATCCGGGACCTTAGAAGAGGCGCGGAGCGGCTTAAGCCGCGACAGGGATATAAAAAGAGGCGCAGAGGGCCGCAGGCCTGACAGGGATATAACAAAGAGGCGAGGAGGCTCCGCAGGAGCCGACCGGGATATAACAAAGAGGCGTGGAAGGCCGAAGGCCTGACAGGGAGATAACAAAGATGCTCCGAGCGCAGCGAGGCAAGCGCGACCGCCCAACTGGATGCCGGGTCAAGCCCGGCATGACGTCTGGTGTGTTGAGTTGCCCCCGAGCAACAAACAACGTCACCCCGGCGCAGGCCGGGGTCCAGATGTGAGTCAGCGATTTGACGCGACCGCCCACCTGGATACCGGGTCAAGCCCGGTATGACGATTCAGGAGCGGACAGGGATACAACAAAGAGGCATGACGGATTGCGCCAAACCATTTCCTTGCATTTGCAACCTGGCCGGGTAAAGTGCGGGCGGGATCAGCGCAAGGCTGATTCTGGGGCGTCAGAACCCCTCCACTAGCGGTTGGTACCAGCCGTACAATGGTGCCTCCTCGACCACTTTTGGTCCCT
>JANQIR010000127.1 GCA_028282065.1 Aestuariivirgaceae bacterium
CCGTCAGCAGCTCCAGCTTCTCAGCAAGGCTGAGAGAATTTGCCTCCGAATTCGTCCCGAACACCGCCAGGCCCGCGCCCTGGCTGATCAGCCAGCGGCAATAGCCGATGAAGCACTGTGTATCAGGCGACAGGTTTTCGGCAAACGGGGTCAGAACCGGAGCATAAACTCCGCTCAAAGCGGGCTTGGACGGCATATCGCGCTCCTACAATCGCCGCCCCGGCCGGCTGGTGCAGATTGAAAGAGATCAGTGCGGATGAGAGGGCAAACCTCGAACCCGCACAAGGCCGCAACCGCGACCCAGGCTGTCGCCCGCCCCCGCGGAGGCGCCGGGCGAAGCAAGATCGCCGCGAGCGCAAATATGGTGCCCCTGACCTGACTCGAACAGGCACGCCCGTGAAGGCAACAGATTTTGAGTCTGCCGCGTCTACCAGTTCCGCCACAGGGGCACATGGGAACAAGCGGCGCGGAATATAAGCGCGAAGCTGAGGCCTGTCATGCACTTTTGTGACAGGCTCGAAGAGAAAGTTCGCTGTTGTGGCCGATGCCGCTCCCGCCAAACGGGCAGAAGCGGCACGACCACAGACTCTATTTCCGGTTTTGCCGGTTCTCTATCAGGTCGTCGACCACCGCCGGGTCGGCCAGCGTCGAGGTATCGCCCAGGTTCGAGAATTCGTCCTCGGCAATCTTGCGCAAAATCCGCCGCATGATCTTGCCGGACCGGGTCTTCGGCAGGCCGGGCGCGAACTGGATCAGGTCCGGCGACGCAATAGGGCCGATTTCCTTGCGCACGTGGCCAACCAGTTCCTTCTTGAGCGCATCACTGCTCTTTTCACCCGCCATGAGCGTCACATAGCAATAGATGCCCTGACCCTTGATATCGTGCGGATACCCGACAACGGCGGCTTCCGACACGGAATCGTGCGACACCAGCGCCGATTCCACCTCGGCCGTACCCATCCTGTGTCCGGAAACGTTGATGACGTCATCGACACGGCCGGTGATCCAGTAATAGCCGTCCTTGTCGCGCCGGCAGCCATCACCGGTGAAATAGGTCCCCTTATAGGTGGCGAAATAGGTATCCACGAAGCGCTGATGATCACCATAGACGGTGCGCATCTGGCCTGGCCAGGAATCCAGGATGACGAGATTGCCATCCGCCTCGCCTTTCAGTGTTCCGCCTTCGGCATCGACCAGCGCCGGCCGGATACCGAAGAACGGCCGCGTCGCCGATCCCGGCTTCAGCTTGGTGGCGCCGGGCAGTGGCGTGATCAAAATACCGCCGGTTTCCGTCTGCCACCATGTATCGACGATCGGACAGCGATTGTCGCCGACCACGTCATAGTACCACTCCCAGGCCTCCGGGTTGATCGGCTCGCCAACCGAACCAAGCAGTTTGAGCGAGGAACGCGCGCACCTTTTGACAAAGTCGTCGCCGGCGCCCATCAGCGCGCGGATCGCCGTCGGTGCGGTGTAGAACGAGTTGACCTGGTGCTTGTCGACCACCTGCCAGAAACGCGATGCATCCGGGTAGTTCGGAACGCCTTCGAACATCAGCGTGATCGCGCCATTGGCCAGCGGCCCATAGACAATATAGCTATGGCCGGTCACCCAGCCGACATCCGCCGTGCACCAGTAGACGTCACCGTCGTGATAGTCGAAGACATATTCATGGGTCATCGAGGCGTAGACCAGATAGCCGCCGGTTGTGTGCAGCACGCCCTTCGGCTTGCCGGTCGAGCCGGACGTATAAAGAATGAACAGTGGGTCTTCAGCCTTCATCTTGGCCGGCGGGCACTCCGGCTTCGCCTGTGCCATGGCTTCGTGATACCAGATGTCCCGGCCGTCCTGCCAGGCAACCTCGCCGCCGGTGCGGCGCACCACCAGAACCTTCTTGACCGTCACGCCATCCTTCGCCGCGATTTCACAGGCCTTGTCTGTATTGGCCTTGAGC
This sequence comes from Aestuariivirgaceae bacterium, assembly GCA_028282065.1. GTDB lineage: Bacteria > Pseudomonadota > Alphaproteobacteria > Rhizobiales > Aestuariivirgaceae > JANQIR01. The sequence goes on from JANQIR010000127.1 coordinate 1,955, forward strand.
GGAATCTTGCGCCCGCCGCGAATGCCTTCATCGGCAGTGATGACAAAGGTCGAGTCGCAGTCCTCGATCCGGCCGGCAAGCGCATCCGGCGAAAAGCCGCCGAACACGATGGAATGCACCGCGCCGATGCGCGCGCAGGCCAGCATGGCATAGGCCGCTTCCGGGATCATCGGCATATAAATAGTCACCCGGTCGCCCTTCTTGACACCGTTCGTCTTCAGAACGTTGGACAGCCGGCAGACATGCTCATAGAGCTCGCTATAGGTGATCTTCTTGTCGTAGTAGGGATCATCGCCTTCCCAGATGATCGCCGTCTGGTCGCCGCGCTTCTTCAGGTGTCGGTCGATGCAGTTATAGGCGACGTTGGTGACACCGTCATAGAACCATTTGATCGAGACTTTGGGGTAGTTGTAGTTGACCGATTTGACCTTGGTATACGGTTTGAACCAGTCGATCCTCTTGCCGTGTTTGGCCCAGAATTTTTCCGGGTTCTTGATCGATGCGGCATACATTTTTTCGTAGCCCGCATTGTCGATATGAGCGGACTTCTTCCACGAGTTCGGAACCTTGTGGATCTGGACGTCATGCATGGGTCTAACAACCTCCCCTCGAAAAACGGAAATACTCTGACCTCAACCGGGCGCCATTATGCGTATGGCCATGAATAGCTGCAATGCACCATGAGTCCAACACCCTTAGATTCTACATCTAGGGTCAGGACCCATTGATATCATGCAAGTGCCCAGACCGCCGTTTGCTTGATCTCCGCGTCTTCAAGTTCACGGCAGGCAGGAACCCCGTAACGGTGAAGCTTGACAAGCGCGTGACGCGGCAGATAGCTGCGTCCGGGATCGCCGATCAGAATCTCTGCGCCGGCATCGCGCGCTTTTTGCAGCCAGACGAGCGCAATGTCCGCCAGCGGCCTTTCGTAGAACACATCGCCCACCAGAATAACATCGCGCCGTGGCGGTTCCTGCTGAAGCAGATCCTCAGCCGTCACTTTGATCGAAGCCGCATTGAGCTGCGCGTTGAGGCCGGTCGCGGCCAGCGCAAAGGCATCTATGTCGGCAGCCAGAACGTCACGGGCGCCGGCCATATGCGCCGCGATTGCCACCAGCCCGGCGCCGGTTGCCAGATCCAGCACCGTCTTTCCCGCCACCGCTTCGGGATTGTCCAGTACGTAGCGCGACAGTGCCTGCCCACCGGCCCAGGCAAAGGCCCAGAACGGCGGCGGCAGGCCAAGTTCGCCGAGCTCTTCCTCCGTCTTCTTCCAGATCGGAATCGCTTCATGTGCCAGGTGAAGGAGGATTTCCGGAACCAATGGAACCGGAAGAACCGACGTTTGTTCAACAATGAAGCGTGCGTGATCGGCTATCTGCCGTGTCACGGACACTTTGGCGGGTCTTTCAGACCACCCATCGCACAGACAATGTCCCACTCGCCCGCCGTTACCGGTTGCACGGACAGCCGGGTCGACTTGACCAGCGCCATCTCCGCCAGGCGTTCTTCCGCCTTGATCTGGCCTAACGTCACCGGATTCGGCATATCGCACACGGCTTTGACGTCAACACAATCCCAGCGCTCATCATCGGTGGTCGAGTCCGGATGGGATTGCGCACAGACCTCCACGATACCCACCACGTCCTTGCCTGCATTGGAGTGGTAGAAAAACCCCAGGTCGCCGATCTTCATCGAGCGCATGTTGTTGCGCGCCTGGTAGTTGCGGATACCATCCCACTCTTCACCCGCATCGCCCTTGGTCTTTTGATCGTCCCACGACCATTTATCCGGTTCGGACTTGAACAGCCAATACGCCATTTATGCATCACCCTGCGGGTTGTTGATAGTCCACTTCCAAGGCCGCACCTCGACCTTTCCGAACAGCCCGGCCTTGGCAAACGGGTCTCCGGCCGCGATGTCTTTCGCTGCGGCAAGATTGCCCGCCTCCACGATCAGCATGCTGCCCACCGGGGTGTCGTTCTCATCGAGAAACGGCCCGGCCGCCTTCAAAGTGTCTCCAAGACCCTGCAGATAGGCGACATGTTCAGGTCGCGTTGATGCCCTGATCTCCGAACTCTCCGGCCGGTCGGCACACAAGATGACGTAAAGCATTTAGATCCTCCCTCTCATTAGAGCACATTCCGGTCAGTCAGTCTCACTTCGCGGGGGCCGAGCCATGAGTTTGGCGATTTGTTCATCCGGATCGCTGCCGCGATCGACAATCGCATGAACCGCCTGGCAGACCGGAAGTTCAACGCCGCATCCCGCTGCAATATCAACCACGACCTGCGCCGTGTAAACGCCTTCCGACACCGAATGCCGGCTGCCCAGGATATCGTCCAGGCTTTGTCCACGGCCAAGCTCGTACCCAAGCGAAAAATTCCGCGACTGCAGGCTGGAACAGGTCAGCAGCAGATCGCCAAGGCCGGACAGTCCCGTCAGCGTTTCCGGCCGTGCGCCGATCGCCCGGCCGAGCCGTGTCATCTCGGCGAATGCCCGCGTGGTGAGGGCCGCGCGCGCGGATTCGCCCAGTTGCCTGCCTTGTGTCAGCCCGCAGGCAATCGCCAGAACATTCTTGACCGCCCCGCCGAACTGCACACCGGTCAGGTCACGCGACCCGTAGATCCGCAAGGACGGATGCGCCAGTACCGTGGCGAGTTCCATCGCCCCGGTAAGATCGTCCCCGGCAAGCGTCACGGCGGTCGGCAAGCCGGCGGCAACATCACGCGCAAAGCTCGGCCCCGAAAGAACATAGGGCACTAGCCGCGGAGCAGCCTCAGCCAGCACTGCGGTCATGAACAGATTGGAGCCGCGCTCCAAGCCCTTGGCGCAGATTATCGCGGGCACACCGTCTTTCAGAACCCCGGCAAAGCGCGACACCGTTTCCCGCAGCGCTTGCGCCGGGCAGGCCAGCAGCACCGTATCGCAGGCCGACAGGTCATCGGCAGCGGCGGTCACTTTGATGCCGTCCGGCAGGTCGGCGCCGGGCAGATAGGCTTCATTGCGTCCGCTCGTGCGGATCGCCTCGGCAACAGCTTCGGCGCGTGCCCACAACATCACCGAGGCCCCGGCAAACCTGCAGCTGACTGCCAGCGCGGTGCCCCATGATCCCGCCCCGATCACGCCGATATGCCAGCCTTCGCCGTTCACGCCTTGACCCCGGCATAGGGCGCGGGCG
>JANQIR010000142.1 GCA_028282065.1 Aestuariivirgaceae bacterium
CCGCCGACATCCTTGATCAAAAACTGCGACAGGCAGGTGCGGTGTAAAATCGCCTTGCGGGCCGCAATTTGATGGGGCACAGATCGCAAAGCGCGGAAACCTGCGTTGCATGATCGTGACAATTCCACTGAATTGCTCCCTGGGCTTTACCTCTGATCAGCCAGGCGGTGTACCATGATGTCAGGACTGCGATCCGTCTGGATTTTGTTTGTCGGGGTTGCCTTGCTGCAGTTGGGGCATGGCCTGCAGGGATCTTTGGTCAGTATCGAAGCTTCCAAGGCGGATTTTGCAGCGGCAACGACCGGTGTGATCATGTCCGGCTTCTCGATCGGACTTCTGGCCAGTTCCATGGTGACGCCGCGGATCGTGGCCGCTGTCGGACATATCCGGGTTTTCGCGGCATTCGCCTCCATAGTCTCGACGGCTGTCCTGCTGATTCCTGTTTGGGTTGATCCGTTCTGGTGGTTTGCCATGCGTTTTTTCGCCGGCTTTTGCATGGCGGGCCTGTCGATTGTTGCGGAAAGCTGGCTGAATGCCTCGGCAAACAATCAGAACCGCGGTCAATTGCTGTCGATCTACATGATCATTGCATACGCGGCGGTGGGTTTCGGCCAGTTTCTGCTGAATGTGGCCGATCCGAGCGGCTTTGTGCGTTTTATTATCGTGTCGGCCCTTGTGTCGCTGGCCCTGGTGCCAATTTCGCTTGCCCCGGCGCAGGCACCGGAGATCGAAAGTCCAAAGCCGGTCAGTTTGCGTGACATCTATCGTGCCTCGCCGCTGGCTTTCATCGGCACCTTTGCGGCGGGACTGGGACAGCAGGCGTTTTTTGCCATGGGCGCATTGTACGGGGTCATGCAAGGCCTGTCGCTGGGCTATGTTTCGGTGATGATGGCTTTGCCGCCGCTGGCGGTGATCTTGTCGCAATATCCGGTGGGCTTTGTGTCTGACAAATATGACCGGCGGTTGGTTTTAACCGGGCTCACTTTGTTGTCGATAGTTATCGCAGTCGTGACGTGGATTGCCGGTTCGTACTCGCCGATCTATCTCATTGGACTGTTCTCTGTGTTCGGCGCGGTGTCGTTTCCAATCTATTCTTTGTGCCTTGCACATGCCAACGACAACATTGAAACCAGTCAGATGCTTGGCGCCAGCAGCAAGCTGGTACTGATCTATAGCGCAGGTTCGGTGCTGGGACCGTCGCTGGCGGGTGGTGTGATGCAGCAGATGGGTGCAGGCGGTCTGATGGTCTTTATGATTGCCGTGCACGGGTTGTTGGGCATATTCGCAATCTACCGTATCGCGGCGCGTCCGGAGACCGCCGAAAGCAGCCACGAGATGATGCAGGTTGTTGCACCGTCGACAACGCCGGTTGCCGCCGTTGCCATGGCGGAAGAGTTTGGTGATATGGACAGTGCGCCCGAGAACGGGAAATCCGAATGACCGGGGGCTGGGGCTATTTATGGTGAACCGATTGTTAACTCTTGGCTGGCAACGTTTCTCAACGATGTAATGGGTTCACCAAGCGGCATAGCAGATGTGCCGCTGCCGGGACGGGGATAGACCTTGGCCAAGAGTTTTGCCAACAGCCTCGACACGCAGATCTTTGAGGATGTCATCAGCCGCGGAACGCTGGAACAGCGGCGCGAACTTGCAAACCAGCTTTCCGATTTGCTGTGCGACGAAGATGCGCCGCACGAAGATCAGGAGGCGGCTGTTCCGGCCGTCATCAAGCTGGCGTTGGATCCTGTGCGAAACATCCGTGAGAAATTGGCGGAAAGGCTCAGCAATTGCCCGACGCTCCACCCTGATGTCGCGTTCACCATTATCGCTGATGACGATGAGATAGCACTTGAGTTCCTGGCGAGATCGCCGGCGCTGGATAGCTGGAGACTGCTGGCTGTGCTCAAGGTTGGCGATGTTCACCGTCAGCAGGTCATTGCTTTCCGTGCGAATCTGGATGCGGATGTCGTCACGCACATAGCCGATGCGGCGGATTTGCCGGCCGTGATCGCTCTGCTCGACAATGAGACAGTGCACCTGGCCGCGGGTGACTGCCGACGTCTCTATGTCAGGTTTGGATCGGAGCCGCAGGTGGTCGACCGATTGCTGGACCGACCGGATCTGCCGCTCGAAATCCGCATGCTGGAAGCTGCAAGGACATCGTCCAGGTTGAAGGGCTTTTTCGAGGATACTCAAATTCTGGACCATGAACGCGGCGCGAGAGCGGCCAACGAGTCCGAAGAGCGGACATTCCTGGCATTGATGTGCTCGGCCAGCGACAAAGAACTCCGTAGGGTCGTGCCTTTCATGAGCGGGCGTGACATGCTGACAGCATCGCTCATCCTGCGTGCCGCCTGCCAGGGGCATTTGCGCGTCGTCGAATATGCGCTGGCCTATCTGGCGTCAATGCCTGCCGAAAGGGTTCGTGGCCTGATCTATGGACACGGCTCTTTGAGCTTGAGAGCCGTGCATAACAAGGCTGGCCTGCCGGCGTCGTGCTTCCATCTGCTGCGCGCTGTGTTCGACGTCGCCCGGGCACACGGACGCGATAGCGATCACGAGCCTGATATCTTTGGGCGCAAGGTGATTGAAACCCTCATGACCAGCTATGATATGCTGACCATCCAGGACAAGCTCGGTCTGCTTGGTCTGATTTCGGACCTTGCCGGCGGTAAGCCTGCAGCAATTGCAGACCGGCTGATTTTGGATCTCAAAGCGGCCGCCTGAACGCGCTGGCCGATGCCATTCCGGGTCAGAATGTCGAACACTGCGGACAATTCGGGTCAGCCGACCAGCCCTGGGTTTTCTTATTCTGCCGGCGCTGTGGCGCCCGATGACGTACGACCGGCTTGGACCGGCGCGCCCTGGTCCTGGTCCGTGTGGTCCTCCGCTTGATCGCCGGGGCGGGGCGTTTGGCGAGGCATGTGCCGCGTGACGTCAGAACCTGTCCACGCGGGCAGCCGAGGGGGCACACCCGTGCCTTGTGTGGCTTGAGTAAGTCCAACAGTTCCGGTGTGGGTTCCAGGCTGGCAAGCTGAGCACCTGAATGGCGCGCATAGCTTTGCACGGCGCGGCGGCTGTTTCTTCCCCAGATACCGTCCGGCCGTCCCGGAGAGCAGCCGATTCTACCCAGCTCCTGTTGGATTGCCAGTGTCAGTTCCCGCTCCGAAAGGCCCGGCGGCGGTGCCGGTTCATCCTGTGGGGGGGCGGGCTCCGGGGACGGGCGAGCGGTGGGCTGGGTGCCTTTCGATGCCAACTGGGTTCCCGCATCGCGGTCCGGCTTTCCAATGGGTTCGGGAGCCGGCCCAGATGTGGAAGACGTCAGCTCTGAAATTCTGGCACGGGCAAGAATCGAGAAATTGCCGTTCGGATATCGCTTCAGATAAGCCTCGAACATGGCCGGATTCTTGGAATTTTCAATCGAACGCCAGAATGCCAGTTCAAATGCGACTTCGGATTCGTCCTTCGCCGGCGGTTGTTTCAACAAATTGCCCGGTTGCGCGGGAATTGCGGGAACCGCGGCTTGTTTGACCGGGGGCGGTGTGGCAGGTGAAGCAGCGTTCAGGATTACGCTGTCGCCCACTAGAGATGAATTGCTCCAGGGTACCTGTTTGCCGTCCGTCTCCTTGACGACCTGCTCACGGACCCGGCGCATCAACACCTCAATATCGAGGCCCGGCTCATCAAGGTTTTTCAGCAGCGCGCCGGTGAACGGGCTGTTGAGGCCCGATCCATCCTGAGCGACGTTGCCAGGCTGGGTCGAGAATCCGATAAAAGTTCCAACGCCGGTCTCGATGCGCGCGAGACCGCGCCCGACGAAGGCGGATCGGGTGCCCATTGAGCGGGCAAGCTGTGTCGACAAAGGATTGTCGCGGCACGCATCCAGTAAGACAATGCTGGTCCGCTGTCTGCGTTCCATCTGTTTCAGGATGAGCTGAAGGTCGACGGCTTCGAAGTCGACGTCGGCTTCTTCCTTCAATGCTGCATCAATGGGGACGAGATAGTTTCGTCCTGCGATGCGTAAACCATGGCCGGCATAGTAAAACAGCGCCATGTCGGCATTTTGCATCTCACGGCCGAATGTGCGGATCAGGGCGTTCATGGCGAACTTGTCGGCGTCCAGCCCCTTGAGCACCTTGAAGCCCAATTTGGTGAGCTTGTTGGCAACGGCGTTGGCGTCGTTCAACGGGTTCTTGAGTGTCGTGGTGTTTCGGTATTCCGAGTTGCCAATGATAAGGGCGATCCGTTCAACGGCTTGAGCTTGCTGCGCGGGCACTCCCAATAGTGCCGCCAACAGCACAAATACGCCCGCCAATTTCATTATACCGGATGCGCTGGCGTTGCGCCGGCTGAGTTTCGTCATGCGCCTCATTTTTGTTTCGCCCGTTTTGCGAGGTCTGTTGGCGCGACGTTACCTCAAATGGCGGTCGAATTAAAGGTTGGTGGGCAAATCGTTCGGCTTACACGGCCGTTCGTTTGCTGCTACGGTCCGCCCGGATTCGAGATACCCATTTTCTGGAGATGCTCTCTATGCTTGAAATCGCTATCACCGAGGTCAGCCCCGACGGCAAGCAGCGGCGGCCACACGGCTTCATGACCATCGTCAATGACGAAACCGGTACAGAACAGGTTTCAAACCACAAGGTTCAGTTCTTTGTCGTGGATACTGACGAAAGCGGCCAGCCACTGACCAATCCGAACGGTGGGTTGAAGGTCCGCGAAATCGACAGGGGTGAGGTCAATGGCTTTCGCAGAACCGACACGGGATTTGGCTATTTCGGGCTAGTCTACACTGCGTTGGAAAACATTATCGGTGAACGGGTTCGCAGTGAGGGGCATGGCTCATAGTGCTCTCAAACCTGCCGATATTCCGGCAAGTTAGCGCCTGTCTTTGATAGTCAGATTCAAGCGTCGGTGGTGGTTGCGGGGTGCGCGAACGTTCAGCGTACGCGCCGCAGCGTCATTCGGGCATAACCGCCGGCGAAATTGAAGCCGCCGGACTGTTCCTGGACGCCGATTGGTGACAAGTTGATTCTGCGGTCTCCGGTGCGGAACAGAGCGTTTCCGCCAATGCCTTTTCCGACGGTGATTTCGGCGCTCACACCGCGATATTCGCCGGCAAGGGCGCCCCTTCGGATTCGCCTGGTCTTTGCATAGACCGCGAACAGCAGTCGCTTTGGCCCGATCACGCCGACTTCGATACCGAATTTGCGGATGGTGCCCGCATAGCGCTCGGTTCGCTTTCTGCCATAGCGGACGAAACGGCACGCGATCTTGCGGTTGGATCCGAAGTGGATCGCCTTGTCGCGTGCCGGGATCTTGCATCTCAATTCGCCGACTTTTCGCCAGTCGCCATGTTGTCGGCTGGCCGCGGATGAGGGGTCTGCACCGGCTGCCAATACGGCCAAGATAATGCCGATACTGATCATGATCGGCAGAACGTGATATTTGGTTCCGTCAGTCATCGGCTGTCTGGTTTGGTCACGTCGTTGTCAGGATTCGGGTTGAGTGCCGTCAGGCAGTGGCGTCATTGCGGCAATGCGGTGGCGTGCCGCCTCATTCTTGCTTTCAATTCAATATCCGCCGTGCCGGGAATGGCAACAGAAAATCTATACGATGGATTGTGTTCACTTTTAACTTATTGATTTATCTGCACTTAAGCAAGTTTGCAAAGATGAACGGCAGATGAACGGGCGCTTCAGGTTTTGTTGAGCGGGCACGCTCTAATCTCGCCATCAAACAACGGCACAAAGTGTCGGAACTGTTCAGCGAGGTTCGTATGTTTCAGGATCGCAGGTTTCCAGATGCCCATCTGATCGTCACTGAAGATGACGAGTGGAGCCCAGATCTTGAGCTTTTTGCAGAGGTTATGGCGGTTAACGCCTTATCCTTCGACAAGACGCCGGAACCTGGCGAGTAGACGTACCGGCCCGGAAACGAACGAACGGGCGCTGGATTACCGCTACCAGTGGCCGGTGTTTCCCATGGAAGCCCAAGGTTCCTGGACTTCCCGGGCTTCGCCCTTTTGCAGCAATTCAACTGAGATATTGTCCGGCGAGCGCACGAAAGCCATGCGGCCGTCACGTGGCGGGCGGTTGATGGTTACGCCTTCGTCCATGAGCTTGCGACAGGTGGCGTATATGTCATCGACGGCAAAGGCCAGGTGGCCGAAGTTACGGCCTTCTCCGTACTCTTCCGGATCCCAGTTGTAGGTCAATTCGATTTCCGCCTCCGGCGTCTCCGGTGCGGCCAGAAATATCAGCGTGAACTTGCCTTCGGGAACCTCCTTGCGGCGGGTCTCCGTCAGCCCAAGCTTGTTGCAGTAAAAATCAAGCGATTCATCGATATCTTTCACGCGGACCATCGTATGCAGAAACTTCATGCTTCCTCACCTCTCGCGATGTGGTTTGATTGATGCGTTGCGGATGCGCAATGGTATAACCCTACCATGTCAGACGCTATCGAAGCACTGTACGATATAGTCATGAACTCCGGGCGTGCAATCACCTTCACCGGCGCCGGCATCAGTACTGAGTGCGGCGTACCGGACTTTCGCTCGCCGGGCGGGATCTGGTCGAAATACAAACCGATCGATTTTCAGAGCTTCATGTCATCAGCGCAGATGCGCCGCGAGGGGTTGAGACGCTATTTGAAAATTCGCGAGTCGGTTGGTGAGGTAAGGCCGGGCAGGGGCCACCGGGCGATTGCGCGGCTGGTCGAGTTGGGACGCGTCAGTACTGTCATAACGCAAAACATAGACAACCTGCACCATGACAGCGGGGTGCCGCGCGACAAGGTGATCGAATTGCACGGCAATGGTACCTATGCCAAGTGCCTGGACTGTGGAGAGCGCCATGAACTCGACTGGGTTGCGCAAGAGCTTGAACGGAATTTGCAAGGGTCGCCGGCTTGCGTGAAGTGCGGCGGCATAGTCAAAACTGCGACAATCTCGTTCGGTCAGCCGATGCCGGAGCTTGAAATGGCCCGGGCTGATGCCGCCTGCCAGGACTGCGACACTTTTCTGGCTATAGGATCATCGCTGGTGGTTTATCCTGCCGCCGCGTTCCCACTGCGGGCGAAGCAGAACGGAGCCAAGCTGATTATCCTGAACCGAGAAGAAACAGATCTCGACCCTTATGCGGACCTGATAATCCGTGACGATATCGGAGACGTCATGGAAGTGTTTCTCAACAGGAGTTGACTGCCGGCGAACGCAAAGCCCTTGCGCCCATGTCCGGCTGGCTGCATAAGCGCCGAAACTTGGCTGATGTCGCACCAGCAAGACTATCAATACGGAAAGACCCGATGCAAATTTGCCTGATCAAAGCCATTGCAATCTTCGCCATCATCGTGGGGCTTTGTTGTGCCCCTGTCTCGGCACAGCAGGCGGCCGTGCCGCAATCGCGTGCCGAGATTTCCCTGTCATTTGCTCCAGTGGTGAAGCAGACGCGCCCTGCGGTGGTGAATATATTCGCCAAACAGATCGTCAAGAACCGCCGCATGCTGCCGTTCGGGTTTATGCCGTTCGGTGATCGCGAAGGCTTCTTTCCAATGCCGCGGGAGAGGGTCAAACGGTCGCTGGGTTCGGGTGTGATCGTGGAGGCCTCCGGTTTCATCGTTACCAACAACCATGTCATCAAGAACGGTACCGACATTCGCGTCGTGCTGAGTGACCGGCGCGAATTCGCCGCCAAGGTATTGGTGACCGACCCGCGCACGGATCTGGCGATCCTGAAGATCGAGCCTGAAGGCGAGCAGCTGCCAACATTGAGCCTCGGTGACTCGGAGGCACTGGAAGTTGGCGATCTTGTTCTGGCAATCGGCAATCCGTTCGGGGTTGGACAGACGGTGACCAGTGGCATTGTCTCTGCCCTTGCGCGCACGCAGGTCGGCGTGTCTTCCTATCAGTTCTTCATCCAGACGGATGCGGCCATCAATCCGGGTAACTCAGGTGGCGCCCTGGTCGACATGGCTGGTCGGCTGGTGGGCATCAACACGGCGATCTTTTCGCGCTCCGGCGGATCACACGGCATCGGGTTTGCGATCCCTGTCAACATGGTCAAATCGGTGATCTTCTCTGCTCAGGCCGGCGGTAAGGTGGTGAGGCCGTGGAGCGGGGTCGACGTGCAGCAGGTTACCTCGGATATCGCCGAGGCCATCGGCATGGAGCGTCCGCACGGCGCACACATCGTAAGAGTGCATCGGCAAAGCCCGCTGTCGCAGGCGGGCATCAAACGCGGAGATGTGATTGTCAGCGTCAACGGCAAGGAAATCGGCAACGCCCGTGAATTTGCCTATCGCTTTGCCACCAAAAAGGTTGGTGATGTCGCGGAGCTGACGTTCTTTCGGAAGGGGCGCACGGAATCGGTGAAGGTGCGGCTGATCGCTCCACCGGAGAGCACGCCCCGCAATCGGACGGTCATTCGCGGGCGCACACCGTTTACCGGGCTGGCAGTGGCCAACCTGTCACCGGCAGTTGCCGATGAACTTGGGCTTGGCAGCAACGCGTCCGGCGTGGTGATCGTTGATCATAGCCGGGGCATCGCGGCGCGGTATTTCCGCAATGGTGATATCGTCGCGGAGATCAATGGCCGTCGGCTGAAGACGGTCAGTGAATTGCAGACAATCCTGCGGCGTGATGACGGCTGGTGGGATGTGCTTGTCGTGCGCAAGGGGCGGCCGTTGCGCATTCAGTTTTAGGATCTGGTGGGGTCGTTGGCCGGAAATCTGTTCGAAGCTGCAAACCTGGAGGCGGACGCACCGCGGCCGCTGGCAGACCGGTTGCGTCCACGCACGCTCGCAGAGGTCGCCGGGCAAGATCATCTGACCGGTCCCAATGGGGCTATTACCCGCATGCTGGCGGCGGGCCGGTTTGGTTCCATCATTCTGTGGGGACCGCCGGGGACGGGCAAGACGACGATTGCCCGGCTTCTGGCAGGCGAAACCGGCCTGCAGTTTGAACAGATGTCGGCGATCTTCTCCGGTGTGGCGGATCTGAAGAAGGCTTTTGGAGCCGCCAAGGCGCGCCGAGAGCAGGGCCAGGGAACTCTTCTGTTTGTGGATGAGATCCACCGTTTCAATCGGGCTCAGCAGGATGGTTTTTTGCCCTACATGGAAGACGGCACCATCACGTTGGTTGGCGCAACAACGGAAAATCCATCCTTCGAGTTGAATGCCGCCGTACTTTCGCGTGCCCAGGTCCTTACCTTGAAACGGTTGGATGCGGAGGCGATCGGGGAACTGATCGGTAGGGCAGAAGCACACGAGGGCCGGAAGCTTCCGTTGGACGGTGAAGCCAGGGAGGCCTTGATCGCCATTGCAGATGGTGACGGGCGTTATGCGCTCAATCTGATTGAGGAGATCCTGTCGGCGGTACCGGAAAACGCCAGCGATCTTGGGCCGGCGGAGTTGGCGGACATCGTGCAGCGGCGCGTGCCGGTCTATGACAAGTCGCAGGACGGCCACTACAATCTCATTTCGGCTTTGCACAAGTCGGTGCGCGGGTCCGACCCGGATGCATCGCTGTATTATCTAGCGCGGATGTTGGTGGCGGGCGAGGACCCACTGTTCATTGCCCGGCGCCTGGTGCGCATGGCGAATGAAGACATCGGTCTTGCTGATCCGCAGGCAGTGGTTCAGGCGCTGGCTGCCAAGGATGTGTACGACTTTCTCGGCAGCCCGGAAGGTGAGCTTGCTTTGGCGCAGGCGACGGTCTACCTGGCCAGTGCGCCGAAATCCAATGCCGCCTACACTGCGTTCAAATCAGCCATGCGCAGGGCCAAGGAAACCGGCTCGGTGCCGCCACCCAAAATCATTCTCAACGCGCCGACCCGGCTGATGAAAGAACAGGAATACGGCGCGGGATATCGCTACGATCACGATGAGCCGGAGGCGTTCTCCGGCCAGAACTACTTTCCCGATGAGATGAAGCGGGAGATCTATTACGATCCGCCGGAACGCGGGTTTGAGAGAGATATCCGTAAGCGTCTCGAGTACTGGACAAGGCTGCGGTCGCAGCGCCAGAAGAGCTAAGATCAGATGACGAAACAGTTGGTCTGCGGGGCATGGTGACGTTGTTCAATCATGACCGGATCACGTCACACACATAGATTCCGCCAGCTTATCGGAAAGTTTCCTCGATGTGGAAAGGTGAAGTCCGCTTCGGTTCCGGTTGCGTTTGTTGATGTGTCAAACGCAACCTCCATAAGGGGATAACACATATGAAATTCCGTAATGTCATTGCCAGTGCTCTCATCGCTGGTTCGCTCGCGGCTGCAGCTACCGCTGCAAAGGCTGCCGATATCGTCGATACGGCTGTTAGCGCTGGCTCTTTCAATACGCTGGTTGCTGCCGTTAAGGCCGCCGGTTTGGTTGACACGTTGAAGGGCGATGGTCCATTCACTGTCTTTGCCCCGACCGATGAGGCCTTCAAGAAGTTGCCCGCCGGTACGGTGGAAGACCTGCTCAAGCCTGAGAACAAGGACAAGCTGATTGCGGTGCTGACCTATCACGTGGTGCCGGGCAAGGTGATGTCGGGCGATATCGCCGGCAAGAAGCTGTCTCCCAAGACGGTTCAGGGCAGCGAGGTAATGATCGACGCGTCGTCCGGCGTGAAGATCGATAATGCGAATGTTACCAAGGCCGATATCGTCACGGACAATGGCGTGATTCACGTTATCGATGCGGTCATCCTACCGAAGAGCTAACGTTCGCGCCTTAGTGGTCATTAAACCATAGAGAGGGGGCTAGCCCCTATTTATACCACGATAAAATTGGAAGGGCTGGATCTTATTGTCCAGCCCTTTTTGTTTAATTGTGTTATTTAATATTTCTTAAATTAACCCATGCTGTTACGTAAGTATTTTATACGCATTGATTGGAATTTTTTGATGTCGCACTGTAATTTTATTAGATCGATTGGTGGTGAGCATGTTCCCGGTTAATGCATCTCGGGAAAGGCGGGGCTCGCCAGAGGCTCTTTTGACTAAGGAAACACGAAAATGACTTCAAGCTCTGCGGTGTCGGGCGGTTCAGGTGCGTCGTCGTCGTCAGGATCGGAATCAGGTAGCGGTAGCGATTTCGCGGAATCTGCGCGCCGGGCCGAGTCACGGTCAACGGAATCGGGAGGCTCCGAAGGCGAGCCTTCGGCCAAGCGGCAACGCGTAGATAGTGAGGGAGAATCCTCTGGCAATGATAGCCAGGCGCCCGGTGAAAGTAGTGAAGGGGACAACGTGGGCGATACGACAAGCAGCGAATCTCGGGCTACCGAGGTGGGAGAGGAAAGCGAGATTAACCAAGGGGCCGATGCTGCGGACTTAGGTGAAATAGATTCCGATCTGTCGGAAGTCGGTGCGGATTTGCCTGAAGCCATAGATGCGGCCGAGGCTGCTGAGGCCGCAGAAGCGGTAGAGACTGTTGAGACCGCTTCTGAGTTCGGGGAAGTGGTGGAAGTCTTGTCCGAGGTCGCCCTGGCGTTGCTGTAATTCGCGAGAGACTGGCACCAAATTATATTATAGAAAAATCAGTATGGATTGGATGTTTGTTATCCAATCCTTTTGTGCTATTGAAATATAACATTGTACATGAATGAAAAAATTAATTACGTAAGTAATAACTGCGTATTGACCCATCTTATAATGAATATTATTTGGTATTTTATTAGATCAATCAGCGGCGGCCATGGTTCTGCGATCTCTTTTTGAGGACAGTCAACAGCCGCCGGAGGCTCTTGTTTGACTAAAGGAGTAAGGGAAATGACTTCAAGTTCTGCAGTGTCAAGCGGTCCTAGTACGTCTGCGTCGTCAGGATCGGGATCAGGAAGTGGTAGCGATTTCGCGGAATCTGCACGGCGGGCGGAATCCGGTGGTTCCGGCGCCGAACCTTCGGCCAAGCGACAGCGCACAGATAATGAGGGAGACTCCTCTGGCGAAGGTGATGCATCCAGTGAGGGTAGTGCGCGAGGTAGCGAAAGCGAGACCACTAGTGGTGAGGCTGAAGCCGCCGAAGCGGCCGAATTAGGAGAGGGAAGTGAGGTTGGCCAGGGAGATGGTGCTATAAACTTCGCTGAATTATCTGAAGATGACCAGATAGATCTCTTAATGGATGAATTCGGTGAAGAAGCCGATGGTGACTCTGAGTTTTTTGGTGACTTCGTTACAGGGTTTACGCAAGGAGATCCGGATCCTGAGGCGGAAGCACAAGCTGCGACAGTAGATTCAGATGTCTCGGAAGTAGGTGCCAATTTGCCTGAAGCCATTGATGCGGCCGAGGTTGCTGAGGCCGCAGAAGCGGCAGAGACTGTTGAGACCGTTTCTGAGTTTGGGGAAGTGGTGGAAGTCTTGTCCGAGGTTGCCCTGGCGTTGCTGTAATTCGCGAGAGACTAACACCTGATATTACTGTAGCAAAACTAAGAGGGTTGAATATTTTGATTCAACCCTTTCTTATTATTGATTGTGTAATTTAATATAACAATCAGTTGCGTGATTAATAAATATTGATTGATCTGTTATTAATTAATATTATTTTGTGTTTCATTAAATCAATCAGCAGCGGCCGCAGTTCTGTTTTTTGTTATTTATGTGCAGTTGGCAGCCGCCAGAGGCTCTTGTTTGATTAGGTAGTAAGGGAAATGACGTCAAGTTCTGCAGTGTCCAGCGGTTCAGGTTCGTCTTCGTCAGGGGCGGAATCGGGATCAGGAAGTGGTAGCGATTTTGCGGAATCCGCACGTCGAGCGGAGGGCCGTTCGGTGGATTCGAGCGAGACGGAGACCGAACCGTCATTCAAACGCCAGCGCACGTCTGGCAATGAAAGTGAAACGTCCGGTCAAAGCAGTGCAGGAGACAATGAAGGCGGAGCTGGTCGTGGTGAGGTTGAATCCGCTGAAGCGGGAGAGGGAAGCGAGGTTGGGCAAGGAGAAGGTGCTATAAATTTCGAGGAATTGCCACAGGGGGATCAAGCAGAAGTAATGGTCGAAGAACTCGGCAGCGACTTCGAGGAGGATTCTGATTTTCTTGGCGATTTCACTCGAGGTTTCGCTCGGACAGGCGAGGATGCCTCGGATGCGGATCCAGCTCTCTCGGAAGTCGGGGCCGATTTGCCTGAGGCCGTGGATGCTGCTGAAGCGGCTGAGGCGGCAGAGGCTGTTGAGACCGCTTCTGAGTTTGGCGAAGTGGTGGAAGTCTTGTCCGAGGTTGCCTTGGCATTCCTGTAGGCCGCAGCGAGCCCCGCCGCTCAGCCAATTAGCCCGCCGCTCGGCCAATTGGAATGTGATTTTGTTGCCGGGATCACGCGCCGGGTTCAGTTCAAGATGTTGTACGGCTGACACGTTGTAACTGCTTTTGCGACCGTTTATATGAGGCGCCATGCCTGTCGTATTCTGGGTCGCTGCGGGCGGCGCGATTGGAGCGTCTGCCCGGTACTTCGTCATGATCTGGTCGGCACGGGTTTTCGGCAGCGAATTCCCGTGGGGTGTGTTTATTGCCAACGTTAGCGGCTCTTTCCTTATGGGTATTCTCATTGCGCTCGCCGCGGTCAAGTTCAATGTCGGCCAGGAGGCGCGGGCATTCCTTGCGACCGGCATTCTGGGCGGCTACACGACATTCTCCGCCTTTTCCCTCGACTTTGCAGTGCTTTATGAGCGCAAGCAGATCCTGCAGGCTGCACTTTACGCGGCAGGTTCGGTTAGCCTTTCACTGCTGGCAATCTTTTGCGGCCTGTGGCTGGTCAGGTCGTTGGCATCATGAGTGCGCCCCATCACCAGGAAGTGACTGCCGAGGAGGACGGCCTCAGGCTCGACCGCTGGTTCCGACTGCATTATCCCGCCCTGCCGCACGCTTTACTCAACAAGCTGGTGCGCAAGGGCCAGGTACGTGTGGATGGTGGCCGCGCCAAGACCAATACGCGGCTGGAACGCGGCCAGACCGTGCGCGTGCCGCCGTTGGATGTAAAGGACGACAATGTTCGCGAAAACGTCTCCAAGCCGAGCTTGTCTAAGGCTGACCGCAGATTGTTCCAGGACATGGTGCTGCACGAAGATGCTGATATCTTTGTGCTGAACAAGCCTGCCGGTCTCGCGGTTCAAGGCGGAAGCCGTACAGTGCGCCATATCGACGGTTTGCTGATGGGGCTGGAGAGGGAACTCGGCGAGCGACCAAGGCTTGTACATCGGTTGGACCGGGACACATCGGGTGTGCTGGTTGTGGCCAAGCGGCGGTCGGTCGCGGCGAAGCTTGGCAAGCTGTTCGCCACGCGGTCGGTGAGAAAGATCTACTGGGCTGCGGTCAAAGGGCTTCCCAAGCCGGCACAGGGCCGTGTCGATAAATCGCTTGCCAAGATCCAGACCCAGGACGGTGAACGCGTGCGTGAGGCGCAAAGCAACCACAAGGACGACGGACGCAGCGCTGTTACCTATTACTCGGTGGTCGACAGGGCGGGATCCAAACTGTCATGGGTATCGCTGAAGCCGGTCACCGGGCGGCAGCATCAACTGCGTGCACACATGGCGATGATCGGCCACCCAATCCTGGGTGATGGCAAGTACGGCGGGCTGGACGGTTTGCCAGCAGGCAT
>JANQIR010000201.1 GCA_028282065.1 Aestuariivirgaceae bacterium
AAATCCGTCTCGCGCAGAATGGATGACATTGGTGGCTCCTGGTCCTACTCATAAATTCGCTCCGTCAGAATGGTTCAACCTAACTGCAAAACGCTCTAGGGTCAGGACCCTAGCTTTGCGCCATATTCCGGCAGATAAACCGGATGGATACCCTTTGTGTGGCATATGATGCCGTAAGGTGCCGGGACGCGACGGTGTCCGGCACGTGGAGACGGACATGAAGATCAAGATCGATATTGACTGCACACCGGAAGAGGCGCGGACCTTTCTCGGCCTGCCCGATGTCCAGCCAATGCAGCAATGGATGATGTCCCAGATGCAGGACCGCATGGAAAAGGGCATCGAGAATTTCGATCCCGAAACCATCATGAAAGCCTGGATCACGCCGGGTATTGAAGGCTTCGGCCAGCTGCAGAAGGCGCTTTGGGCCGCAGCGGCAGGTGAGGCAGGAAAACCCGCCAAGAAGTGACGCGCCGGGCATTTTCACACCTAGACTGAGCCAGCCCGCTCCCCCTCCCAGCCACCCGATACGGTAGCCTTGGGGCGGCTGGGAGGGGGAGCGGGCTGGTGCCGTATCGATTAGGCAGGTGCTAAGCGTCACTGAGCAGGGCTTCGTATTTCTGAAACGCCGTGTTGGCCGCGGGCACCCCGGCATAGATGGCGGTTTGCAGCAGGACTTCCTTGACCGCATCGGTTGAAACCTCCGCCGCAATGGCCGCCCGCGCATGCAGTTCGAACTCCTCCCACCGGCTCAACGACGCGGAGATGGCCAGCACCAAGAGCCGGCGGGTTGTTTCGTCAAGTCCCGGCCGCGTCCAGATCTCGCCCCAGGCATACCGGGTGATCAGGTCCTGAAAATCCGCGTTGAAATCCGATCGCCGCGCAAGCGCCCGGTCGACCCATGTGTCGCCGAGAACGGCCCTGCGGCGCGCCATGCCCTCGGTGAAGCCAGTGTCCGAGGGCAGATGCTCACCCGTCACGAACGCCTTCAAGGCACTGGTAAAGGCCGCCGGTTGTTCGATATTGGAGATATGCGCCGCGTCGAGTACGACATGCTCGGCCCTGTCGATCTTGCCGCTGATGAAGTCGCCGCGCTCGGGAGGCGTTGACGGGTCATGTTTGCCGGTAATCACCAGGGTCGGGATCTTGATGCCGGCGATCGCTTCCCTGACATCGGCATCGCGGACCGCGTGGCTGCAACCGAGGTAGCCTTCGGCCGTCATGTTGAGAATGACCTGCCGGAAAGTCTCGGTGGTCCTCGGGTCGCTTTGGCGGAATCCGTCGGTGAAGAACCGCTCCAGTATGCCTTCGGCGACGGCCGCCATGCCGCCATCGCGGATCAATTGCATACGTTCGTCCCACATTTCCGGCGGGGGGAACTGTGCCGCCGTGTCGGCCAGAACAAGTTTTTCGATACGGTTGCCGGCGTTGATGCCGAGCCATTGTCCGGTCAGCCCGCCCATGGACAGGCCGCAAAACGTGAAGGTTTCAAGCCCAAGATGATCGGCGATTGCCAGCACATCCTGGCCGAGCCGGTCGAGTGTATAAGCCCCGCCGGGTACGTCGGAGGCACCATGACCGCGCTGGTCGTAACGGACAACGCGCATCGACCCGCGCATTGCGTCTGCCTGCGGCTGCCACATCATGTGATCTGTGCCTAACGAATTGGACAGGATCAGCGCCGGCGCGCCGGCCGGTCCTTCCACTCTAACGAAGATCCTTGTGCCATCGTCAACCGTTATAAAGGGCATGAAATTGCTCCTGCACTGACAGTTCGGTCTCCTTGAGCCCACAATCCGGCCTTAAGATCCAGGCCCAGGAATTTAAAAACGCTAACCGACCTTGTATAGGACGCCTATGGACAATCCGGTCGCTCCGCCCAGTGACGGCGGGGATCAGTGCATTATTCTGCCAGACGGAACAGCGCGGGCCTGCCGCCGCTGGCGCGCAGTGGGCAGGGCGCGTGCATGCGTTCTGGCATTGCATGCTTTTGGCAACCATGCCGGTACCTATGAGGAGATCGGTCCGCTGCTGGCGCAGCAGGGTTTTGATGTGCTGGCTTACGACCATCGCGGATTTGGCGAGGACCGCCGCAAGGGCGTTTGGCCGCAACAGCGTAACCTGATCGAAGATTGCCGTGCCGTGGCGCAGCAGGTTCGTGAGGATAACTCCGGAATTCCGCTGGTACTGTTCGGCGAAAGCATGGGCGGTTCGGTGGCGATCATTGCGGCGGCTGAAGGCTTGATCGAACCCGATGCCATCGTTCTGGCCGCGCCGGGCGTTCGCGAGGGCGTCCCCTACCGCTGGTTCTACAACATCGTTCTGTTTGCCTTTTCCTCGGTGGTGCCGCGCATGGGCGTGACCATCGAGCACAAGACCGGTTACATGACCCCCGGCATGGCCCGGCGCTTTGCCGACGACCCGCACATCGTCCGGTTCGTATCGGTCTCGGACTACTACGGCCTGATCCGTCTGGCCGACCGGGCGTCCGAGGCCGTGAAGCGGCTGGCATTGCCGGTATTCCTCGGGCACGGCAGCGATGACACCACGATTCCTGCTGTCGCCGTGGATCATGCCGCACGGCATCTAGCCGGCAATGTCGAACACAAGACGTATCCCGACGGCCCGCATGCCCTGCTGCACTGGGCGGGGCGCGGGCAGATGCTTGAGGACATGCTGGCCTTTCTTGATCGGCATGTGAAACGGCCATAGGACCTGTCCGCACATTGTGCCATTCTTCGCCGAAGCGGGATGGCGCAAGTAGGAGCGCGCAATCGAACCGGAATGGGCAGGAAATATGGACATCGCACTGGTCGGCGCAGGTCTTATGGGCCACGGCATCGCGTCGAATCTAATAGATGCCGGACACAGGCTGACTGTCATCGCCCACCGCAATCGCCAACCGGTAGACGATCTCGTCTCGCGCGGAGCCGTTGAAGCCGGTTCGCTTGAGGAGCTGGCGCAAGCCGCCGAAATCATCGTCATCTGCGTGAGCAATTCACAGGTTGTGGAACGGGTGATCTCCGGCCTCAAACCGGGACTGAAAGCCGGTTCGGTCATTCTGGACATGGGAACCTCCGAACCGGCGTCCAATCGGGCGCTCGCCGAAGACCTCGCCGGTCTGGGTGTGGACTTTGCCGAAGCACCCCTGGCGGGCGGCCCGGAACAGGCAGCGGCCGGAGAACTTGGCGCCATGGTTGGGGCCGCTGACGAGGTGTTCGACCGTATCGAGCCGATTCTGCACAACTGCTGTTCGGCGGTATCGCATTTCGGCCCGGTCGGTAGCGGACAGACCGCCAAGCTGATCAACAACTATCTCGTGTGCGGTATGATCGCCCTGATTGCCGACAGCTACACCGTTGCGCGTCACGCCGGTATCGACTGGCAAAGATTGTTCGATGTCATGCAATGCGGATCCAACAATTCCGGCGCATTGCGTAAGATGGTGGCGCCCGCGATCCACGGCGACTATGACGGCTACAAGTTTTCGCTGGCCAATGCGCGCAAGGATATGGGCTACTATGTCGCTTGCGCCGATGAACTGGACATGACCACACATCTGGCCCGGGAGGTTCTGTCTGTCTTCCGGAAGGAGGAGGATCTCGGCCGTGCGGATTTGCTGGTGTCGCGGCTTCTGGATCCCGATCGCTGACGCAATGTTGGAAGTGCCATGCTGAAAATGAACCCTGCCGTCACCGGGATCGAGGAAGAAGGCGCCTTTTTCGTCCTGGACCGGGCGCTGGCCATGAAGGCCGAGGGCCATCCGGTGATCAACCTGGGGATTGGCCAGCCCGATTTTTCACCGCCGTCCCATATACTGGAAGCCGCAGAGCGTGCCGCGCGCGATGGCCCGCATGGTTACACATCACCCGTCGGCATCCCCGAATTGCGCGAGGCCGTGGCCCGCCATGTGGCGGCCCGCTACGGTTGCGAAGTCGTCGCCGACGAGGTCGTGATTGTCCCCGGCGGCAAGGTGACGATCTACTTTGCCTGCATGCTGTTCGGCGGGGCTGGGGCTGAAATCCTCTATCCCGATCCGGGCTTCCCGCCCTATCGCGAGGCGATCAAGGCATCGGGCGCTACCGGTGTCGGATATCCCATCCGCGAAGATCGCGACTTCGGTTTCGATCCGCAGGAGGTGCTGGCCAAGATCACGCCGTCAACCCGCTTGATCATCCTCAATTCGCCGGCCAATCCGACCGGTGGTGTCGTGGCAAAACCTGCCCTGGATGAGCTGGTGGCAGGCCTCGCCGGACACCCGCAGCTCGCCGTCCTGTCCGATGAGATCTACTCCCATCTGGTGTTCGACGGATCCGGGTTTGCCAGCCTGATGCAGTATCCTGAAATGCGCGACAGGGTGATCCTGCTAGATGGTTGGTCCAAGACCTTTGCCATGACCGGCTGGCGGCTGGGTTACGGCATATGGCCGGTCCCCATGGTCGAGCATATCCGCAAGCTCATTACGGTGGACCATTCCTGCGTCAATGGCGTGGCGCAGATGGCGGCACTTGCTGCCATCGAGGGGCCGATGGACGAGATCGAACGTTTCCGCCAGACATTCATGAAGCGACGCGAGTTGGTTGTTGCCGGATTGAACGATCTGCCGGGTGTGACTTGCCGCACGCCCGGTGGCGCATTCTACGCCTTTCCGAACATCCAAGGGACCGGTCTGAGCTCACGAGACCTGGCGCAGCGACTCCTTACCGAGTGTCATGTTGCCTTGGTGCATGGCGACAGCTTTGGCGAAAACGGCGCCGGGTATGTTCGCCTGTCCTACGCGGCATCGAGCGATGAACTGAGCGAAGCCCTTGAAAGAATGAAACAGTTTCTGAAGAGTGTTTAGCTGCGGCTGGCAAAAAAAGGGTCATGCCAGGTGCGGGCGAGGGGCTGGTGAAGGGGCTTCGCACCCGGCATGACGTTGGGCAGTCGGGGTGGTGCAGGTAAACTGAACACTGAACTAACGTCTCTCCTGCGACCGGCACACTAGAAGCTCGTTGAGACAGTTCCGTGTCGGCCATATGACATGCGAAAGACTCTGAAGGCTGGGGATAGGGCGGCGCGGTTGCGGGGTGCGTTGTGACAGCTGCTGGCGTGCCTTATGGGTTTTCTTTTGCGGCCGGGCAGACTAAATGACCGGTGAACTGCTCTGGAGACATGATGCAAAATACCGATGCTTCTCAAACTTGGCACGGCACGACGATTCTGACCGTGCGCAAGGGTAACAAGGTCGTGGTGGCGGGTGATGGCCAGGTGTCCTTGTCCAACACCATTATCAAGGGCAATGCCCGCAAGGTGCGACCGCTGGCAGGCGGCAACGTTATTGCCGGATTCGCCGGCGCCACTGCGGATGCCATGACGCTGTTCGAACGGCTTGAGTCGAAACTGGAACAGTACCCTCAACAGTTGACCAGGGCCTGTGTCGAACTGGCCAAGGACTGGCGCACCGACCGCTACCTGCGCAGGCTCGAAGCCATGATGATCGTCGCTGACCGCTCTGTCTCGCTTGTGCTTACCGGCACTGGTGATGTGCTGGAGCCGGAAAACGGTGTCATCGGCATCGGTTCAGGTGGCAGCTTTGCCCTTGCTGCAGCACGCGCCTTGATCGACCAGGACCTGGAAGCGGAGGTCATTGCCGAACGGGCCATGACCATCGCGGCGGATATTTGCGTATATACCAACACCAACTTCGTTATCGAGACGCTTGAGAGCTAGAGCACGCCCCTGTACCCCGGAGCCCGTATGTCTGATTTTTCCCCTCGCGAAATCGTATCTGAACTCGACAAGCACATCATTGGCCAGAAGGACGCCAAGCGCGCCGTTGCAATTGCGCTCAGGAACCGCTGGCGGCGCAAGCAGCTTGAAGAGGGCCTGCGCGAAGAAGTCATGCCGAAGAACATCCTGATGATCGGCCCGACCGGCGTCGGCAAGACCGAGATTGCCCGGCGGCTGGCACGGCTGGCAAATGCCCCCTTCATCAAGGTCGAGGCAACCAAGTTTACCGAGGTCGGATATGTCGGCCGCGACGTCGAGCAGATGATCCGCGATTTGATCGAAGCGGGCATTTCCCTGGTCAGGGCAACGCGGCGCAAGGATGTTTCGGCACAGGCGCATATCAACGCTGAAGAACGGGTGCTGGATGCCCTTGTCGGGCCGGGCGCGTCTTCCTCCACAAGACAGGCGTTTCAGGGCAAGCTGCGCTCCGGTGAGCTGGATGACAAGGAAATCGAGGTCGAGGTGGCTGATACCGGCGGCGGCATGCCGTCATTTGAAATTCCCGGAATGCCGGGCTCCTCGGTCGGCATGGTCAATTTATCCGACATGCTCGGCAAGGCTTTCGGCCAACGCACCAAGACCCGGCGTATGACCGTGAAGGACAGCCATGATGTCCTCATTGCCGAAGAAAGCGACAAGCTGCTGGACGAAGACCAGATCGTCCAAGAAGCAATCAGCGTGGTGGAGAACAACGGTATCGTCTTTCTCGATGAAATCGACAAGATCTGTGCCCGCGCCGAGCGCCAGGGCGCTGACGTCAGCCGCGAAGGCGTGCAGCGCGATCTCCTTCCGCTGCTTGAGGGCACCACGGTGAGCACGAAGTACGGTGCGGTAAAGACGGACCATATATTGTTCATTGCGTCCGGTGCATTTCATGTCGCAAAGCCTGCCGATCTGATCCCCGAACTTCAGGGCAGGTTGCCGATCCGGGTCGAACTGCGTGCGCTGACCAAGGACGACTTCAAACGCATTCTCACCGAACCTGAGGCAAGCCTGATCAGGCAGTATGTCGCCTTGATGAAGACCGAGGGCGTCGAGCTTGATTTCGCCGACGACAGTATCGAGGCTCTGGCATCCGTGGCCGCAGACCTCAATGCGTCTGTCGAGAATATTGGCGCCCGGCGGCTTCAGACCGTCATGGAGCGGGTTCTTGATGAAATCAGTTTTTCGGCCACAGACCGACCCGGAGAGACAGTGAAGATCGACGCGGCCTATGTTCAGGAGAACGTCGGTGATCTGGCAAAGAACACCGATCTGTCTAAGTTCATCCTTTGAACCTGATGCGGTTACTCGGTGCGCAGCTGCCGCGCCGGGCGTGCGCCAAGCGCCGAACGGGTGGTGAGAAGTCCGGCGGTCACCGTAACGGACATGGCCAGCAGGGCCGTAATGCCGGCGGTCGGCAGTGAAAACTCCCAGGGCATTTCCATGACGAAGCGAACCAGTGCCCAGGCACTGACCCCGCCGGCCAGTACGGCGAAGGCCGCGGTCACCAGACCGAGGATTGCGTATTCCAGCGCAAAGGCATTGATCAGTTGTCTGCGGGTTGCGCCATAGGTCTTCAGGATGACCGCATCATAGGTGCGCGACGCAAGTCCGGTCGCCAACGCGCCGGTCAGCACCAGGAGCCCGACAATGAACGTGACGGCATTGGCACCGCGTACCGCGGCAAGCAGCTTTGCCAGAAGGTCGTTCACGGCGTCCAGCGCGTCCTTGACCCGCACCGGGGTTACGGTCGGAAATGTCCTTGAAACCGCCTGAAGCAGCGCCGGTTCGTTGTCCGAGGTCATTTCCACCGTGACGATGTTCATGTGCGGTGCGCCTTGCAAGGTGTTGGGCGAAAACACCATGACGAAATTGATCTGCAGCGACCGCCAGTCCAGTTGCCGGAAGTTTGCGACGCGCGCAGTGATCTCCCGGCCGAGTACGTTGACGGTGACCGTATCGCCAAGCTTCAGACCGATCCCCTCGGCGATATCCTGGCTGATC